>CALLYK010000283.1 GCA_937858365.1 uncultured Isosphaeraceae bacterium | reverse complement strand
CGACTCGTGGCCGAGAGTGTGTTCAGGTCGCTTGGGCCCGCCAGGGCCACCACCGCGTTCACGCGTGCTCGGGCCCCCAGGCCGTCGGGATAGTCCCCATGGGTGCCCAGCAACTCCGCCAGGTGCCCGCCCGCCGACTCCCCCACCGCCGCCAGACGGTTCGGGTCGATCCCGAATCGCGCCGCGTTGCTTCGGGTCCAGGCCACCGCCGCGCGCACGTCCTCGAAATTGGCCGGCCATGATGCCGCGCTCGCGCGGGAAAGCGTGTAATTCGGCACCACCACCACGAAACCCTGACGCGCGAAGACGGCCGCGCGCGGGCCAAACTCCTCCTTGTTGAAGCGGCGCCAACCGCCCCCGTGGATCGCGATCATGACCGGGCGCGGCTGGGTCGTTTCACCCGGGGGAAGATAAACGTCCAACGCCAGGCGCCGACCGTCGCGAGACGAGAAGGGCAGGTTCGCCAGACGTTGGACAAACGGTCGCGCCGCGATGCTCGCGACGGCCGGCGGCGAGGGCCCCGCCGCGATCGCGCTGGGAAGCGACGAGAGCAATTGCTTCGTGTCGAGGGCCTCGACCACGGGCCGGGTGCGCGAGCGTGACCGGCGACTCGGGCGATCGGCGAGCCAAACCGCGAAGGAGCGTCGCATGGGCGGCCTGAAAGTGTTCGGGCGCGGGCCCGAAAAGACGGGGTGGGACCTCGATTGGGCACGCGATTGTTGCACCCGATCGCACTTCGAGCAAGCGCGCCGACACGATTCACGAAGCCGGGCCCAACGACGCCAAAAAGTCCCCGATCGCCTGGTTCACTTCGATGGGTCGTTCCAAAGGCGCCAGGTGTCCCGCCCCGTTGACCGCGATGAAGCGCGCACCGGGGACCGACTCGGCCATCGCGCGGGACTCGGCGAGCGGGATGAGTTGATCATCGGTCCCGGCCACCACCAACGTCGGCAGCGCGATCCGAGGAAGGTCCGCCGTTCGATCGGGCCGCGCCGCCAAACCGCGCAGGGCCGCCGCGACTCCTTCCACCGGCGATCGGCGCATGACGGCCTCGATCGCCGCGACCTCCGGTCCTCGCGTCTCGAAGCGTCCCGGCGCGAAGAGCTTGGGCAGCATCGTCTCGACAACCGCGCCGGGATGACCGTCGGCCAGGACCTTCTCAACGAGCGTCGCGCGGACCTCTCGCGTGAGCGGCGTGTCGGCCGCCGCGCGCGAGTTGATCAGCATCAAGCCGCGCAACCGAGCCGGATGGTCCACGGCCAAGGCGAGCGCGACGTAGCCGCCCATCGACAACCCGCCCAACACCACTTGGCCCTGCACGCCTCGATCATTCAACGTCTCGAGGACGTCGGCCGCCATCGCCTCCACCGTCGCCACGCCCGGCACGACGGCACTCGTGCCGTGGCCCCTCAAGTCGGGCACAATGACCCGGTAGGGACCGCTCAAGGCGTCGACCTGCTCGTCCCATAGCGAGCGGTCGAACGGAAAGCCATGAAGCAAGACGACGACGGGCCCATCACCTCGATCCAGACACTCCAAGATCATGACGGGAACCTCGCTGAGGCCCTGGGAAGCTGCCACGCGGCCAGGATTCTATCCGGTGCGGGACGATTTGCGCAAGTCCTCGCGAATGAGGAGGTCGCGCGGCAGGAATGGGTCCCAACGATTATTCGGGCGTCTTTTTTTGGCGCCCGTCCTCCCTTCATGCGAATCATGTCGCAAGATGGAAATTGGCTCTTTGGCAATCCGGGCGATTCACGAGCCAGAGCCGTTGGCGCGACGGCCCAGGCCCCTTCCGTGCCCGAGGGCCTGACCCGCGTCCAAGTGTTGACTTGGCGGATTGGTTTACGTGGGTAGCGCGGCCCAATCCGCCCCAGGGCGAGAAAAGGAACAACGGACCCGTTTTCTCGCCACAAGTTGCTCTGATTTGGGGTCTTGCGACAGGGCCCTTTCTGTCAACGCACCGTTTCGACATCGGCCGGCGGGAGGCCCGAGGCGACCGGTGTGGGCGTACCCGGCGGGCCCCCTCGGACGAACGGAGCGCCCGAAAGGACCGCCAGGACGAGGGCCACCACGCTGACCGTGACGAAGGCCGACCGCCAGCGCCTCGACAGGTCCTCCGAGCGGCGGCTTTGCATCTCCAACTCGCAGGTCCGGCGTTCCAATTGGAGGAGCCAGCAGTGCAATAGATAGGTTAGCGACGAGGACGTGCCATTCTCCGCGGCGAGGTCTTCCTCGGTCTGGCAGCTCGCCCGGCGCGCGACCGCGTGGAGAGCATCGTCCATCTTGCGACGCATCGAGTCCCGCTCCCAGCGGTCCCATCGTTCCTCCGAGGGTGTGCGTGACATTCGAGCGCGTCCTCGAACCAAATGCCGATCCTTTCATCCTCTGGAAGCGTAGTTCATCCTGAGGCGGCTGCCCGACGCGGGGCTCGACCGCGGACCGACGAAGGTGAAAAGACGAGACGGCCAACATGCGAACGGCAACCGCGCCGGGTCCTCTTCGCGCCTCTGTTCGGTCTAGGACCAGGGCGGATAGAATTCCCTGAAAGTGAATAGGCCCCACGCAAGCGAGTTCGAAGAGTCCATGTGGGGAGAAGGGGGACGGGACGATGGCCGAACGCGATTATTACGAATTGCTGGGGGTGCCTCGGGACGCCTCGGCCGACCAGATCAAGAAGGCCTATCGCGGCCTGGCCCGGAAGTTCCACCCCGACGTCAATCCGGGGGACAAGACCGCCGAGGCCAAGTTCAAAGAGGTCCAGGCCGCTTACGACGTGCTCTCCGACAACGACAAGAAACGCCTCTACGACCAGTTCGGTCATGCCGCCGTCTCAGGCGCGGCGGGGGCGGGGCCCCGACCCGGCGGGCCCTCGGCGGAGTGGTTCGCCCCGGGCGCAGG
>CALLYK010000282.1 GCA_937858365.1 uncultured Isosphaeraceae bacterium | reverse complement strand
GGCGACGACGGCGCGGGGCGAGGTGAACGCGTCGAGCGCCGCCGCGTCCACGGTCCACGTGCTGCCCGCCTTCGTGGCCTCGAGCCGGCCCGTCCGCACGTACCGATACACGGTCA
Organism: uncultured Isosphaeraceae bacterium; assembly: GCA_937858365.1. Taxonomy (GTDB): domain Bacteria; phylum Planctomycetota; class Planctomycetia; order Isosphaerales; family Isosphaeraceae; genus CALLYK01. The sequence goes on along the minus strand of CALLYK010000282.1, from coordinate 19,341 downwards.
TGTAGTGGACGCCGAGCCGGTCGGCCACGTCGTGCAGGCCGAGGGGGCCGGGCCGTTCGGCGGAGATCGAGCGGGCCACGCAGGCAACTTAGTGCTAAATCCGCCGAATCCCACCGGCCGAGAGGCCCCCGTTCGTCCGGCGGCCGGACGCCGCCGACGCGGCGATGATCGGGCCCCGACCATCGCCAGGAGGCCCGCTCGTGACCACCCTCTCCGTCGAGCGCGACGGCGCCGTCGTCCGCCTCACGCTCCAGCGCCCCGAGAAGCTCAACGCCCAGACCCACGAGATGTGGTTCGAGCTCCGCCAGGTCGGCGCGGAGCTGGGTGCGGACCCGTCGATCCGGGCGCTGATCGTCGGCGGCGCCGGCCGGTCGTTCTCCGCCGGCCTGGACACGGCGGTGCTCACCGACTTCTTCGGCAGCTCGGCGGCGCCCGACCTCGACGGGCTGAAAGGTCCGGCGCTGGTGCGCAAGGTGCAGGAGAGCTTCACCTGGCTGGCCGATGCCCCGTACCCCACGATCGCTGCGGTGCAGGGCCACGCCCTCGGCGCCGGCTGCCAGCTCGCCCTCGCCTGCGACCTGCGGGTGGCCGCCGACGACGCCAGCTTCGGCCTGCTCGAGACCAACTGGGGCCTGATGCCCGACCTGGGCGGCACGGTAGTTGAGGGCATACTCGCGGACGGTGTTGCACGTGCACCAATCGCCGTTAAATCCCGCGAAGGGGCCGTTGTCCAGGGCCACGACGTCCGCCAGGCTGACGTCTTTCCTGAGAACCTGCTTTTTGATGGCGCCGTTGGCATCGACTTCGCGTGCTGCGAGTTTCCCTTCGAGGAGATTTTGCAGGGCGTCGGCAGTGGGGAGACCTAGGGCGGTCTCCTCGCCCCAGAGAGGTTCCTCAAGCAATAGGCTCAGGACTTCCTGTTCCGGAATAGGAGCGGGCGTCCCGGCCTCGGGGCGCCAGTCGTAGCGCCAGGCGACGAGCGGCGGCAACGACGCGAGGATCGACTCCGTGCGCGCACCCGTTTCGAGACCGAAGCGCGTCCCGCGGTCCTGCAGGAGATTGAACTCGACGTAGCGGCCGCGGCGGTAGAGCTGGTAGGCGCGCTCGCGCTCGCCCCAGGGCGCATCGCGGCGGCGCTGGACCACCGCCGTGTACGCCTCGCGGTAGCCATGGCCGACGCGTTGCATGAACTCCAGGCAGCGCTCCCAGGGCAGGCCGACATCGGGCGTCGCCGCGTTCAGGTCGTCGTAGAACAGGCCGCCGATGCCGCGCGCCTCGCCGCGGTGGCGCAGGAAGAAATACTCGTCGCAGGTCGCGCGGAACTTCGGATAGAGCGCCGCGTATTGCTTGGGCGTGGCGACGAGGAGCAGTCGCGACAGCCGATCGGTGTCGTCCGCGGCATAGTCGGCCAGGATGTTGGCGGCGAGGTCCCGCTCCGATTCGGGACGCTCCTTGTCCTGGAAGGTCGTCTCGAGGGGCGGGCTCAACACGCCCCGCACGGGGCGCAGGGCATCAAGCCAGGGGCCGAGGAACACGGGGTTGACCGCGACCAGGGCCTGCGCCACCTTGCCGCCCGACGATTCCCAGCGGGCGTCCTCCGGCGCGTAGTCGGCCAGGGCGCTCGCCGCGGGGAGCAAGGGCTCGTCGCCTGGTTTCGCGGCCTCGACGACCGACCAGAGCCTGGGGACCAGGGTGGCGCGGTGCGGTTTGAGGGCCTCCCGGATGACCGGCAGATCGGTCGGCTCGGCGGCGAGCAGGCGTTCTTCCAGGTACGGGACCTGGGCATCGTCCACGGGGAGCAAGGCGAGGCCGGCGTGGAGCTTCTCGCGGCGGGTGGCGTCGCCGCTTTGAACCAGTGTCTTGAGGCGCGGGTTCGCCCAGCGCCGGTAGCCGCTGAGTTGGCGGACGATGGCGGGGACATCGCTCGTGCCGGCGGTGCGCAGCGATTCCACCAGGCTCGACGCTCGAAGGTTGCCGTACCCCTCGACGCCGCCCCAGGTGAGCAGGGCGATGAGTGCCGTCAGTCCCAGCGCCCTCAGCCCATGCACCCGCTTGGCACGCTTCATCATCGTGCGTTGAGGTTCGCTCCAGTCCTTCTTCCGGGTCAACAATCGGATGTTGGCCCATTCCAGGGGCGAAGGCAGATGACGATTCTCGGGCTTGACGTTCCAGAGCGAAGATCGCTCCGCCAGCCGCAATTCCGCCCGACCGCGCCGGGTTTCGCGCTGTTTGCGGGTCAGCCAGTCGCGGAGGGAGGGGACCAGGTAGTCATGGGTCAACTGGTAGTAGCGCCCGGCTGGTGCTGCTGATGGCCGCTCGTCATCGAGGCCCTCCGGGTCCGTCGGCGTGATCAGTCGGAGTTCATTGTCGAGAACGTGCGTCAGGTCGGCGAAGTCACGGGGACGATCGGCGTGACCCGACGCCTCGCGCAAGTCCACTTCCGACCGCATCTGCCCTTTGATGTCGGAGCCACTTTCTGGCAAGAGGGCCTTCAGCACGGCTCGGGCCGCTTTCTGAAGGCGGCGGTGTTCGGGAGGGGCCGTCGAGGCACTGAAGGTCTCTTCGAGGAAGGTCACGCCCACCCCTTCGGTGCCGCCGACGTCGCGCAGGGCCGCCGGTGTCCAGGCCTTCCCTTTGACCATCTCGGCGAAGAGGGCGAGGCGCACCGAGATCACCCTGCCGTCTTGCGCCAGGCCGCCCACGCTCTGGTCGAGAAACTCATGATGGTCGCGCGTGAGGTCTTGAGCGCGTTCGGGGAGTTTCCCGTAGGCCCGGCCGAACGCCGTGAGCACGTTCCGGGCGTGGGCCGGGTCGAACAGGTCCACCAGCGCGCTGTTGTCCCCCTCGACCAGGCGGATTTCCAGATCACGCATGAACCGACTGGCGGCGAGCCAGAAATCGTCGCGCACCATCACGATCGCCTGGACGTGCTCGCCGTCGCACTGGCGCAGGGCTCGGACCAGCTCGGTGTTCTCCTCACCGCGCCTGGCGTGGAGCCACTGCTCGAACTGGTCGAGCACGATGAGCAGCTTCCGACCCGAGCGCAAGACGCGTCCTTGCCGGACGATCATCAGGGAATCGACCAGGGCCATCTGAGGCGAGAGGTCGGGGCAGGCCTTCCGCAAGGCCCGCAACAGGCGGGACTCGGTTTCGTCCGGGGTCGCCTCGATGTACACCGCCTGGACGTGCTTGGCGAGGCGGGGCAGCAGTCCCGCCTTCATCAGCGAAGACTTGCCGCAGCCCGAGGGGCCGTAGATCAGGCCCACCCGGAAGGCCTTGTCGGGGTCGGTCACTTCGACGCGGTCTTTCCAGAAGCGGAGGCTGTCGGGCAAACCGTCTCGGTCCCGAGGTCCGGGCAGGAGTTCCAGGAAGAAGTCGGCGTCGTGCTCGTCGAAGGAGCGAAGTCCTTTAGGGACGATCTTGAGGACCGGGTGGTCGGAATCGGGAGAATGTGGCGTCGTCTGGGGCGGCGTGATTTCCCGAGTGGGGCCGGTCGGCGGGCTGACGACGGCGGCGGCCGTCGGCCCGATGGCGTCCGCGGCCCGATGATCGAGGAAATACCGCAAGTCCTCGGCCATGTCCCGCGCCGTCGTGTAGCGGTCCGACGCCTTGCGCGCCAGCGCCTTCAGGCAGATGCGCTCCAGCTCCTTCGGGACCGTATCGTTGATCTGCCGGGGCGGCCGCGCTTCGGACGTGGCGATCAGGTCGAGCAGCTCTCGTTGCGTCGCCGCCGTGAAGGGCTTGGTCCCGGTCAGCAGTTCGTAGTAGACGATTCCCAGACTGAAGATGTCCGAACGCCCATCGACCCGGTGCCCCTCGCCGCGTGCCTGTTCGGGGCTCATGTAAGCAGGGGTGCCAGCGTACTTCGCCCCTTTGCCATGGTCTTCGGCCTTCAGGGCCAGGCCGAAGTCGGCCACACAGGGCCGGCCCGACTCGTCGATCAGGATGTTGGCGGGCTTAATGTCGCGGTGGACCAGGCCCCGGGTGTGGGCGTGGTGCAGGGCCTCGGCCACCGTGGCGACGAGGCCCGTCGCATCTCGGAGGCTGGGGCGGTCCTCGCGAACCCTCGCCGCCAGGTCGCTTCCCCGGACGTACTTCGAGACCACGAAACAGAGGCCGTCGTCGGTGCGTCCCACGTCGTGGACGGGGACGATGTGAGGATGGTCCAGGCTGGCCAAGATACGCGCTTCGTTCAGGTAGGCTTCCACGTCCTCGGGGCGGGCGATCCGTTCGGGGTTCGGCACCTTGATCGCCACGAGACGATTCAGGTCGTCATCATGGCACAGGTAGACGCTGCCGAAGCCCCCCTTCCCGAGCGGCCGGACGACCCGATAGCGGCCGATCGTCTCGGGAACGGCCCGCTCGTTCGTGGCCGAGGAGGCGTTCGACGGGACGGAGGACTCGCCCGCGGGGCGGGTACCAGCCGGCCCTTGGGCCAGCGTGACGGTATGGTCGCCTACCTCGCCCTGAACCATCGACTTTCCAGGCGTCTCGCCCATCGTCGCCCCCTTCAACAGCTACCGAACACCGCGTCAGAAGTCCCCGCTCATTCTCGCGAGCGGAGGAGACATTGCAAGAGATCGCGGGATGCGCGTAAGCTCGCGAACAAACGGTGATGATGATTGGAATCGAATAGCCGAGTTCCTGAACGCCTTGGAGAGCGCTCTGGGCGACGTTCTTCGACCCGCTCGCGTCGTCTCCCGGTGGTCCGACGATCGCCTGCCGGTCATCGTTTCAGGTTCACTTCCAGATACACATAAATCCAAGTCGCCAACAAAAAAAGGGCGGCCATGACGACGAGATAGGCCGCCGCGGCGATCGTCCGGTCCCCGACGCCGACCTTCCGCGCGAGGACCTTCGCGACTTTCGAGCCGGCCCATCGCGGGACGGCCCGGGACCAGAGCCACCAGGCGATCGCGCCGTAGAGGACGAACCCGGCGATCGCGACCGCCGCCCAGAGCGGGTCCGTGATGCGCTGGTCGCGGACGTTGACGTAAGCGAGGGCCACCAAAAGCGGCAAGAGCGTGAGGTGCCACAAACGCAAGGGAGACCGAGGGGCCTTGGTGTCGTGAGTCATCGGGTACCGCTGGGGGGCAGAAAAACGAGGGGCCCTTCGCTAGCCTAGGGGCGTGCGACAACGTCCCATGCGAGGCAAGGAGACCATCATCATGGCCACCCCTTCGGACACCACTCAATATCGCTTCTCGTTTGGACCCTGGAACATCAGCACGGGGGCCGACCCGTTCGGTCCCCCCGTGCGCAGGGAGCTGGACTTCGCCCGAAAAATCAAGGCCTACAAGGAACTCGGTTTCGACGCCGTGCAGTTTCACGACGACGACATCGTGCCGGCGGACCTCGATTGGCCGAGCACCCTCAAGGGCGTGAAGGCCGTCAAGGACATGCTCGACGGCGAAGGGCTCTTCGTCGAGATCATCGCGCCGCGGCTTTGGGAAGACCCGCGCACCATCGACGGCGCCTTCACCGCGAACAACCCGGCCGACCGCCAATACGCCCTCGATCGCGCCAAGCGTTGCGTGGACCTGGCCCGTGAGGTCGGTTGCAAGAACTACGTCTTGTGGCTGGCCCGCGAGGGGACCTACGTGCGCGAGGCCAAGGACGGCAAGACCGCGATCGGCCGCATCCTCGACGGTTGGAACGCCATCCTCGAGCACGACCCCGAGATTCGGGTCCTCGGCGAGGCCAAGCCCAACGAGCCGATGGACCAGGCGTATCTGCCCACGGTCGGCCACATGGTCGGCATGGCCTATCGGACGATCGCCCCCGCGCGCTCGGGTGTGCTCATTGAAAGCGCCCACTCGATCCTCGCGGGCCTCGACCCGGCCGACGACATGGCCTACGCCCTCTGGCACGGCAAGCTCTGGAGCGTCCACCTCAACGACCAAAACGGTCTCAAATACGATCAAGACAAGGTCTTCGGCTCGGTCGACCTGCGCAGGGCGTTCGACCAGGTCTGGACGCTCGAAGTGAACGGCTACGGTCGCGACGGCGAATGCGTGGGCCTGGACGTGAAGGCCATGCGCACGACGGTCATCGAAGAGTCGATGTTCCACCTGGCCCATTCCAAGACGATGTTCCACCGCCTCCTCGACGTGGTCCGCAACATCGATCAGGCCCGGGTCCAGGAGTTACGAGCGGCCAGGCAGTACGAGCAGTTGGAGATGTATGTCCTGAAGATGCTCATGGGCGGTTGAGCCATGCGCCGGGGAGGCGTCGCGAAGGTCCGCGCGAAGAAGAGGTTTCGGGTTGATACGCCTCGCCGCGACCATTGGGCTTTCAGGCGTCCGGTCCGGTTTCCGATTGGGTCGGGCCCGATTCAGCGGGCCTGATGAACGAAGAGCTCCGGGAGTTTCTCTCAGCCCCGGAGGGCGACCGTCGGTAACCAGGGGTGAGCGTCGCGGACCCCTGGATTCGAGGGATCGGACGACCTGACTGGGTGTCCCGCATGTCGCGGGGCCGTCGGCCCTCTTGGGCCTGACGGCCCCGCGACATGCCGCCCCTCCCCGCGCTCGGGGCAAGGCGTGGGACCGAGGGGCGGTCTCGGTCGAGGGGGGCATGGTCGACGCGTTCGGGTCATCTCCAGGGTCCCGCCCCGAAACTCAACCTGGTCGGCCGAAATGTTCCACGTGGAACAGTCCGCCAAGTCAGTGGGAGCAACCCGGCGAGGAGGCGTGCGAAGACGTTGAAGGGCCCGAAACCGCCCGCACGATCGTCACGATCCTTGGGATGGTGCTCCAGCTTCGATTCGGGGCGAGACCTCTTCGAAGCCCTCACAATCGTCATGACCGGTGGGACGGTACACCAGCTTCGATTCGGCCGGCGCGCATTGACGGCAGTCAATTAGACAATAATCATTAAGAAAGTTTCTTAACATAACTAAAGTCTTAAAAATTTTCATAAAATTTGGTATCGGCAATTTGTGGGGTCTCTCCAGACAGATGGTTCAACGGCCAAAACCAGATATGCTCAGAAAATAGGGACGAAAGTTCGGCTGGGGTCCGCTTCGATCATTTTCATGGGTCCGGTTGCCGCCCACGGCGGCAAGACGGCTGACACGGGGTCCTCGGCGGGGTCCGGTCGGGTCCCTCACATGGCTTGGGACACGCTCGGCCCCGGCTCTAGACCCGGGACCGGCGGACTTGTGAGTCACAACGAGGGCCACGCCCTGGGACCACGTCGGGTCGCCTTGAAAAACCGCTTTCCCGGCGCCGCGACGAATACCACCGCCAAGGTCCGCCGATCAAGACCAACGCGGTGGAATCGACAACCAAGAAGGTCAACATGCGTGTCAAGGAGAGCGAGAAGTTCCGATGTGAGAACGAACGCGACCGAGTGCTTCCGCGACCAACGCCAACCCAGCCCCTCAAATGACGTCGCGCGCTCCAGACGACGCCCCCTTGTGGACGCCCTCGCGCTCGGCTACTTTGCCCGAAGGCAACGGTCCCGAGTACGTCCCCACGAGGCCCGTCATGGTCAATCGCAAGCTCCCGCGCCGGGACTTCCTGGCCCTCTCGGCCCTGGCCGCGACCGGGGCCCTTCCCACGTCGCACGCCGCCGCCACGTCCCTTCCCCGTATCTCCCGTTCCCCCAACGAGGCGATCACCCTCGGCTTCATCGGCGTCGGCGGCATGGGGACCGGCCTCCTGAACATCTTCCGGGCCATGCCCGACGTGCGCGTCGCCACCGTTTGCGACGTCTACGAGCCCCATCGGCGGAGGGCCCGCGACCTCGCCGGTGAGAAATGCGAAGAAGCGGCCGACTTCCGTCGGGTCCTGGACAGGAAGGACATCGACGCGGTCGTCGTCGCCACGCCCGACCACTGGCACGCCATCCCCACCATCCTCGCCTGTCAGGCCGACAAGGACGTTTACTGCGAGAAGCCGCTGTCGTATCGGATCGCCGAGGGGCGCGCGATGGTCAACGCGGCGGCCAAACACCAGCGCGTCACTCAGATGGGCAACCTGATCCACGCCGGCGAAAACTACCGGCGCGTGGTCGAGATCGTCCAATCGGGCGCCTTGGGCACGATCGCCAAGACGCGCGTCTGGATGGCGGCCGACCGTCGGGGCCTGGGCAGCCCGCCCGATTCCGACCCGCCCGCCGGTTGCGATTACGACTTCTGGCTCGGACCCGCCCCCAAACGCCCCTTCAATCCCAACCGGTTCACGTTCAACTGGCGCTACTACTGGGACTACGCCGGCGGCATCCTTTGCGACTTCTGCTGCCACATCGTGGACCTCGTCCACTGGGCGATGGACGTGCGGGCCCCCGAGACGATCACGGCCACCGGCGGCCGATACGCCCTGGACGACAACGCCGAGACCCCCGACTCCTTGGAAGTCTTATATCATTATAAAAAAGGTCAAAAGGGTTTCGACATGATTTGGTCTCAGACCGATTTCAACAGTCATGGCTTGGAAGACATGGGTCTGGGGATCATGTTCCAAGGTACGAACGCGACCTTGGTCGCGAACTACAACACATACAAGATCATCCCCGAGAAGAAAGGGGAGAAGATCGACGAACCGCCGCCGAGCCTGCCGCGCTCGCCGGGGCACCACCGCGAATGGCTGGACGCGATCCGGTCGCGGTCGCAATGCTCGTGCCACTTCGAGTACGGCCACCGGCTCTCATCGGTCGGCCACCTGGGGAACATCGCCCTCTGGTCGGGCGAGAAACTCCATTGGGACGCCCAGGCCGAAGTGACCAACTCAACCAACGGGAACAAGCACCTGAAACGCGCCGAGTACCGCGCGCCCTGGTCCCTTCCGGAGGTCTCGTGAGATGCGGGAACTGCTGGCCCTCCCCGGCTGGAAGACGGCGCCGACGACCCTGGAGACCTGGACCGATCGGCTTCAAGGTAAGGTCGTACGCGATAGCGACGAGGTCTGGCTCGAAGTGCCGGCAAGCCACTTCCGCGGCTATGTCGTCATCGAAGACGACCACGTGAGCGCGATCAACTTCGAGTTGCCCGAACGCGACCCCGACGCCTCGATCGCCCTTCTGGAGAAGGCCGTGGCCGACCTCGGCTGGGAGCTGCACGCCGACGTGGAAGAAGACGATGAAGATGACCCGAACCTCTAAGTCGGCGCTCGTGGGATCGTCGTTCGTCGGGTTCGGGCCGAAACCTAACGGCCCTGAGGAATCGAGAGTCATCAGGTGGAGAAGGCGGAACGAGGCCCGACTTGGGGACCGGTGGGGCCGTTGGACCTTGAATCGGCGGCCCTCCTGTCGGAAGAAGTCCTCTTTCGGATCGTTCGCGGGGACGCGAAGGGTCGGTCGTTCGGGATCCCCCGCAACGACCGAGTCCCGTCTTACGAGGAGTTCAACCCCCGTCTCGCCGAACTCGACGCGGGCGACGTCGCGAGGGCGATTCGGAGGCGAAAACACGGCATCTTCGTCGAGCAGGCTGAGCGGATTGGTAAGATGCTCAATGAGGACTTGCTCCGATTCAGGCTGGAAGACCCCATCAGCGGGGTCGCGGAAGGCGACGGCTTCCACGTGACCGGCGGGCATCATCGACTGAACGAAATCACTCGGCGCGTTGAACTGGGCACACTCGCCTGGGACATGAAGGTCAAGGTCCTTCTCCATGATTAGGCTCAAAGGCGACCAGGCTACCACCCTCGAATCACAACTCATTCGGTTTGAACTCCAAACCAGCGACCCACGATGGTCCAGCTTCACCCTGGGTCGTTTCGTGGACGAATTCCTGGCGGAGGACCCGCGCGGATCGCAGGCCCTCTACGAGGGTCTCCGTTGGTTCTTGAAGAAGCACTCCGTACGATTGACCCAGGCGGTCGCGGCCTTTCTCAAGGACATCGTGGTCCTTTGCCGCACGCGAACTCAAGGGCCCATCGGGCGGTTGGACTGGGACGACTTGGTTGAGGAGGCGACCGAGGGGGACACCGAGGCGCAACTGTATCTCGCGCTTCAAGTCGTACCTCCAGGGTCCCTCACCCCGCGCCTGGCCGCGACCATCACCAAGGGCCTCGAGCCCACCCTGTTTCGTAACGAGGTCTTGGACGAGCTCGCGCCGTGAATCGAATGCGAGGAGTTCACTGATGCGAGCATCTTATCGTTATGTCGGACCCGAACGGATCGCGGAGCGGGCCCCTTCCGTTCCCGCCGGCCTCAGGGTCGAGTCCCCGGCGGACCTGGCCCGTTGGGTCCAAGCGTTCGAACCGAACGCGGGTGCGAGGCGGGATCGGGAGGTGATCGCCACCTTTGTCATCGACGAAGACGGCTGGTTGCTCATCGCCGACCGTCGGGGTGAGCATGTGGCCTGCGCGGGTGGAAGGCCCGTGAGGTCCGCCGGAGAAATCGCGTTCGTCAAGATGGAGGACAATTACCAAGTGACATGGGTGACGAACCAGTCCACAGGTTACTGTCCCGAACCCGAATCCTGGCCGGCCGTCGAGCGGGCCCTCGCTCGCGCGGGACTGGCCCCGCCGGAGGGTTTCACTCGATCGTTCGATTTCCGTCGCTGTCCATGCTGCGGTTCGATCCATCTCGTCAAGAACGATGTGTTCGAGTGCGCGGTGTGCTCGTCTCCACTGCCGCGAAACTGGAACTTCGCGGCCCACCTTCAGCGCGATTGATCCTCCTTCATCGTGTTCCCGAACCAACCCCAACCACCTTCAGGACCCTCTGCGATGATCCGATCGGCAACCACCCTTGGGGCCATCCTCCTATCGCTCGCCACGAGTTTCGCTCTCGCCGGCGACGTCAAGTGGAAAAAGCACGACATCAATCCCAAGAGCCCCTACGAGGCGGCCGGGGCCTTCGACGTCGATGGTGACGGCGTCCTCGACATCGTCTCCGGCGACTCCTGGTACAAGGGCCCCGACTTCAAGACGTGTCAGAAGGTCCGCGAGATCGTCAAGGTCGGCACCTATTACAACGACTTCTCCGTGCTGCCGATCGACGTCAACGCCGACGGCCGGATGGACTTCGTCACCTGCTCTTACTTCGGTAAGGACATCGGCTGGGTCGAGAACCCAGGGGCCGCCGGCGGCACCTGGACCTATCACGAGATCGACAAGCCGGGCCCCATCGAGGCCGCCGCCTTCGTGGACCTCACCGGCGACGGCATTCCCGAAGTGCTCCCCAACTCGGTCAACACCGTGACCTTCTACGAACTCGTGAAGGCCGGCCCCAGCCCCGTCTGGAAGAAGTATGACCTCGGCACCGTAGGCGCGGGACACGGCGTCGGCTCGGGCGACGTGAACGGTGACGGCCGGATCGACGTCCTCACCCCCAAGGGCTGGTACGAGGCCCCCGCCAACCCGCGCACGGGCGTTTGGACCTTCCACAAGAGCTGGGACCTGGGGGCCACCGGCATCCAGATCACCTGCCGCGACGTGGACGGCGACGGCCTGACCGACGTCTTCTGGGGCATGGGCCACAACATCGGCCTCTTCTGGATCAAGGGCGAACGCGGCCCCGACGGCGCCACGGTTTGGGACGTCGCCAAGAAGAAGACGATCGACGGCCGCCTGGGCTCGGTCCACACCCAGTTTTGGGCGGACCTCGACGGCGACGGCAAGGCCGACGAACTCGTCTCAGGCAAGCGCGTCTACGCCCACGAGGTCGAGCCGGGTGACGTGGACGCCTCGGTCGTCGCCTATTACAAGTACGATCGGAAGACCCAGGAATTCCGGAAGTCCACCATCTTCGAAGGCGAGCCCGCCAAGGCCCCCGCCAAGAAGGAAGAACGCGACGCCATGAAGGACTTCCCGCCCGGTACGGCCGGGACCGGGCTACAAGTCCACGCGATTGACCTCGACGGTGATGGCGACATCGACCTGATCTGCCCCGGCAAAAGCGGGCTCTACGTCTTCGAAAACCTGACCATCACCAAGAAGGCGACCCCGCGGCCCTGATCGGGACCGATCCGCCCTCGGTTCTTGACATCGAAGACGCGGAACGCTCGGTCGCTGGTTCCGCCGAGTGTCGCGGAGACGCTCCCGCCAAGCCTGACGCGACCTCGGGGCCCCGGCCATGCTCACAACACCCGTCGGTCCCGACACGGAGGCGAAGGCCCGTTGGCCCCTCGTCCTGGTCTTCATCGCGGCCCTGGTCGTGCGGTTAGCGCTCCTGGCCGCGGGGCCTTGGTCCGAGCCCGAGCGGGCGATCATGCCCGACTCGGGCCGTTATCTCCTCTTGGCGGACAACCTCAGGGACTACGGGAAGTTCGGCAAGGCGGATGAGGAAGGCTCGCCGTGGACCCAGGTCGCGGCGATCCGCGCCCGCAACGGCACCCTTCCGCCGACCGACGCCAACGGTCTGCGTCCTGAATCCATGCGGACCCCCGGTTATCCCGCCTTTCTCAGGCTCGCGCAGTTCGCGGGCGGCGGGACGCGCATCGTACTCGTGGTCCAATCGTTGCTCGGAGCGCTCGGGGCTTGCGCCCTCGTCGGCATCGCCGAGGCGGTGGGTCTCTCACGAGCGCGCTCGCTCGCGGTGGGATGGGTTTGGGCCCTGCATCCAGGGGTCCTCATCCGCGACCTCGTGGTCCTCACCGAAAGCACGTACTTGAGTTGCACCGTCTTCGCCTTGTGGTTCGCGAGTCGTCGCGAACGCTGGTCGGGGGGCGTCCTTTCGGGCCTTCTCCTCGGGGCGTCCGGCTTGATTCGGCCGATGGTCGGCTTCTTGGCCCTGCCGGCCCTCCTCGCCTTGATCGCCAAGCGCAACGCCAAGCCGATCCAGGCGGCGGCCCTGGCTATTCTCGGTTGCTTCGCGCCGTCGGCCGCGTGGGTCGTCCGCAACCAAGCGGTCGGCGAAGGTGCGCGGTTCTCTTCGCTGGGCGACTTGACGTTGCTCTACCATGGAGCGGGCTACACTATCTCGGAAGAACGGGGCGAAGACTGGATCAAGACCTGGCCCGATCGGATCGCGGAGCTGTCCGAGCGACTCGAGGCCCGCGTGAGGCCGGGAGATGACGTGATCACCGCCGCTCGGCGGATGGCCGTCGAAGAAATCCGGGCCCGGCCGGTCCCATTCGCGCGGGTCCTGGTGAAGTCGCAGGTGAAGCTCTTCCTGAGCCATTCCCTCAGCGATTTCTATCAGGTCCTGGGCCGACCCTACCGGCCCAGCGGCCTCTTTTCGCGTTGGGTCCTGCGCGAGTCGGAAGAGGGCGAGGGATCGCTTTGGGGTGTCTTCTTCGCGCTGGCATGGGTCGGGTTGAACGGGGCGATCGCCATGCTGGCCCTGGTCGGGACGGTCGGCGCCGTCCGACGGCGCGACCTTGTGCTGGTCGCTTGCGCGCTCTGGGTGGCCTTGGTCGCCGCGGGGACCCTTTCCAACGGTCTGGAACGATTGCGGATGGGGATGGTGGTCCCGCTCCTTCTCCTGGCCGCGTCCGCTCACCTGCGGCGGACTGGGCCGGCCGCTGACACGTGAGGATGCTCCGCGTCCGGTCCCGTCAGGGCAACCACGAGAGCGGCACGCCGCGGAACCCTTGCGTGTTCCACGAAGCGTCGGGCCGCCAATCCTCGTTGACCTTCGTCAGTTTGAGGGCCCCTTCCCCGTCCGCGGTCCCCACCCGATCCAGCACTGGGGCGAGATGCTCGATCGCCTTGGGGTCGAGTTCGCTCCCCGCTTCGAGCACGAGGCGTCCCAACGCGGCGCGCGCTCGAGCGTCGGCCGGGGCCTGGCGACCGATCAAGGTGAGCAATTCGGCCCGGACGAGAAAGACCTCGATCGACCCGGCGGGCACGTCCGCCAACTTCACGGTCAGGCGCCGTTTCATCGCGCGCCAGGGGCCTTGAGGGTCCCATTCGACGAGGGTCACCGTGCCGGCCTGAGCGTCGATCGCCGTGATGGGCAAGGGCGGGCCCCCGCCCGCGATCGTCCCATCGTGGGACGGCAGGCCCGCCCCCGGCACGCGCACGACGAGTCGCGTGTCCCAAATGAGCACGTCATCCGCTTTGACCCATCCGGTATTTTTGCCGACCTGGATGCGATAATGGGTCGTCTCCCCGCGTGGCGGCCAGACGTTGAGGACCTCCACGATGCGTCTCAGGCCGATCGTCACGACCGCCCCGCCGTCGGGCCGCTCGGTCGCCGGCACGTCGTCGCGGAGAAGGAGCCCCTTGCGCGGGACCGGCGCCTTGACGAGCGCCGGGTCGGCCTCGGTGGGTACCTGGTCGGTCATGACGACTTCGACCTTGTGCTTCAACTGGTCCCAAACGTGTTGAATGTGGTTCGCCCCCAAGACGGTGGCGGTCCCCAAGACGGTCACGGCGAGCAAGGTCGGCAGAGGATAGGGGACATGAGGGAGCATGGTGGTGTCGTCATCTTGGAAGGAAAGGGCAGAGGCCAAAGCGCTCCGCCACGTCTTCTTCATGATACCAGCGCCCCGTGGCAATCGGTCGAGGTCGGTGGCACAATCGGGCAATCGCCGGTCGGCGGCGATCGGCATTCGCCTTGTGACACACTGGAGGATGGGCCCATGAACGACTTCGCCCCCACGTCCCCCTCGGGCCTGACGAGACGGGGCCTGTTACGCTCGGCGGCGGCCCTGACCGCGACGGCCGCCGTCGCCGAGTTCGCCACGCCCGCCGGCGCGACCGCGTCCGCTCCTTCGGGCCGCATCCATCAATCGGTCTGCCGCTGGTGCTACGGCAAGGTCTCGCTGGACGACCTCTGCGTCGCGGCCAAGAAGATGGGCCTGGTGGGTATCGACCTGCTCGGACCCAAGGACTTCCCCACGATCAAGCAACACGGCCTCGTCTGCACGATGGTCAGCTCGCACCCGCTCAGCGACGGCCTCTGCGACCCGAAGTATCACGAGTCATGCCTTAAGGCGATGAACGAGGCGATCGAGGCGACCGCGAAAGAAGGCTGGAAGAACGTCATCTGCTTCTCCGGCAACCGGCGCGGGATCGACGAGAAGACCGGCATGGCCAACTGCGTGAAGGCCCTCAAGGAAATCGTGCCGGTCGCCGAGAAGGCGGGCGTGATCCTTCAGATGGAACTCTTGAACTCCAAGGTCAACCACGCCGACTATATGTGCGACAACTCTATCTGGGGCGTCGAATTGGTCAAGCGCGTGGGTTCGGACAACTTCAAACTGTTGTACGATATCTATCACATGCAGATCATGGAAGGGGACGTGATCCGGACGATCCAGCAGAACCAGAAGTACTACGGGCATTACCACACGGGGGGCAACCCCGGCCGGAACGAGATCGACGACACCCAGGAACTGAACTACCGGGCCATCTCCAAGGCGATCGCCGAGATCGGTTTTCAAGGCTACATGGCCCACGAATTCATCCCCAAGCGCGACCCGCTCACGAGCCTTGCCGAAGCCGTGAAACTCTGCGAGGTTTGAGCCCTTGGTCAGGCGCAACCGCGGTGGAAGGTCGCTCGACTCACGGCTATACTATTTCGGCTTTTAAGGACCGCATGTCCCGGGGAAGTCCGCCGTGATCGAATCCGCGCCGCTGGGGCCCTTGGCCGTCTCCGAGTCTCCCGAGGAGAAGTTCCGCGAGTTCCTGGAGATCCGCGGCGAGAAACTCACCGAGCCTCGCCGCGTCTTGGTTCGCCATATCTTCGCGACCCATAAGCACTTCGACGCCGACGAGCTGGTGGCCGACCTGCGCGCGGCCGATCGCCAGGTGAGTCGATCGACCGTCTATCGCACCCTCAAACTCCTGGTGGAAGCGGGCCTTCTTCGCGAGTTGCGTTTAACGAATCGCACGGCTTACGAACACGACTACGGTTATCCGTCACACGACCACTTGCATTGCACCGAATGCGGGTTGATTGTCGAATTCACGAATGAGGAAGTGCGTCGCTTACGAGAGGCGGTGAGCCGCGAACATGGTTTCTTCCCCAAGGGGCACCGGCTGATCATCCAAGGGCTCTGCACGAAGTGCCACAAGTCGCGCAGTCCGAGGCGGCGGCTGGACTTGATTTGAGCCGCATCACTCGAGAGGACCGAGCGCCGCGGTGAGACAAGCCCGCGCGTAGGCCCAGTCGCGGAACGCGGTCGCCCGCGAGACGGCGAGTGCCTCGGCGGCCTCATTCACCGAGAGTCCGGCGAAAAGGCGCAATCGAGCCAGGGCCGCGGCGTCGGGGTCTTCGGCGTTGAGTTGGTCCAGGGCCTCGTCGATCGCGAGGAGCGTGTCGGGATCGGGGACGACGACGCGGTCGCCTTCGGAAAGCTCGAAGCGCATTCCGGCGCCGCCGCGTTTCTCGGCCCGCTTCTTCCGGGCGTGGTCCACCAGGATGCGGCGCATGGCCTCGGCCGCGGCCCGGAGGAAAGCGGCGCGGTTTTCAAATCCGGCGCCGACGCGCAGCCTCAGGTACGCCTCGTGGACCAGGGCGGTCGCCTGCAACGTGTGCCCGGCGGGCTCGCTCGACAGCTTCGCGGCCGCGAGGCGGCGGAGGGTGTCGTAGACGCCGGCGAAGGGGTCGCCCGCGCCGTCCATCACTTCGCCTCCTCGGCCGGGGCCGGTTTCGGCTTCAATCCCTCGAGCGTCTTGCGCCAGCGGGCTGCCTCGGCGCGGTCGCCGAGGCCCTCGCTCCGGCGGAGCAATTCGGAGGCGAGTCGGAGGCGGTCCGCGTCGTCGGGGGCCTGTTCGTACTCGGCCCGCAGCCAGTGAAGGGCGTCGTTCGCGACAGGCCCGGGGAAGGGGAAGTCGGCCCGGGGCATGGGCCTCGACGCCAGCTCCTGCCGCCTGCGCTGCCAGGCCGGCTCGTCCCAGGGCACGAACTCTCCCTCCGGGCCGAGTTCGCCGCAGACAGCGACCTGGGCCCAGAGTTCCAGCAGGTCGGCGGAGAGGTCCAGCCGGCCAGGCCCGGGGAGCAGGAGGATTCGCTGCTCGGTTTCCCCGGAATAGCGGTCCAGGACGAAGCACCCGAAGCCAGGCAGGGCATAAATATTCTTGTTCACCTGATAGGACAGGGTCTTGTCGGTGTGCACGTCGATGAGGGTATCATCCGACTCGACGCCGCTCACGACGAATCGTCCGTCGCGTGCGAAGCGAGCCAGCGAGGGATGGAACTTCCGGCCGGGGGGCGGGACGAGTCGCCGCATCGTCATACGATCGTAGATCTCACCGGCCCCGACCTGCGCCAGGTCGCCGCGCGGGGGCAGCAGCTCGACACGGCTTGATTTGAACAACGGGAAGACCTCCGGCTTCTCCGCCCGATGGACGGACGCCAGGGGTTCGGCCCAGAACCGACACACGATCGTATCGTCTCCCCACCAGCTCGCCTCGTAATCCCCCACATATTCATCCTTGACCGGCCAGTTCGCCGTCTCGGCCCATGCCTTCGCGGGGTCGAACACACGAAAGCGATGCCCCGTCGCCTCCTTGACGAGCGTGGTGAACTTGCGGGCCTCGGGGTCGGTGAAGATGGACTTCAGCTCGACGGCACCCGGATGCGAGAGCCGGGCGACCAGGTGTCCGTCGTCGAGCGAGTACACCCGGATGTTCGCCGGGTCTTCGGGCCAGGCGACCCAGCGGCCGTTCCCGATCCGTTTGTCATAAGGGGGTTTGTCCTCCGCCCAGTCGAACTGGGCGATCCGCCGTCCTGTTTCGATGTCCCACAATTCATGCAGGCCGAGCAAGAATCGTTTGCTCGACGTCCGGGAGATCTGTTTCCAGTGCACCGGGACCGTCATCAACCGGCGATCGGTCAACCAGACCTCGGCATTTGCGTGCCTTCCCTGCGCGTCGGGAAATCCGGCAATTCCGGCCATCTTCTCCGGGTCGACGTGGAGCGGTTGTTCAGACTCCACGCGCAGGACGCCCGTCGGTGCGTCCCAGAATCGTGCGATGCGTCGCTCGTCCAGGGTCACGACCGTACGGCCATCGGGGCTGAAATGGGCGCGATCGACCCGCTCGTTGCCCTTGCGGAGCGTCGCGACCTGCCGGGCCGTCCGCACGTCCCACAGCCGGGCGGTACCGTCCCCGCCGACCGTCAGGAGCGTCGTGTTGTCGGGGGACAGGGTGGAATCATGATCGATCTCGGATTCCTCGTGCGCGATCGGCGGCAGCAACGGGGCGAAGTCCTGTCCCGCGGCGAGCACGGCCAGCGTGACGAACTCGCGGAGTTCCTTCTGCTTGGTCGTCGAGTCCAGGTCGGTGTACATCGTGGTCCGGCCTCCGTCGGTGCTGATCGTCTCGTGCCTCGCGATCTCGGGCGACTCGCGGAGCCGTTTCGCCAGCCGGAGCAGGCCGCGCCGGGGGTCGGCCTTGAGCTCGGCGAGATCCAGGTCGATTTGCAGGCTCGACGCCAGGGCGCGCGACTCGGCCAGGGCCTCCGTCCGCTTCTCGACGCTCTCCCAGAGTTCGCCCTCGAGCCGCTTCGCCTTCTCGAGGTTCAGCATGGCCAGGCGTGCGCTGTCGCGGGCGGCTTCCTCCTCGCGCCGGGCCCGGATTGCCTGCATGGAGCTGAAGAGCGAGGCCATCACCAGCAGCGCGACGAAGGCGCCGGCGGTCATCAGCCCGGCGCGGTGCTTGCGGGCGAACTTGCCGAAGCGATACGGGGCGCCGGGCGGGTGGGCCTGGACGGGCTCGCCCTCCAAGTGGCGGCGGACGTCGGCGGCGAGGTTTGAGGCGGTGTCGTACCGACGGTTGCGGTCCTTTTCCAGGGCCTTCATCACGATCCAGTCGAGCTCGCCGCGGATCAGGCGGGAGAGCGCCTCGGGGTCGGACCGGCGCACGGCGGCGAGGGAGGCGCGTTGCTGCGACGTGCTCAGCCGGGCGCTGGGGCGGGGCGGCTCCTCCTCGCGGATGACGCCCTGCCCCTCGGGCGAGCCCACCTCCTCGTCGGCCACGACCACCACGCGGAGCGGCGCGATCGCGTCCATGATCGACTTCGCGAGGCCGGGGCTGGACGCCATGATCCACGCCCTCGGGCAGTCGCACCGCGCGGCGCTCCGCTACGCCCAGGACAGCTTCGGCGGGCGCATCACCCCCACCAAGGTCAATGAGCTGCTGACCATCACGCCTAAGCGCATCGACGCCGGCGATATCCTGACCAAGCTCGCTGCCGCGGATGATCCGGCCAAGGTGCTCGCCGCTCTCGATCCGCCGCACAAGGAATTCGGCCTGCTAAAGGCCGCCCTCGCCAAGTTCCTCGACAATGACGGCCTCAAGGTCGAGCAGATCGTCATCCCCGACGGTCCGACCCTCAAGTTGGGCATGAAGGACGACCGGGTTCCGACCCTGCGCGACCGTCTCAGCGTCGCCGCCCCCGAAATTCCCGAAGGCGCCACCAACGCCACGGTCGATACGACTTACGACAAGGAACTCCTCGCAGCGGTCAAGGCCTTCCAGGCGAGCCTCGGCATTACCGCCG
>CALLYK010000281.1 GCA_937858365.1 uncultured Isosphaeraceae bacterium | reverse complement strand
AATAAAGAAGGGGCGCCGTTCGTCCGAAGCGTCGATCAGATCGACCCGGTCTTCGACTTCGTCACGCCCGACGGCACGAATGAGGTCTTCCTCGCGGTGGAAGATCTCAGCAACCGAGGCGGTCCAGGCTTCGTCTATCGGTTGTCGGCCGACACGCTCGGCGAGGACTTCTCCTTGGAAGTGATGAGCGACGTCATCAACGTGCCGCGTGGCTCAGTCGAGTACGTCCCTGTCCGTGTTGAACGCCGAGGCTATGGCGGTCCCATTCAGCTCTTCGTTCCTGAAAAGATTCACGGTATCGTTGCCGAGGAGGGTCACATCGAAGCGGGACAAGATCAAGGATACATCCTTCTCTCCGCCAAGCCCGGCACTTCTCCTAGCACCGTTCCCATCGAAATTTGGGGTCGAGGCGGAAACCCTGCGCAGCCGATCGATCGACAGGCGGCGGGCAATGCGGTCAACCTCGCCCCCTTCGTTGATCGCCAGTTCCTCGACCCGATGCCGTCAGCTCTCTGTCAAGAGACCCCCTTTACCGTCCAGGTCGCCGCAAGGTCCATTCGAATTCCTCATGGCATCGGAGGCTCGCTCCCCGTAACGATTCAGCGCGGCCCGACGGCCACCGAAGCGATCCGCATCGAACCACGAACTCGAATCCCCAGCTTCCCGCTCGGCGTCGACACCAACATCGAGAAGGAGAAGTCCGCGGGAGCGATTCCGTTTCCCGGAAACGTCGAATATGGCCGAAGCCAAGGGACGATGGTCTTCACCGCCATCTCGCAAGTCGGCGGCCGAGAAGTTCGGGTGACATTGCCCCCCGTCTTTGTGGCTTTAGTTCAGCCCTTTGAAATCAACCTCCCGTCCAAAAACGTCTCCCTCCCTGCGAACGGATCGGCCAACATGCCGGCTCTTATCACCCGTGAGCCCGGCTTCGAGGGGGAAATCCGCTTCCGCGTCGACAACCTCCCGCAAGGCATAACCGCCGTAATCCCGCCCATCCCCGCCGGCCAGTTCATGACAACCATGGAATTCAAGGGAGCGGGAATCGCCCCAGGAGAGTACACTATTCGCTTGGTCGGACTCGCGGACTTCTCGGGTCGAAAACAGACCAAGGATTTCGAACTTGCTCCGCACGAGATCAAGATCGTCGTGCCGGCAGGATAGGACGCTGTCGACGATGCGGTAGGCATGGGTGCCACGGGCACCGCTTTTGCCTGCAAGCAGACTTGTTTGTCGAGTCTGGGCGCCACGGACAAACAAGTTTGTCCGTGGGGGCTTCCGTTGGTCTAAAATCAATGGAAACGTCGAATGAATCTGCCCCGGCCAGTGTAAGGAACCGTTCAGATGCGAACGTGGATCGTGTTGGGCATAGTCGCGGCAACCACTGGGGCCAGCCCCATGATGGCGGCGGAGGGACCGGCTCCCCAGGGGCCCGCGCCGACAGAGAAAATCTACGACGGCCCGATCGCCGAGATCAAGCTCGAACCAACCCAGGTCGAACTCAAAGACTCGCTCGACGCCGCCCGAGTCCTGGTCACCGGTAAAACGCCCGCCGGCGAGCCGGTCGACCTCACCCGCGTCGCAACGGTCGAGATCGTCTCCTCTGAGAAATTCAGTCCCGCCTCGACGATCGTCACGCGCGATGCGGATGGCTTTTTTATCCCCGCTGCCGACGGCCAAGCGATCGCCCGCTTCAAAGTCGCCGACAAGACGGCGGAAGTTCCGATCCGAGTCACCGGTATGCAGGCCCCCCGACCCGTCAGCTACGTCCGCGACGTCATGCCGATCTTGAGCAAATCAGGCTGCAACAGCGGCCCCTGCCACGGCACCCCCAAAGGAAAGCGAGGCTTCAAACTTTCGCTGCGGGGCTACGATCCCGAGTGGGATCACGAGCAACTCATCACCGACCTCTCCTCCCGCCGTTTCAACCGTTCGCGACCGACCGATAGCCTGCTGATCATGAAACCAACCAACGAGGTTCCTCACGAAGGGGGCTTTCGTTTCGGCACCGATCATCGCTATTACCGCGTTCTGTTGCAGTGGATCCGCGAAGGAAATAAGTCTGACGTCGGCCAGGCAACCCGCGCGACCGCCATCCGCGTCTATCCCGAACACACCAACCTACGCGAGCCCGGCTCCTGGCAGGATCTGGTCGTCATCGCGACTTATCCGGATGGGACCGAGCGAGACGTCACTCGTGATGCCGAACTCACTGCCAGCCCCGACTATGTCGCGAAGGTGGCCGAGCCCGCGCGTGTGCAGGCCCTTCGCCGGGGCGAAGTCGCCATCCTGATCCGCTACGAAGGGAACTACGCCGTCAAGTATCTCTCCGTTCTGGATCCGCGTCCCGACTTCGTCTGGGTCAATCCCCCGGCTCACAACTACATCGATCACCTCGTCGACGCGAAGCTCCAACGGTTGAAGATCCTTCCCGCCCCCCTGGCCGATGACGCTACCTTCCTTCGTCGAGTCTACCTCGACCTGGTTGGCTCGCAGCCGACCCCAGAGGAAATCAAAGCATTCCTCGCCGACGCCACCCCAGCTAAGCAAAAGCGGGCCCGCGTCATCGATGAGCTTCTCGACCGGCCCGAGTTCGTCGACCGTTGGGCTTACAAGTGGGCAGACCTACTCCAGTGCAATCGCAAGTATCTCGGCGACAAGGGAGTCTGGGCCTTCCGCAACTGGATCAGGCAACAAGTCGCCAACAATCGACCCGTCGATGAGTTCGTCCGCGAACTTCTCACCGCCACCGGCAGCACCTACGAAAACCCCGCCGCCAACTTCTTCAAGGTCGCTCGCGACCCGCTCAAGGCGATGGAGGATACGACGCACCTCTTCATGGGGATTCGCTTCAATTGCAATAAATGTCACGACCATCCTTTCGAACGATGGACGCAGACCCAGCACTACGAACTGGGCGCGTACTTCGCGAGCGTCCAGCGGAAGAACGGCCTCAAGCCCGGCGAAGAAATCATCTACGATCTGCCGGCGGGCTACGAACCGGTCAAACACCCTCGCACGCAGGCGGTCATCCCTCCCAAGTTCCCCTTCGAGCATGCCGGCTCGTACCAATCGCAAACGACCCTACGCAAACAACTGGCCGATTGGCTCACCTCTCCCGAGAACCCGTACTTTGCTCGCTCGATCGTCAATCGATTCTGGAGCTACATGATCGGCATCGGCGTCATCGAGCCCGTCGACGATATCCGGTCCAGCAATCCCCCCAGCAATCCAGAACTCCTGGACGCTCTAACTCGCGACTTTGTCGATCATGGATTTGATCTCAAGAACCTGCTTCGAACGATCGCCAACTCGAGAACCTATCAACTCAGCATCGAAACCAATTCCTGGAATGAAGACGACAAGGTGAACTTCTCGCACGCGCTCCCCCGGCGACTGACGGCCGAGCAATTGCAAGATTCGATCTCGGCCGCCATGGGCGTCCCCATACCCGTCGAAGGACTCCCTGTCGGCTTCCGCGCCAGTCAACTCCCAGACACCGCCGTCCGGGCCGACTTCCTTGAGACCTTCGGCCGGCCGCCCCGCGAAAGCGTCTGCGAATGCGAACGCGTCGCCGAGGTCAGCCTTAAGCAGACTCTAAGCCTGATCAACGGCCCGACGCTCGGTACGATGCTTGCCGACGGCAACAATCGCCTCAACAAGCTCGCTAGCGCTTCCCCCGGCGACGACAAGCTCGCCGACGAAATCTACTTGACCGTTCTTTGCCGACCCCCCACCCCCGAGGAACGTGCCAAAGCGGTCGAGTATTTGGCGGCCTACCCCGCCAAGCCCGAAGCGGCTCAGGATTTGGCATGGGCGCTCTTTAACAGTGCGGGATTCCTCTTTAACAGGTAAGATCTCCAGCAGTCGACAACTGACTCCAATGTCGAGGAAGAAGCAATGATCACCATCAACGGACGCCAGGGACGACTCTGTGACGGTCTTTCCCGCCGAGAACTCCTCGAAGTCGGCGGCTCCAGCCTGCTTGGCTTATCGCTCGCTAGCTTCTTCAAGAGCAGTCAGGCCCGCGCCGGTGAAAGCCCCCTCCCCGTCGGTGGTCCCGGATTCGGCAAAGCCAAGAGCGTCATCTTCTGCTTCCTGCAAGGTGGCCCCAGCCATCTCGACATCTGGGATCCCAAGCCCGAAGCTCCCGAAAACATTCGCGGCATCTTCAAGCCAATCCAAACCAAGACCCCAGGTCTGATCTTCTCCGAACACATGCCTAGGCTCGCCCAGATGACCGACAAAGTGACGATGATCCACAGCGTCAGCTACACCCCTGTCGGTCTCTTCAATCACACTGCCGCCCACTATCAGATGCTCACCGGCTACACGCCCGACAAAGTTTCACCCTCTGGCCAACTCGAACCACCCTCGCCGCGCGACTTCCCAAACATCGGCTCGGTGATCGCCAAGCTCAAGCCGACCGGCCAACCGATGTTTCCCGTCGTGCAGATGCCCAGGCCGATGCAAGAGTCCAACGTCATCGGCAAAGCGGGCAACGCCGGCTTCCTCGGCCGAGCCTACGATCCCTACTTCCTCTTTCAGGATCCCAACGCCGAACTGAAGATGGACGACCTCGCCCCGCGCGGCGACACGCCCATCGCGCGACTGCAAAAGCGAAGCTCTCTCTGGGACACCGTCAACAAGGGGATGCCGCAACTCCAAAAGGCGGTCGAATCCTACGCCCTCAACGACTATTACTCGCAGGCGTTCGATCTTCTCCTCTCCGGCAAAGCTCGCGAGGCGTTCCGCCTGGATGCGGAATCCGCGGAGATGCGCGACCGCTACGGCCGAAGCACCTTCGGGCAGTCTTGCTTGCTCGCCCGCAGGCTCGTCGAAGCCGGTACGAAATTCGTGCAGGTCAATTGGCCGGCCGTTGCCAACGGCAACCCCGTCGTCGACGCCTTCGACACCCACGCCTCGAACTTCGGGCCACTGAAGGATCTGCACTTGCCCAAGCTCGATCCCGCCCTGGCCACGCTCGTTGAAGATCTCGACCAGCGAGGCCTCTTGGAGGAAACACTCGTCATCGCCATCGGCGAGTTCGGCCGAAGCCCGATCATGGGTGTCTCGACCTCCGGCAACTCCAACGCCCCCGATGGCCGAGACCATT
>CALLYK010000280.1 GCA_937858365.1 uncultured Isosphaeraceae bacterium | reverse complement strand
CCCGGCGATGCTGCGGCTGTTCGAGGGGCTGGTGATAGCGGCCAGATCGGTTCCCGAGCCCTAGACCCCTTCGCATCCGAGCGGTGTTCAGTGCAGGTCAATGGTGCAAAATGCCCTGCCGTCGCCGGGTCCGCGTCGCCCGATCGATGCGTATCGTGACCTTGGCTATGGCTGTGCTCCTGCTCGTCCCCCCGCTCCACCTGGATGCGGTGAACCCCGACGTGGCCGGCCCGTCGGAGCAGGTGCTCGAGCTCTTGACCCGGGGCCTCGGCCTGCATCCGTTGCTCGCCCGGGTGCCATCTGTCCTGCTGGCGATGATCGTGTCCTGGTGGATCAACCGCACCTTCACGTTCGCGGTCCGCCAGCCCGCGTCGCTAGCCGAATTCCTGCGCTTTGCCGCCGTGGCCTCTGGCTCGAACATCACCAACTATGCGGTCTATTCGGCCCTTCTGCTCTCGGGGCTCGTCTCCTGGCCGTTCATTGCGCTCGTCATCGCGTCGGCCTTTGCCATGGCGTTCTCGTATGCCGGAATGCGGTTTGCGGTTTTCCGCGCCGGCGAACGCGGGTGCGGGTTCGGCGTAGATGATCGGATTGATGAGGACGGCACCCCGACTTGAAGCGGAAAGGAACTGCGTTTCCGACCAGGAGAGCCATACGGGGTCGGCCGTGGCGATGTCCAACAAGACGTTGGTATCAAACAGCATCAATCCGAGCCGGAGCGGTCGTCGCCCCCGGGACTCCCTCGGTGCCAAGGGGCTGTTCGGCGAAAGGGGGCCCCGAGCCAGTCCGACCCGGGTCGGACTGACGGTTTGGGCGAGGCCCAGATCCATCGGTCCGGATTTCCCATTGGACACCGATTTGACACCGACTTTCTTCCAGTGAACATTCTCCCGATAACAAACAGCCACTCGGGCGGTAGGATGGGGTCGTGATCACGGGCCCGAGAGAGCGTCACAGAGATCGGAGCGAAGCATGGTCCCATCGAAGACGTACGTGCGGGAGGACCACCAGCGCGCATCGCGGGTCGGCTCCCTGGGCGTCTCGCTCGACTCGGTGGTCATCGCCTTCCAGCAAGGGCACTCCGCGGAGACCATCCAACAACTCTATCCCGCGCTGAGTCTTGAGGAAGTGTACGGGGCCGTCGCCTTTTACTTGGCCAATCGCGCCGAGGTCGATCGTTACCTTGAGCGGCAGGAACAAGTCTGGGACCAAGCGCGACAGCAGGCCGCTCGGGACCCCAGCCCCGTGGTGCAACGTCTCCGCGCGCTCCGCGAGGTCCCGGACAGCGCGACACCATGAGTCGGCCTCGCTTTCTGGCGGACAACGACTTGTACGACGCGATCGTGATGGGCGTCCTGCGCCGCGAGCCGGCGATCGAGTTCGCGCGGCTTCGTGACCTGGGTCTGGCGACCGGGAGCGACCCGGAAGTCCCGGAGTTTGCCGCTCGGGAGAACTGGATCGTGGTTTCTCACGACGTCAACACCATGCGGGAAGCGGCCTTCATTCGCATGGCTGCCGGCCTCTCGATGAGCGGTCTGTTGCTTGCCCACCAGCGCACGCCGGTTTCTCTCCTCATCGAGGGCCTCTTGATGATCTGGGCTGCGAGTGAAGCGGAGGAGTGGGCCGGCCGCTTGGGGTTTCTGCCGCTCTGATGCGAGGTTCGAGGAAGGAACCTCGCGCGGCTTCGCCTCAGACCGACGAGACATGTTATGAGCCAATTGTGATGAGCGCGGAATTCGACCCGTCATTGACGACGGGGTATGCGGAGTCGGCCCCCGCCGTGAACGGCGGGTCGATGACCGCTGCGCGGGAAAGCCAGGTATTCCCTGCTTGGGGAGTTTGGCTTGGGAGGCCCGATGACGGGCTTCTTCCGCGCGGCGGTCTTCGACCAGGTCTTGACCCCGGGGCCTCGTTTCAAGCCGTGGGATGGACCCAGGGCGCCCGATAGGGCCGGGCCAGGAGGCGATTGGCCTCGTCGTCGTGCGAGATCCGACCTGCCTGAGGGTCCCAAGTGAGCGAGCGGCCGAGCTTCATCGACATGTTCGCCAGGATGCAACTCGCGGTCGAAATGTGACCTTGCTCGATGTCGGCCACCGGCTTGCCTCGCGAGGCGATGTTCGCCAGAAAGTCGCGCATGTGGCCTCGGATCGCCGGGGCCACGTGCTTCTCCAGGTCCTTCTCGGTCTTGTCCTCGGGGTATTCGTCGAGCTCGTACACGACGTCCTTCTTGATCGGCTCGCCCCCCTGCGGCGTGAACGTGTAACCCATCACGCTCGCTTCCAGCGTCCCCTTGTCGCCGTAGATCGTCGCGCCCCAGGGGAACCGCTTGGGGTCGGTCGCCTGGCCGTAGGTCCGGTGGGTCCACACCACCGGCAATTCGCCGAACTCGAAGGTCGCCGTTTGGGTGTCGCTGATGTTCGACTTGGCCTCCTTCTGCACCAGGATGCCCCCTTCGGAACTCACGCGCGTGGGCCAACCCAGGTCCAGCATCCAGCGCACCATGTCGAGCATGTGGATGCACATGTCGCCCACGATCCCGTTACCGTATTCCATGAAGGCCCGCCAGCCGCGCGGGTGCGCGATCGGGTTGTAGGGCCGCATCGGCGCGGGGCCCGTCCACATCTCCCAGTCCAAGTGCTCGGGTGGGTTCGTGTCGGGGGGATTTCCTCGATTTCGCATATGATAATAGCAATAAATTTCGACCATGCCGACGGTGCCGAGTTTTCCCTCCTTGACGAAGCGGTCGCGGGCCTCGATGAGGTGGGGCGTGCTCCGGCGCTGGGTGCCGACTTGCACGACGCGCTTGTGCTTACGTGCCGCGGCGAGCATGGCTTGGCCTTCGGCGATATCGACGCTGATCGGTTTCTGAACATAGACGTCGGCGCCGGCCTCGACCGCCGCGATCATCGGCAGGCAGTGCCAGTGGTCGGGCGTGGCGATCAAGACGATGTCCAGGTCCTTTTCCGCGAGCATCTTGCGATAGTCGGCATACGTTCGGGGCGTCTTCTTGGAGGCTTGGCGGGACGCGACGATCTCGGCCGCTTCGGCGAGGAGCTTCTGGTCCACGTCGCAAAGAGAGACGACCTCGACGGGTGAGACCTGGATCAAGCGGAGCAGGTCGGCCTTGCCGTACCAGCCCGTGCCAATCAGTCCCACGCGCAAGGGGTTGTCGCCTCCGTAGGGCCAGGCCCCGCCGATCGTGGGCAAGGTTAGTCCCAGCGCCCCGGCCTTGAGAAACTCACGCCGTCTCATACTGCTCCGCCTTTCTTGAGGACGTGGTTCGACCCGAAGAAGATCATGCCGAAGGTTGAATCTAGCGTGTCGAGCACCATATTGCGACGGCTTGACGACGGCGGGGCGCCTCCGGCCATGATGGGTCCGCAATGTCCGCGACGACTTCCGACCGGAAGGGACCTCACGAGGATGGAGCAACGCGATTCCAGCGGCGGTCGCGAGCGACTGGTGCTGCTGCTTCTGGCGGCGGTCCAGTTCACGAGCATCGTCGATTTCATGATCGTCATGCCCTTGGGCCCGCAATTGATGCGGACCTTGGAGGTCTCACCGCGCCAATTCGGCTGGGTCGTCTCCTCGTACACACTGGCCGCGGGTGTCGCGGGCCTGGTCGCCTCGACCGTCCTCGATCGATTCGGTCGCAAGACCAGCTTCTTGACGCTCTACGCCGGTTTTCTCATGGGGACGATGTTCTGCGGTCTCGCCCCGGATTATCTTACCCTTCTCGCGGCGCGGTTCGTGACCGGGGCCTTCGGGGGCATCCTGGGAGGCCAAGCGCTGACGATCGTCGCCGACATCTTCCCAGAGGAACGCAGGGGGCGGGCGACGGGTGTCTTGATGTCGGCCTTCGCGCTGGCGTCGGTCCTGGGAGTGCCGGCGGGGACCTTCCTGGGGACCAACTGGGGGTGGCACGTCCCCTTTCTCGTGCTGGTGGCGCTGGGGGCACCCTTGTTGCTTGTGGCCGTCCTCATCATGCCGCCGTTGAGTGATCACGTCGGCAAGTCTTCGTCCGGCCCTCTGATTCGCCTTGTCGAGACCCTGCGCGAACCGAACAACCGGCGAGCGTTCGCCCTGATCATTACTTTGATGTTCGGTGCCTTTTCGGTAATTCCTTATATCAGTGTCTTCTATGTAGCGAACGTGGGCGTGACTGAAAATCAATTGACGATCGTCTTCACGGTGGCCGGTATTTGTACGCTGGTGGGTTCTCCCTTGATCGGTCGTTTGGCCGATCGTCACGGGAAGCTCGTCATCTATCGGATCGTGGCGCCGATCTCGGCGGTGGCGATGATCACGCTCACGAACTTGCCGCGAGCCGGGGTGGTGATCGCGTCGTTGGCATCCGCCGGCTTGATGGTGTCGAACGCGGGACGGATGGTGGCGGCGATGGCGATGGTCAGCGGCTCGGTTGGGCCTCGTCGACGAGGGGGTTTCATGAGTGTCAATTCCGCGCTTCAGCACGTCGCGACGGGAGCGGGGGCCGTAGTCGGCGGGCTGATCATTCGCGAGCGAGACGATGGCACGCTCGCGAATTTCGGTGTGGTCGGTCTGATCGGCGTGGTTACGACGTTGGCAAGTCTCTGGCTGGCGGGACGCTTGCGAATGACCAGTCCATCACAACCGATGACACCGGAAATGGGCCTCGCCGCGGCAGCGGATGCAGACGCAAACGCGAGCGGGCCCCTCTCCAGCTTGGAAACGACCTGAGACGGGTCGATTGGTCAGCGCTTGGGTTTGACGTTGAACCGGTCGCGCTTGAGGTCATACGTCCGGAGCGTGTCCTTGGTCGAGAGGTTCAGGAACCAGTCGGTGCCTGTCCCGCCGATGAGCGTGTCCACCGCGCCTGCGTTCAGCGCGGTCGTCGTATTGAGCGGCACGCCTTTGGCCAGGTGCGAGCCCGCCTTCATGTGCGCGATCTTGGTGTCGATCGACTCGCCGCCGCGCCATTCCGAGAGCAACGCGAGCAAGGCCGCTTCATTGCGGTCGTAGTTCGTCTTGCCGCCGATCAAGATGCTGCCGCCCGAACCGGCCGTGAGTGTGTTCTTCCCGGTCCCGCCGATCAGGATGCACGCGGCCGGCCCACCGTTGAGTGTGGTGAGGGGCTCCCCGGCCGCGCGACGCAACTTCGTCTTGCCGGACATGACGTCCACCGTGAACACGGGCCTGGATCTGTCACCCGAAGGAGCCTTGGTGATCGCGCGAATCGACCATCCGTCCGTACGGATAGAGCCGCCAGCGGAGTAGTAGCTGCGGACGATATCCCGCAACCGCCGGCACGGAGCGCACCCTCGCGCAAGTGACATGAAGTCGGTCGTTTGCCCAGTGTTCTGCATTTCAGTGTTCGCCT
>CALLYK010000279.1 GCA_937858365.1 uncultured Isosphaeraceae bacterium | reverse complement strand
GCCGGAGACAGCAACGCGATGCCCTTGCTCGCCGTCATGCCCGTCGACAAAGGCCGCGCCGCGGTCTTCAGCGCCGACACGACACGCAACTGGCAGCAAGCGCCGCGGGCCCTCGGTCAGGAGACCCCCTTCACGCGTTTCTGGGGCCAAACCCTGCGGTGGCTGGCGAACCGCGCACAAGACGGCAAGGCCGAGGCGAGCGTGGCGGCGAGCACCGACCGAGCGTCGTACGAGCCGGATTCGCCGATCACCGTGAAGGCGGCCGTCCGCGACGCCGACGGTGAGGGGACCGACAAGGCGGTCGTGAACGCCGTCGTGAAAGGACCCAAAGGGGCGACCGAATCGGTGAAACTCGCGCCGATCGCCGGGGCGAGCGGTCAGTATCAAGTCGTGCTCCCCGCCCGAAATCCAGGGACCTACGAAGTCGCCGTCTCGGCCCGCCTCGGAGAACTCGAACTGAAGGCGGCACCGATCACGGCCGAGGTCGGCCGGCCCAACCTCGAATTCGATCGCCTGGAACTGGACGAGGTCCTCCTCAGCAAGATGGCCGCCGCCGCGGGCGGTCAATATCGACACATCAGCGCGGCCGAATCGCTCGTCGACCTGCTGGACCGAAGCGAGCGGAAACACCGCGTCGCCGTGGAGCGCTCGCTGTCCGAGCCCCGCCTGGGATGGGCCCTGGTGGTGGGCCTGCTCGCTTGCGAATGGGCCCTGCGCAAGAGGAGTCATCTTCGATGAGCGCGCGGGGATATCGCTACCTCAAGCCCGAAGCGATGGACCGCGTGAAGAATCTTGCGCTCGTGGCACGAGGCGTGGTGGAAGGCTCGATCACGGGGCTGCACTCCAGCCCGTACAAGGGTTTCAGCGTCGAGTTCGCTGAGCACCGGAAATACACGCCCGGCGACAACCCGCGCCACCTCGATTGGCGGGTGCTCGGCCGCACCGATCGCCTGTACGTGAAACAGTACGAGGAAGAGACCAATCTCCGAGCGCAGGTCCTCCTCGACCTGAGCGGCTCGATGGCCTACGGACGACCCCCAGCGCCCACGAAACTCGAATACGGGGCCAACCTCACCGCCTTGATCGCCTACCTCCTCATTCGCCAGCAAGATTCCGTCGGCCTGACGACCTTTGATACGAAAGTGCGCCTGGATTTGCCTTCCGGTGGTTCTCCCCGACATTTTGACCTGATGATGCGACGACTCGAGGCCGTGCGGCCGGGCGGTCGGACGAACCTGGAGGCGACCCTGCACCGCTTGGCGGAACGCTTCCAGAAACGCGGCCTGATGGTCCTCATCAGCGACCTCTACGACGACCCCGAGGCCCTGGGAAGGGCCCTGCGCCACTTCCACCACAAGCGGCATGAAGTGATCGTCTTTCACGTCCTCGACCGCTCCGAGATTGACTTTCCCTTCACCGAGGTCTCACAGTTCAAGGACCTGGAAACGAACGCGACGCTGCAAGTGGACCCAGCTTACGTGGCGGCCGATTACAAGGAACGCATTCGCGAGTTCCTGGAGGCCCATCGGCGCAACTGCGCTGAGTGCCGTTTTGACTACGTTTTGGCCGACACGTCCACGCCCCATGAGGTGATGTTGGCCCGTTACCTGGAGGCCCGCGCGCGGTCATGACCTTTCTCGCGCCCCTCTTTCTTCTGGCGACGCTGGCCGGGGCCATACCGGTCGTGCTCCACCTGATCCACCGCCGCCAAACGCGCGAAGTGCCCTTCCCCACGCTCCGCTTCCTGAAACTGAGCGTGGAACGCACGAGGCGCAGGCGCTATGTGGACGACCTCGCCTTACTGCTGACGCGCGTCGGCATCCTCGTCCTGCTCGCCTTGGGTCTCGCGGGCCCGACCCTTTCGGCCCTCCGCGGCCTTCTGGGTCGCGGCACGTCCACCGCGGTCGCGATCGTCTGGGACAACTCCGGCAGCATGGACATGATCGACGATGGCCGGCCTCG
Source organism: uncultured Isosphaeraceae bacterium (assembly GCA_937858365.1). Classification (GTDB taxonomy): domain Bacteria; phylum Planctomycetota; class Planctomycetia; order Isosphaerales; family Isosphaeraceae; genus CALLYK01. The sequence continues at coordinate 13,449 of CALLYK010000279.1, read as the reverse complement.
CATCGAATCGGCGCGCCGAGCGGTCGAACAGGTCCTCGACTCCCTCCGCGACGGTGATTCGGCCGCCCTTCTGCCCACGAATGGGCCGATCGAACCCGGACATGGCCGCTTGCTGCGCACGCTCGACACGGTGCGCCAGGAAGTCGTGGACCTGAAGGCGTTTCCCGAGAAGGCCGGCCTCATCGCGAAAGTCGCCGAGGCGCGGGCGCTGCTCGACCATGCCGCCACGGCGCGACGGGAACTCATCGTGGTGACGGACAATCAGGCGATCGCCTGGGAAGGACGAGAGGGAGCGGCCGGGTCGTCCTGGCCGACCGTCGTCGTGGACGTTCATGGCGAGCCCAAGCTGAACGTCGCGCTCCGTGATTTCCAGGTGGAGGCCCCAGCGCCCCTCGCCGACGTGCCCGTCACGGCGCGGGTGGACGTCTTCAATCCGGGGGCCGTTTCCCGGTCCGTTCATGTCGAGCTTCTTCAAGACGGTGTTCGCGCGGCGGTGAGTCCGACCCTGGAACTGCCTCCGGGCGGCTCGGTGCCGCATGAGTTTCGCTTCTCGTGGGACCGGCCGGGCGTCCATCGCGCCGAGGCCCGGCTCGTCGAGGAGGACGGCTCAGCGCTCGACAATCACATCTATTTCGCACAGGTCATCGAGCAGCAATTGAACGTCGCCATCGTCCAGCAACGCAACGACGACCAGGGTTTCGGTAGCGCCGCCTTCTATCTGGAAAGGGCCCTTTCGCTGGAAGGTGCCATTCACTTGTCGATGTGGGGGCCCGCTGAACTGGCCCGCGAAGCACTCGCCGGTCAGGCCGTGATCTATCTGGTGGACATGCCCGCCCTCGAACCGCCCGTGTGCGACCGCTTGGTCGAATACGTGCGCGGTGGCGGTCATCTCTTCTGGATCATGGGCAAGCAAGTGAAGGGTGAGGCCTATGAACGCATGAATATCATGGCGAGAGGCGAATTGCTCCCCGTGCCGATGGAAGACGCCAGGCGACCGAGCGAGCGGCCTGGAGAGAGTTGGTCGCTGGCCGACCTGGATCGGGAGCACCCGGCCCTGGCCCCCTTGACCGACCCGCCTTCGCTCTATCGTTCCGTGCTTGTCTACGAGGTCTTCCCGCAGAAGTTCGAGGCGAAGTCGGGGGGTCGCGTGCTCATCCGCCTCGACGACGGCTCACCACTGCTGACCGAACGGCCGGTCGGCGCGGGTTCGGTCCTTCTGTTGGGGACGGGTCTTCATGTCTCGTGGACGAACTTACCGGTAAGACCCTTGTTTTTACCTTTGATGGCGCGTTTGACATTTCATCTCGCGGGCGTGCAAGCCGAGAAGGCCCGCTGCTTGGCGGGCGCGCCGATGACCGTGCCCATCGGTAAAGGAACGAGCGAGGTCGAGATCGTCCGCCCGACGGGGGAGGTCGTGCGCGTGAGGCGGGAGAAAGAAGAGGACCCGACGATCCGCTACGACGAGACGCACGACGCGGGCATTTATGTCGCGCGGCCCCTGGGACCGACCAGTCGGGCCTTCGCGTTCGCCGTGAACGGCGACCCCGACGAGTCGAGCCCCGAGGTCCTTCCGGCCGAGTCGCTGCGCGAGAAGTTGGGGGTTGGTCCCTTGGTGGTCTGTCGTCCGGCCGAGGTCGCGGAGACGATCAAGCACCTTCGGGAAGGGACGACGCTGGCCCCGTGGGTGCTGGCTTGCGTCTTGGCGCTGATCGTGGTGGAAACGTATCTGGCCAATGAGCGGGGCCGACCGGTCGACGTACCGACCGTGGACCTGAAACGGGAGGTCGATGAAGCGCCCGCCGAGGCCCTTCAGTTGCTCGAGACGATTTCGCGCCCAAGGACCTCGTGAGCGGTCTCGTCGTTGAGGGACACATTCCTTACCATCGGCATGACCGGCGCAATCGCTGGGACCCGCCCTCGGGACCACGAAAAGGACCTGGGACCCACGATCCGGCATTCTGGTTCGGGCCCTTCACCGCGATGTTGATATAAGGAGGACGTTGATCGCCAACGGGCCCTCCAGCGACAAGCCGTCCGACCCGCGCGTTCGTTCCTCCCGCGCCCGTTCGACCCCGTGGGATGGAAGGCGACTCGTCTCGTGTCTCATTCTTTGGCAATCCGGTTTCTCGTCATTCACATCGCTCGTCGCCGGGGGCTTGATCTCAGTGCGTGTGTGGATGGTATCCCTGGGGTTTTGTCCCGAGCCCGCGCTCCCGAGCCGGGCCCAGGGGAAAAAACGGAAAACGGACCCGTTTTGGCGTCGGAAGCGACGATCGGCAAAGAGCTTGCGCCGAGGTCCTCAAAGTCAACATGGCGTTTCCTTCAAGGGGCCCGACGACATCTTCGGCGGACCGGGCCGGGAACGTGTCGACGACCCGAAGGTCGTTCAAGACCCTGCCCTGGGCCCCCTGGTGCCGGGTGGGGGTGAGAAAAAGGATAACGGACCCGTTCTTGCGTCGGAAGCGACGACCGGCAAAGAGTTTGCGCCGAGGCCTTCAAAGTCAATATGCGGTCTGCGGCATGGGCCCCGAGGACATCTTCGGCGACGGGGTCTTTCGTCCGTCGCCTTGCTTCGCGTCGCAGCTTTGATCGGGTCGCAGATCCTGGCGGATGCGAAGGCCCTGATCCAAGACCCCCACCGCACGGCCTGGGAGAAAATAGGAGAACGGACCCGTTTTCGCGTCGGAAGTGACGACCTCAAGAGGAGTTCTGTCGAGGCACTCACCGACAAGGGGCCCGACCGAGAAGGCCGGGCCCCGAGGACGGCCCCTTCCGGCCATCAAGCGAAGAGTTTGGTCACGGCCTCGGCCTTGACCAGCTCGCGCGGTTGGTTGAGGTGGTTCAAGACGATCGTCGCCGGGTCGATGCCGAAGGCGTGGTAGATCGTGGCCAGGAGTTCACCGGGATGCACGGGGTCTTCCACGGGGGCCGAGCCGGTCTTGTCCGACTTGCCGTGGACATTGCCGCGCTTGATGCCCGCGCCCGCGACGACCGCCGTGTAGCAATAGGGCCAGTGGTCTCGGCCGTTGGCGTCGTTGCCGTTGCCGGAGGTGGAGACGCCCTTCTGGGGGCTCCGACCGAATTCGCCCACGGCGACCACGAGCGTGTCGTTCAGCATCCCTCGTTCATCGAGGTCGGTGAGGAGGCCGGAGAGGCCGGCGTCGAGCATGGGGCCCGAGCGGTCGCGCATCCGTTCCGTGAGGCCCGAGTGGTGGTCCCAGGAGTGGTTGTCGGAATTGGCCACCTTCGGCCAAACGACCTCGACCACGCGCGTGCCCGCCTCGACCAAGCGGCGGGCCATGAGGCAGCTTTGGCCGAACGTGTTGCGGCCGTAGAGGTCGCGGGTCCGGGGCGACTCTCGGGACAGGTCGAACGCCTCGCGGGCGCGCCCGGAGACGACCAGGCTGAGGGCCTTCTGGTAGTACTCGTTGAGGTTGTACTCTTCCACGGCCTTGTCGATCACGGGCATGTTGGCGTTGATGGCGTCGCGCAAGCGGGCCCGCCGCTCCAGGCGCGACGCGAACACGTCGGGCCTGAGCTGAAGGTCGTCCACCTTCACGCGGTCCATCTTGGTCATGTCCATGTCGTCCCCTTCGGGGTAGAGCGTGTAGGGGTCGAAGGCCTTGCCCAGGAAGCCGGCGGTGCCCCCCTTGCCCACCACGTTCGACTCTTGCAGGGGGCGCGGCAGCATCACGAAGGGGAGCATCGGCTCGGTGGGGGGCTTGATCCGGACGATGTTCGAGCCGAAATTGGGGAAGTCCTTGGGGCTCGGCGGCTCGAGCTGACCGGAGGCGCTGACCTTATCGGTCGTGTATCCCGTCATCATTTGATAGATAGCGGCCGTATGATTAAACAATCCATTCGGTGTATAAGACATCGCACGAATGAACGTGAACTTGTCCGTGATCCCCGCGAGCTTGGGTAGGACCTCGGTGACCTTGGTGCCGGGCACTTTCGTGTCGATCGCGTTGAAGGCGCTCTTCACGTTGTCGGGCACGTTGTCTTTGGGGTCCCACAAGTCGAGGTGGCTGGGCCCGCCTTGGAGATAGACCATGATGATGCTCTTGGCCTTGCCCCAACCGGGCCGCGCCCCCTTGATGGGCGGGTTGTCGTTGGCCTGGGCCTGGAGCTCGAGCAGGCCGCCCAACGAAAGGCCCAAAAGGCCCGACCCGCCCACGCGCAAGACGTGTCTTCGGGTGACGCCGAGGCCCTGATCGCAGAGGTCCTTGCCGGGCCGTCCGGGGATGATCAGCATGGGCTTGTCCTTTACCTGTTTGGGGGCGGGGCGGGGTTGATGAATCGAAAGAGCTTAGGGCAACCGACATGAGGTCTTGGCGATGATGATCGCGGTCGATGAGACCAACTTGAAGTCACGGGGAAGTCGGGTCGTCAGGTTCGATTTCATAAGGGTCGAGGAAGACCTCGTCCCAGGTGAGCGACGTGATGATGGGCGGTTGGCCCATCTCTCTCTCAGCGTCTCGGACGGCCTTTCTCTCGGCCCGCTGCCAGATGAGTTCGATCGCCCCACGCGTGAGGCTGGGGGTGTCTTCGCGGACGTCCTCGATCGCGTCTCGGGCGTTGGCGATCGACAAGGACCAGCCTCGCGATCGCTTCCGAGGTTGCGTGCGCCATCTGAAGATGTGGGACATCAAGATGACAAGATGACTTTGCAGGGCGCGGCGGTCGGCTCGTGACAAGGCGTCGATCAGCTCCTCGATACCTTTCCGCGCTTCCTCGTAGTCACCCGAGGCGATCTCGTCGCGCACGGCGACCGCGGTTTGGTAGTGCGAGTTCGCGGCCAAGAGCGACCAATCGGTCATGGCGACCGGTCCGTCAATGATTGAAGAGGAACGCGGGGCTGTTGATGAGGGCCCAGGCGATGTCCTGGGCGGCGGTCAGGCGGCGTGACGCGGCTTGTCGGACGCTCTGTTCCAGGTCCGCTCGAAGCTGGGTCAGTGCTGGGTCCACGGCGACCGGCTTCTTGGCGAACTCGAGTTGGTCTTTGAGTTGGGCCAGGCGCGCGTCCACCGGCAAGGGGGCCTTGCTCGCGTTCAGGTCGTTGAGGCGCTTGCGGTACTCGCCATCGACGGCCCGATGATAGGCGAGCAGCGACGCCTGCTGCGCGGGCGTGCGGACTTCCGGGGCGGTCGCGACGATCGCCCGGAGTTCCTCGGAAAGGCCCAGTTCGACAGGCTTATTGCCGCGCGTCAGGGAGATGCGGAACTTGCCCGGCATGAACTTGGCGTTCTGGAAGCGGTGCGTGATCTTGAAGGTCAGCACGGTGCCGCTTTCAAAGCCCACGTTCTCGGTGGTCTCGAACGTGGCCCAGTGGCCGACGCCGGTCGCGGGACTCACGGCCCAACCTTTGCCGGGATTGGGCGAGCCATCCACGGCGTTGCGTATGTCGAAGTTTTGCTGGCTGAAGTCGGCCTTGGGATTGGCGAGGGCCACGTTCTTCGTCTGCTTGGCGTCGGCCTTGGACGTGGCCGTCACCTTCATCTCGTTGAGCACGAAGTTGCCGTCAGGCGCGCGCCCTGGGCCCTTATTCGGCAGGGAATCGTCGGTCATGAGTTCCAGGCGAATGCCGACGATATCGCGCAAGTCGGTCTCGGCGGTGATGGTCAGGTCGCCCGCTTCGTCTTTGCCCGAGGCGAGGATGGAGCCGTCGGCCGACGTGGTGAAGGTCGCGCCGTTGGTGTCGGTCACGGTCTTGGGCACGAGAGGTTGCCAGCGCGAGACGACGGCTTGCTTCTTCTCCCACTCGGTCACTTTGGCGGGGAGTTGACCGTCGTATTCCTTGAGGGCGGCCTCGAGTTGGGCCGTGCGTTCGGCCTTCTTCTTTTCGGCCTCGGCCAGCTTGGGGGCCAGTTCTTTCTCGTAGGCGGCGAGTTCGGCCTGGGCGGCGGCGATGGCCGACTCGCGATCACGTTCGAGCTGGGGCCGCTTGACGGCGAACTCCAGTTCGCGCTGACTGAGCTTGGTCGCGAGACTGACGTGGTCGGCCTCGACGGCCTGGATGTCGCCGAGACACGCGGCGATTTCGGCTTCGGTGGCGGGCCGGTTCAGGATGCGGAGGAAGAGCTCGGCGACGAGGGCCTTGTCGTCGTTGATGAGGCCCACCATCTTGGTCAGTTCGTTGTTGGGGTCGGCGATGGCGTCGCCGATGGTGGGGCCGCTGACGAGGGCCATGACGGGCCCGAGTTGCAGGCCGCTGGTGCGTTCGCACTCGCAAGCGCTTTCGCGCGCGGGCCGGCCGAAGGTGTTCAGGAAGCCGCTGGGCAGCTCGACTCCCGAGTCGGGCAAGGCCGCCGCGCGGGTCCCTTCCGGGACGCCTGGGAACTTCGACTTCGCCCCGGTCACGCGATAGACCGAGTCGAGAAGGACCTCGGCCGGCAAGCGGCGGGCGATCGCGTGCGAGTAGTTCGTCTTGTCATCGGCGTTCCATGCGTTCGTCGCGACCGAGAGTTGATAGGTCCGCGACTTGACGATCGTCTTGATGACGTGTCGGACGTCGAAGTTGGAGTCGAGGAACTCCTTGGTGAGGTAGTCGAGCAAGGCCGGGTTGGTGGCCGGGTTCCCCGCGCGGATGTCGTCGATCGGCTCGATGATCCCGACGCCCAGGAGATAGCCCCAGAGCCGGTTGACGTAACTCTTGGCGAAATAGGGGTTGTCCTTCGAGGTCAGCCAGGCGGCCAATTGTCCGCGTCGCCCGGCGGTTTCGCCGGTTGGGAAGGCGCAGTCGAACGGGAACTTGGGGGGCGTGACCTGCTTGGTGCGGTCGTGTTTGATCTCGCCTTCGCTCTTGTCGAAGACCTCTTCGAAGAGGGGTTTGGCCCCTTCAACGGCCGTGCCGCCGATCTGCCGGCCCTTGCTTTCGGGGTCGGCCTTCAAGCCGTATTGGGCGAAGAAGGCGGCCGTTTGGTAGTACTGGTCTTGGGTCCAGCGCTCGAAGGGGTGGTCGTGGCACCTGTTGCAGTTGAACCGGATCGCGAGGAAGAGTTGGGTGGTGTTCTCCATCGTCGCGTCGGGCTCGCGGAGGACCTTGTAGTACGACGCGGCCGGCACCTTGTTGTTCGAGCCCGACGCGGTGAGCACGTCGCGGACGAACTTGTCGTACGGCACGTTCTTGTCCACTTGCTCCCGAATCCAAGCGCGGAAGGCGGTGGCCCCTTCCACTCCGAGGAACTTGCGGTTCACTTGCAGGAGGTCGGCCCACTTGTTGGTCCAGTAATCGACGTACTCCGGGCTGCCGACGAGCTTGTCCACCAGGGCCTCGCGCTTGGTCCGCGAGTCTCGATTGTCGGCCAAGAACGCGCGCACGTCGTCGGTGGTCGGGGGCATGCCGGTGAGGTCGATACTGACCCGGCGGATGAACTCGGCGTCGGTGCAAAGGTCTGAGGGCAAGACCTTCAGGACCTGCCACTTGGCCGCGGTGAACTCATCGACCTTGTTGTATTTCGGCGGGTCTTGCCAGACGAAGCCCGCTCGGTCGCCCATCACGGTGAGGGTGGCGGCGGCGTAGTTCCCTTCGTAGCGGACCAAGATCGGGGCCTCGCCGCGGCGCACGGCCGTGATCAGGCCATTGCGGTCGGCCGTGGCGACCTCCGTGTTGGCGCTCTCCATGAACGCCTCGCGGGTGACGTCGCGTACTTCGCCGTCGCCATACGTCGCGACCACCCGAAGCTGCTGCTTCGAGCCGAGCTGCTGGATCGTCGTCTTGGTGGGAAAGACCTCGATTTTCTGGACGCGCGGCACATTCAGGTCGAGCTTGGCCCCATCGGCGATCCACGACCGGAGCAACTCGTAGTAGGGTTCCCCCGCGGCCATCACGGCGCCTCCCACGTGGGGCACGGCACCTGTCGGCTTCAGCAGCATCAAGCTGTCTTCGGCCGAGGCGAGGTTGATGCGACGGGAGGCGTGATCGTCGCTGAGGGCGCGGATGTCGAAGATCGGGTCGTATCCACGGAGCGACATCTTGAACCCGTTTTTGCCCTGGGCCGAGCCGTGGCAGGTGCCCGCGTTGCAGCCGAGTCGGGACAGGACCGGGGTCACGTCTTGGATGTAGTCCACCTTGCGATCCACGCCCATGCCCGTGATCTTCAGGGGCAGGTCAACCGTCTTTCCCGCCAAAGCAACCTTGAGTGTACCTTGGCCATCGGCGATGGGCCGGACCATGCCGCCGCGAGAGACGCTGACCAGGCCGGCCGACGGCGTGTATTCCACGAGTCGACTCGCGTCGATGGTGTCGCCCACGGTCGATTTGGCGATCACGACGATTTGGCTGTAGGCGTGTTTGTTCCGGAGGAAGATCGAAGACGGTTGCACTTCGATGGACGCGACAACCATGCCCGGCGGGAGCGTTTCCGTCTCGGTCGGCTCCTTGGGTTGACCGACGGCCGTCGCGATCGGGTTGACGCGAGGGGCCGCGGTCCCCCCAAGCGGTGCCGCTTGGAACTCCTTCAGGAGTCTCCCGGTCTCGGGCTCGATGAGTCGGATGGTGCCGTCGGCCCCGGCCGCCGCCAGGACCATATTGTCAGGCGTGAAGCTGAGGGCGTAGATACCCGTCTTGGAAATGGGGGTCTTGCTGATCTGCTTGACACCGTCGGTGTGGTAGGCGTGGAGCTTGGCCCGCTCCTCCTGCGACCGAGAGTCGGCCACTTTCTGCATGATGGCCTTGATATCGTTGGGGAGGGACGTGTCGAACTCGTAGGAATAGACCGCGACCTCGCCGGAACCGTCGAGGCTGCTACCGGCCGCCAGGCGCTTGCCGTTGGGACTGACCGCGACGCTGAAAATGCGTCCCGTCAGCGGCGGCATCTGACGAATCAGGTTCGAGTCGTCGCCGATCACACGCACGGCCTGACGAAAGACGCGATAGACCTTCGGTTCGCCGTCGGAGCCGCCGATCACCACTTCGTCACGCTCAGGGTGCCGGGCGACGGCCGCGAGGCCACCCTTCAGCGCCCCAGGCGTGATCGACGAGATGTTGTCCACGAACCGCTGGGTCGCGACTTCCGTGAGTTTGGTGGTCATGTCGCGACCGACTGAAATGACGTGCGAGCCATCCTTTGAGAAGGTGGTGTCGAGCACCCAGTCGCTGTGCGAGCCCATGTAGAGGACTTGCTCGCCTGTCTTGCCATCGATCGCGCGAACGGTGTTGTCGGCACAGCCAAAGGAGACCTTGGAGCCGTCGGGCGACCAGTTCACGCCGTAGAGGGTGTCGAACGTGACGGGCACCGAAAGGTCCAATTTCTTTTTAGCGACGTCCCAAATCTGGATTTCACCCATCCGCGCGGGAAGTCCGCCGGAGACCGCCAGGCGTTTCCCATCGGGCGCGAAGCGAAGGGACTCAATGCGTTCCGACAAACCGATCAGCCGACCGACCAGTTCCGAGCCGTCGGCCTTCCAGAGCAAGACCTCGTGAAACCCACCGATCGCGAGGAGCGAACCGTCGGGTGAGAAGTCGATGGCCGTGATGACCGGAGGCCGCGAATAGACGGGCGGGTGGTCTTGGTCGTAGTGTTGGACCGCGTTGACGGGGGTGTCGTCCTTGGCCCCTTGAGCAACCCAACGACGGACGACGTCAACGTCGGCCGCGCTGAGCGGGGCCTTCTCGGGAGGCATGGCGGCCTTGCCCTCGAAGGACGTGATCTGATCGAGAAGAAAGGACTCGTCGGGCTTTCCCGCGACGATCGCCGCTTGTTTGGACTCGCCGCCGGCCAACAGCTTGGCGAAGTTGGTCATCACGTAGGCGCCGCCGGCCTTGGCGGGCTGATGGCAACCCTGGCAGTGGGCCTGGAAGATGGGTCGGACCTGTTTGTCAAAGCTGACCGAGTCGGCGGCCTGGGGAGGGTCGTCACTCGCGAGGACCAAGGGCGAAACCAGGGCGATCGCCCCGAGTGCGACGAGACGGATGCCCCACAAGTGAAGTTTGGTCATCAGAGTGTCTCCTCGACGAACGACCCGCGAGGGCCCGAGCGGCGGTCCCGGGTCGCGGGTCAAAGCGGGCATGAAGGCAAGGCTGGTGACGACCCGGCGGGAACCAACACGGCAACAGAGACCGAAGAACGAAAGGACAATGCCGGTTTGCCTCATGTTAAACCATCGGGGGGGGGGCCGCACAAGACCGTACGAGAGATTCCGGGTGCCTCCTCTGGTCCATGCCAGGAACGGGGACCGATTGGTCCGGCCATTCCCCGCTCCTTATGCGATTGGTCTCTCGTCGTGCTGGGAAGCCGCCCCGGCCTCAGTGTCCGCTTCGTTGGCGAGTCGAACTGTGGGTCGCGAGGAAGTTGCCGAACTCCGCGACGGCCTTCACCCTTATGCGGCCGTTTGCATCGAGACGACACGCCATTTCAACCGTGGGCCCTCGCGGAAGCCAGCGGGCCCGGAAAGGTCCCCGCCAAGACGACCGACGGCCACGAATCGGCCCCAGATCGCTCGTAACCTGAAACTTCAACTCGCATGATCATGAGGCCCATCCAGACATTCATCAAGTGGGCGCTCACAAGCGCAGAAACCAGCCGCGACGGTTCAGGAACGCCACGACGCCCGCGTTGGCGATCAGGAAGAGCACGATCACACCCATCGCCAAGATCAGGGAGGCGTCCTTCTGTTTCATCAAGGAAAATGGGACATCCAGAAGCGAATGCAAGAGATATGCGGCGAGCGCGTTTTGTCCGAAAATGGTGAAGAGGCCGATCTTGATTCGTTTGATGTCGCATGCCCATACGAAAGCGGCATACATGGCCAGGGAAAGACCCGAAGCGAAAGTCTGATACGGCAGGCTCCCGGCGCGTTGGCTCATCGTCCAGAGGTCGACGGGCCCGCGCGGGGGCCAGAAGGGGGGCGAGGCGAGAGGTCCACCTCGTCCCAAACACGAAAGGCCGTAACCAAGGGCCATCACGACGAGGCCCCAGACCAAGAGTGGTTTCAGGGCGCCTCGCGGTCCCAGGTCCCGCCACCAGTCGAACGCCACCGTCCCCGCGAGTACGGGAAGGGCCCAGGTCAGGAAGCCGAGCGGGCCGCCGTCGATCACCTTCTTCGCTTGCAGCAGGTCGTACCAGAACCAGTGGGAGAGGCCCAGATGCAAGAGGCCGGTCGCCACCGCGAAGGCCACCCGCACCCGCGGAGGGGCCGCGATCACAGGCAAGACCCAGAGACATGTCACTCCTATATGCACGAGTGTTTGAAACGTGTCGCGCCAGAAGCTCATCTCCGCGAACGAGCGTAATTTGGGGTCGGTGAAGCTCTCGATCGTGAGGTAGTCCCAATTCAAGTTGTAGAGCAGAAAACCGAGTGCGATGAGGAGCGCGATCCGTCGGATGGCACGACGATAGGCCGGGCCGACACCCAGCTTTTCACGGTTGCGCAGAAGGACCAAACGCAAGGCGTAGCCGACCGCGAAGAAGAACTGCGGCATGATCGTGTCGGCATATGAGCAGTAGGTGTTGTGGTGCTTGAAGACCGGATGGAGCGCCGCGAATCCCCCACCGAAGTTCACGAACAACATCCCCGCCACGGTGTAGCCGCGGAACTGGTCCAGCGAATCGACTCGCCCGCCCGCCGTCGCCTCGACCTTCCCCATGAACGGACCTCGCTCCCGCTTTCGTGAGTTGCGCTCAACTATTTCGCATTGGGCGTTGAAGTCCCTGAAGTACGCGCGGCAGTCGGCCAGAAGCTCGTGTGGGGGTAGATCACCGCCTTCTGAAGCACTCGCAAGAGCTGTTCATTCCTATTTTCGACACGTTTCCAAGGTTCGATCGCACCGATGACCGCATAAGCCAGGCCGACCAGAAAGAACGCGGCGAAGATGACTGTGAGAAGTGGTTGACGGGCCCTGTCGATTGCCAGGACGGCGACGAAGAAGAGAAGAGGCGTCACGGGGAGCATGTGTCTCGTGCCGAAGGAGTGGCCGGCGAAGTCGGTTCGATGCACGACCCAGACGTAATAGACGACGAGCCCCAACACCGTCATACTCAGCGCGATCGCGGCCTGTCGTATTGGGCCTTGGCCGCGCCTGACGAACCAAGGCAAGGCCCCGAGGCCGATCGCGAGCACGGGAGTCATTGTGAGCCAGCCTTGCGGGCCGACCAGGAACTCGAGCGCGAACCACCAACGCGGCCCGCGTTCGACCCACCGCCCTTCCTCGGTCAACCAGTAGGAGCCGGGAAACTCGGACGATTCCGGGTACAACTCCGAAGGCAGCGGCGAGCCCGTGATCGGCGTTTGCAGCATCGAATGCAGGACCAAAGGCCCGATCGCTCCGAGAGCGACAAACCAAAACGCCGACCGATCGCGATAGGTCCACCATGCCCCAACGATGGCCAGCGTGAGACCCCCCGCGGGGACGTCGATCACGGCCGCGAGGCCCGCGAACAGTCCCGCCAGGACTTGATGACGTCGCTTGGGGCCTTCAAAAACCGTGGTCGCGTATGCGACCGTGATGAGGCCGGCCGCGAGGGTGTGGTTGTTGAACGTGACCGAGTAGCTCAGCAGCAAGGTCCCCGCGCCGCCACCCAGGGCCAGCAGGTCCGCGACCCATTTGGGAAGGGTCGTGAGTTGGAGCAAGGACCGTATGCCGACCACGGCGAGCGCCGAACCCAGACCGGAGATCGTCCACACGAGGACGAAATTCGCCACGACGAATTGACGGAAGTCGCCACTGAGCAGGAAGCCCGCCATTGCCAAGGGCACATAGACGACGGCCCCCAAAGCGGCCAAGACCGGCGGTTTTCCAGAGTAGAACTTGCCCCCGAAGCACACGACGTCGGAGGAGCGGTGCCGATGCCAGAGGGGCGAATTGTCGACTTGCAGCGTGCCACGCTCGACCATGGACTCGATCGCCATGTAGCGCGACCAGACATTCGCGCTGACTTGCGGCGCGAGGCTGATCGGCGCGCCGGGCGACGTGGTGGCCGTGGCATCGGCGGGCCGGAGGGAGCGATGAGCACGACCGACCTGATCCTCACCGAGATGATGCGGCTGCGCCGCGCGCGCGCCCAGACCGAGAAGCCGCTGTCCGACAAGATCGACCGCGACTATTTCGACAATTATCGCGGCGCGGGCGGCTCCTACAGCCAGGTCTGGAATCAGTTCACCGATCCCGACTACCTGATGCAGCTGATCAGGATCGTCTGGGGCAAGGCGAAGGGCCGCTTCCGCACCACGGGCAACAACGGCGCGGCGACCGTCCGCGGCACGTACTGGTACACCGAGGACCGCTGCGACGGCACGCTCTTCCGCACGCGGGAGGGCCGGGTCGACGTCAAGGACTTTGGTCGCGGCGAGACCGTCCAGGTGACGGCGGGCAAGCGCTACCTCGCGCGCGTCCCCTGCGCCAGCCGCCGCGCCTTCGACATCCGCCTCCTCGTCCCGGCCGGACAGGTCGTGACCGGGAGCACGGTCCGCGTGAACGGCAAGCGCGTGCGCGTGAAGAACGGCGTGCCG
>CALLYK010000278.1 GCA_937858365.1 uncultured Isosphaeraceae bacterium | reverse complement strand
GGCAGTGTACAGGCGGGTTATGGGCGGCTCCAATTGACTGCATTACCGGTCATTTACCGCTTTGCGTGGGCTATCAGGGCATTCAGCGTTCGAAGGCGGCGATTGCGCCGGGAGCCGCGCGGCGGGTGACTGTACCGGAAACGGTGTCCCAGAGCCAGACATAATCCTGTATGCCGTCGTGGAACGCCGGATGCGGCCCATCCGTCGCGGGCCGACCGCACAGGGCGAACCAGCGGCTATCGGCAGACCAGACGGGATGCGAGAGCTGGTACTGATCGTAGAAGTTCACCACCGTGCCCACCTGTGCCGACGGGACGAACGGCTCAATCGCGCCGAGGGCGAGGCCCGTGCCGTCCCAGAGTTTCGCCTGGTAGCGGCCGTCGCCCGTGAACGTGGGGTGCAACGACACCACCTTCGAACCGTCAGGAGAAAACCACGCGGCGGTCAGCACGGCCCGCACCAGCGCGCGGCTGGCGTGGACATCCTGGAGCGAGGCGAATGCGAGGGATTCTGGCGACGAACCCACCGCCGCGATGAGGCGCCCGTCGCTGACATAACTCAGTACTACGCCGGCGTTGAACGAACGCAGGTCGCGCGGGTCGGGCCCAGCAGCCGGGCTCTCCAGCACGTGGACGGCGCCATCCCTGACCTCGGCCCAGGCGACGCGGCTGCCATCAGGCGAAATTGCGGGCGTGCGGAAACCAGCCGCTGACTGTGAGAAGACGACCTGTTCTCCCGATTCCAGGTCGAACCGTTGAAGCACTGTCCCGTGGTGGATGAACAGGACGTTCTCTGACGGGAGCCAGGCGAAGAAGACAGGTGCGGCGGCGAGCAACGCTTTCGCGTCTGGCTCGCCGGGCGTCCAGACCTTGAGGACAAGCGAACGGCCATCCGGCACGACATACGCGAGGCGACGGCCGCGGCCACCCCGGCCTGCGACCTCGGCATACCGCTGACTGCCGCATAGGTGACCGGGGCGTTGACCGTCCCGAAGCCGATGCCGAAGCAGAGGTATGCCGCAACGACCACCCACACCGAGGTGTCCGGGGCGAGCCGACTCAGCAGCACCCCGCAGGCACCGATCCCGAGGCCGGCGAGGACGAGCGGTCCCCGCGAGCCGCGCCGACCCACGACGACCCCCGACACCGGCGAGCACAGCGCCGTCATCCCGGCCATCGGGACCGTGAGCAGTCCGGCGGCGAGCGGGGTGTAGCCGCGGACCTCCTGGAGGTACAAAGTGTTGAGGAAGAGGAAGCCCGACATCGCCGAGAAGCCGAGGATCGCGGCGAGGACCGCGAACGAGAACGAGCGGTTCCGGAAGAACGCCGGGTCGAGGACGGGGTGCGCGACCCGCGCCGCATGGCGGACGAAGAGCATTCCGCAGCCGAGCGCGCCGACCAGGCACCCGAGCACAACCGGGGACCCCCACCCGAGCGCCCGGCCCTCGATGATCGCGAAGGTGGCTCCGCCGAGGAGCATGACGAGCAGCGCCTGCCCGACCGGGTCGAAGCGACGCGGCCGCGCGGCGCGCGACTCCGGGACGAGGACTGCTGCGAGCACTGCCGCCGTGAGGACGACGGGGATATTGATCCAGAAGATCGCCTGCCACCCGACGGCGTCGACGAGGAAGCCGCCGACGAGCGGCCCGGTCGCCATGGACAGGCCGACCGTCCCGCCCCAGATGCCGATCGCCTCGGCGCGCTCCTGGGGGTCGTCGAAGGTGTTCGTGATGATCGACATCGCGACCGGGTTGAGCATCGACCCACCGACCGCCTGGAGCGCCCGGCTGACGATGAGCGCCCCCGGCGAGGTGGCCAGCGAGCAGAGCAGCGACCCGAGGCCGAAGACGACCAGGCCGAGCTGGAAGACCCGGCGGCGCCCGAACCGGTCGGCCACCGAACCGGACAGGAGCAGCAGCGAGGCGAGGACGAGGACGTAGGCGTCGACCACCCACTGCAGCTGCGTGGGGGACGCGCCGATCTGGGCCCGGATCGAGGGGAGCGCGAGGTTGACCGCCATGGCGTCGATCCCGACGACGAAGAGGCTGAGGCAGCAGGTCGCGAGGACAAGGAGGCGGCGCCGGCGGGTCAACGGTGGGCTCGCCGCTCTCATCGGCCCACCCGCGCGGACTCCGCGAGAGCGAACCGGCGGAAGAGCTCGGCCGACGGCAACAGCCGCCGCTGCGTCGACCAGGCCAGCCCCACGTCGCGGCTCGCCCCGACGTCCGTGACCGGCAGTATGACGACCCCGTCGCCGCGCTCCCGGGCCAGGACCCCGGCCCCGGCCTCGGCCCCGGCCTCGACGGAGCCCGAGGTCATCGTCGGCACGAGCGCAACCCCCAACCCCGCGCCGACAAAGCCACGGACCGTGGGCAGGTCGTCGGCCTCGAGCGTGACCCGCGGCTCGAAGCCCGCGGCCGCGCAGAGCTGGTCGACCGTCGCCCGGAGCGCCCACGGCGGTCGGAGCATGACGAAGCCCTCATTCGCCACATCAGCCAGCCCGACCGCCGACGCGCCGGCGAGCCGGTGCCCGCGCGGCACGGCCAACCCCAGGGGCTCGGTGAAGAGTCGCTGCCAGGTGACGCTCGGGTTTCTCGGTCGGCGAGCCGTGAACTCCAGGTCGACCCGACCACCGGACAGGAGCGAGGACCCGAGGGCGTCATGGGACTGTTCGAGGACGAAGCGCACCCGCGGGTGCGAGCAACCTTTCGATGTCGTCGGCGAGCGCCCGAGCGCTTTCGTAGCGGTCCTCCGGCTTGAGGGCCATCGCCTTCAGGCAAATGGCTTCGAGGGCCTTGTCCGTCTCCGGCCTCAGGACGCGGGGGGCCCGAAATCGGCCCTCCTTCACGGCGGCCAGGACCTCCAGGACTTTCCCCTCGAAGGGTGCCTTGCCCGTGAGAAGGCAGTACAGGGTGGCCCCCAGCGCGTAGACGTCGGACCGAGGGCCGAGGGAGTCGACGTCCCCACGCGCTTGTTCCGGAGACATGTACGCGGGCGTGCCCACCGCCGCGCCTGGGAGCGTCTCGACCGACCCGCTCGACGACGAGGGCGTCAGCGCGGCCTCCTCGACGGTCGTTTCGGTCCGCCCGGTCGCCTTGGCCAACCCCCAATCCACCACCAGCGTTTCGCCGTAGCGTCCCACGATGATGTTCCCGGGCTTCAAGTCCCGATGGAGGACCCCTCGCGAGTGCGCGTACTCGATGGCGTTGCAGACGTCGAGGAACCGACGCAGCAGGTTGCGAAAAGCGACCACGTCAGTCCGCGGTCCGGCCCGCTTGCCGTCATTTCCCGACGCTTCGCGACTGTGGAAGGCCGCGATCGCTTCCTTGAGGGAGTCACCTCGGATGAAGCGCATGGCGTAGTAGGGGCGGCCATCGGGGTAAGTCCCCAAACCATAGACGGGCACGATGCCCGGATGTTCCAGGCCCCCCGTGATCTCGGCCTCCAAGAGGAACCGCTGCCGGCTCGCCGAGTCGTTCGCGTGCCGACCGAGGACCTCCTAGAGGGCCACTTCTCGATTCAACTCCCGGTCCAGGGCCACGAAGACCTCGCCCAGGCCACCTTTCGCATGGGGACGCAAGGTGTGAAAACGGCCGTCCCCGCCCGGCACCTTTCCGGATGTCGATGCGCCGGCGGCGGGTTGGGGCGTGCCCCCCGTGCCTTGGTGCGAGATGGTCGCGTCCTGGTCGGGGCCGGGCTGCGGTGAGGTCGCTCCTCGAGCCGCGCCGCCGGGTCCCAGCGTTTCCAGGGCCGCTGACGCGCCGCCGTGCTTCCTCACCAATTGGTCCGTGAGGGCGGAGAGGGCGGCGAGTTGGTCCGCGTCGAGGCGGTCGAGTTCCTCGCGAAGTGCTTGGAACTCCGCCGACCGCGCCCCCGCGTCGATCAGTCCGACCCGGACCGCGACCAAGCCGAGAAGCAGGTCCCGCTGGAAATGTGGGGCATCGCGGTCCTGATCGTCGGTTTGACGGCAGAAGAGATCATCGACGATCGCCACTTGGTCGGGGAATCGCTCGCGATATTCGCCGACCGCGACCCGCTCGCCCCCTTCACGCCTCTGCTCCACTTCGATCGCGAGCAACTCTTGAAAGAGTGCGGGGCGCAGGGCCTCGGCCACGGCCGCCAACGCATCGGCGATGGATGGTCGCTCGCCGCGGCGCAAGGCTTCTTCAAAACGATCGCAACAGCGGTTCACTTCAAGGACCTGGTCGGTCTCCAGCGTGAGGTGGGACCGAGAACGATCGGGGGTCATTCCGCGCCCTCCTTCCAGACCTTGCGGATGGCGCGCAGGCGCCGTTCGACGGTGCTCAGACCGCAATTCAGGATGCCGGCGATCTCGCGGTCGGCGTGTCCTTCCAGGCGGAGACGGGCCACTTCACGGAGCGACTCGTCCGGCAGGGCCTCGAACCGGAGGCGGCATTCCTCGGCGAGCATCGCGGCCATCTCGGGACTCGGGTCGCGCGCGGGGGCCTGTTGAAGACCGCCGCCTTCGAGCGCGGCCATGAGCTGGTCGGCCTCGGTGCGGACCTGACCACCGCCGCGCTTGAGTTGGCGTTCATGACGCACCAGGTCGGATGCCTTGCGCACCGTGATCGTCACCAGGACCTTCCAGAGGTCCTCGCGATCGTCCAGTCGCGGAAAGCGGCCATCGCTCGCGCCGCGGCAGAAACTATCGAAGGCGCTGAGCGCCGCGTCCTCCTCGTCGGCCGCGCCGCGAGGCGCATCGCGCAGGCGGGCCCGCGCCAGACGGACCAATTGCTCGAAGTAGCGTTGCCAAAGCGGATGGGCGCTCGCCGGGTCGCCCGCCTTCAGTCCCGCGACCCACCGCGTGACCGAGCCGTCGTCTGTGGGCATTACCGATTCCTCACAAGGAAATCGCGACCAAAGCACCGTCGCGACGTGCCGGATCTTAACAAACCGCTCGGCGGTTTCCCAGACGCTGATCGCGACCGGACGAGGGTACGGACGAGCTCTCGCAAAAAAAAGCCGGCGAGGATGAAGGGTCGGCGGCCCGTTCGGGGATGTTCGTCACGGAGGCGGTCGCCGCTCGCGGTCGCTCGGCCAAATGGCAATCAACAACATCACGAGGTTGACCGATGAACGTCCTTGGAAACCGAGACGGTCGAGAGAAGGTCGGGCTGCTGGGCCGGGTCAAGGCCCTCTTCGTCAGGGGAAGTCGTCCCGCGAGGCCCTCGCCCAAGCGAAGCGTCGCCTTCGAGCCTCTGGAGGGGCGACAGCTCCTGGCCAGTCGCGTGGCCCTGTCGGTCATCACCGAGACCAACTTGACGACCATCCCGCTGGTGTACGACCTGAAGTGGCAGGGGCAGTCCACCTGGCAACGTTATACGATCAACCCCGGCCAAACGCAGGTCCTCACGGTGCCTCGGCAAAGCGCCTACGCCTCGGTCCGCTTCGACGAGAGCTTCGCCCCCGGTTACCAGGAGCGCTCCCTGGTCCTCCCCAGCAAGAACTTCGTCGCCTCCGGTCTGGAGAACTGGCAACCTTCGGCCCGCACTCACGGCATGCCCTTCACGTTCCAGTTCAATACGTATCGGACAGGTGTCGTCGAGACGGGCGACCTCTCTCTCGACACGACGCGCCACGCGGCGCAACGCGCGATCGTGGACCGGGACTTCGCCTCGCTCCGCGGCGTGTATGAGGTCTTGGGCTCGCAAACCCCCGTCCAGTCCTTCCCCGACACATACAACTGCATCGCCTGGTCCGAAGGCGTGACGACCCGCTGGGTCTGGCCCGGAGAGACGCTCGCCTCGTTCGACACGGAGTACGCTCGGTCGGGGTTCCGCCGCCTGTCCACCCTGGACACGTCGCTCCAAGCCGGCGTCCTGAAGATCTGTCTCTACGCGAAGGACGGGAAGATGACCCACGCCGCCCTGCAGAACAGCGATGGGACCTGGTCGAGCAAGCTGGGTTCCGACCCGCTCATCCGACACCTCACCGCGGACGTTTTCGGCAGCACCTCCTACGGTCGTCCCGTGGCGATCTACGCTCGCTTGGCCTGACCTGTCGAGCGTGACGTCCCCACCGGCCTCGACGAGCGGGAGCTTGATCATGAACACGACCGAGCACTGGGCCGACCTGGCCCGCGACTGGCGACTCCACTGCGAAAGCGTCCGGTGGAGTTCCAACCTCAAAGACTATCTCGACTGTGCCGCATATCGCGACCTGGTGGCGGCCGGCCGGGCGATCGTCCCCTGGGTGATGGCCCGCATGGAAGAAGGCGGGGCCCTGCCCTGGGAGTTCGTCTTGCGGGAAGTCACCGACTTCCAGGCCATCGAGGACCCGACGAGCATCGACTTCGCCGAGGCGAATCGACGCCGACGGACCTGGTGGCAAACGCATCGGCACCTGTACCCGATGCCTTGAGCGATCGACGTCAACGGACAACCGCGAAGGCCCCGCCAGGGGCCTTCCTCGCATGGCGGTCGGCGACCGCCCCACACCTTCACGCGCTTGTCGATGCGGGCCTCTGGGTCGTCGGGGGGCCGTCGCGAAGGGCCCGTTGGGGCCAATGAAGAAACCTCCCATGAAACTCCATCCCGTGGAACGGGTTTGCAGGTCCCGAACTCATGCGAATGGCCCCAATGGATGAAGCCCGTCGGTTTCACCGCGTGGACCCATCGACTGTGGATCAGGGCCGCCTCGGTCTCGTGCCCGAGGGCTCGCTCCGCGCGCCGGTTCACTCCGCTCGGTCTACAGCTTCGTTTGGACCTCGGGGTCTCTGCCCAGCGAGGCGGCGGCCATCGCGGACGCTGCTTCGGAGACAACCCAACATTCCGTTGACCGCGGGGCGACTGCCGCCGCGCTGAGAAGTCGCGTAAGACCCGCTCAAGAAGCATCTCATGATGGGTTTGACCACTCATTCATCTGTGTTGCCCAGGTCCGGGCGAACCGTTTCCCCGTCGCGTGGTCAACGAGGCCGGGCCGCGCGAACACCGTGCGAGATGTACCCGTTGTCGCGTTCCGCGAGCGGCCTCGCGATCTGTAAACTCGTAAATTTATGATCCGCTATTGCGGACCTCTTTGGGTAAATCTTGGTGAGGTCCGCAATAGCGGACCTTACAAAAGATGGAGAGGACCCGGCATTTCCGCGTTGACCGCGCACTCGGTAAGACCCCTCGTCGCGGATGGCCTGAGTCGGGACGCGCGAAGAACTCCTCGGCGGTCGAGACCGGAGCGCCGGCGCTCGCGGCCGTCGACGTGGTTTGGTCCCACCCCTTGCTCAGTCTTCGTGTCCTTGGGCCTCAAGTCACGTTTCGCGGTCGGTTGTCCCAGGGTGGGTCAATGACTCGGAGCTGTCGGGTCCTCGTTCCTGCGACAAGGGCCGAACGAACGCGCGCCCGCGTTCTTCGGCCCAGGCCCGGTCCGCCTCGGCCAGAGGCACACTCAGCGCGCGCCGATAGTCCACCGATTTCGCGTAGCGACCGCGTTGATAGGCGGTCGCGTAAACGTCCGCCATGTCGATCATCACGTCAGGGTCGGGCGCACGCAGAGGAATCGGCAACGAGGGCAACCCCTGGCGCACCCCCCACGAATACACCTGGCAATCCGGACGCTGCTCCCATCGACTAAGGATCGCGTGAAAATCGGTTGGCGGCATCGGTCGTCTCATCGGGACGCTCTGGCCCGCGACGAGGAAGTCCAGTTCGACGAGATGGACCGGCTGGTGCATGATCGCGTTGCGACGTGTCAGATAATCGCGACGATCACTTTCGGACTTGTTCGCAGGCGAGAGGAGTTCGATGATCGTCACGACCTTGCGATCGGGCCGATGCAAGACCTTCAAGAAGACCTCGCGGTCCTCGTCCATGACGATGGTGGGGATGGTGTCGGGGTCGAGTAGGGCCGCAGTCCCGGCGCTTGGCCGACCCGATGAATACGTGACCGCCACGTCAGGTCGTATCTGGATGGCCGAATCGGACTCGACGTCGACCAACTTCACGCGCTCGTCGATCCGGGCCTCGTAATCGTCGGGGAGATGGTCACCCAGCACCTCTTGGAGCGAATACAGGAACCTCCCATGAAACTCCATCCAGTAGAACTGGTCTTCCAGATAGGGATCGACACCGGGGAATGGGCCGGTCATGACGAAGTCCTCGAACCTGGGCCAACGCGTCTCCTGGCGATTCTACCCGAGAGGGACCGGCTTGGGCGTGAGGGGCCGTCGGGTCGCGATCCGCGTCGGCCTCTGCGCGAGGCGACGTTCGCCCGGAGTTCCCGCTCGGGGAGCTTCTCCAGTGGTCCGTCACGACGGGACTTCGTTGATCGCCACGATTTGATCGCGATGCGTCCGTAAGAAGTCCGGCAGCCGTCGATGAAAGACCCGCCGCTCGCGCCGCCACGGATCATCGACCCGGCCCCTGAGTCCCGGCCCCGGAGGTGTTTCGGTTGATGACACCATCGCGTCGGACTTTGCTCATCGGAACAGTTTGAGTTGGATGTTACGCGAAGAAACGCTCAACCCGCACTCGAAGGCCCTCACCGAAGAGTTCCGGCAGCGTCAATTCGTCCTCGGCCGAAAGGATGCGATTGGCCCCCTCGGCCGTGAAGACGTGGGCCGCGCGACGCTCGTCGTCGAGCACCAGGACCACCAGCACTCCGGCGGCCAGGTACTCGCCGACCTTCACCATCACCTTCGGCCAGCGGTCCGTCGGCGAAAGGACCTCCACGACCAGTTCGGGGGCGACATCCAAGTAACGGTCGGGAAGAGGCCCTTTAGGGACTCGCGCGAAGCTGTAATAGGCGAGGTCGGCGCCTCGCACCGTGTCGGGACCGCGTTCGGTGATGACGCCCGTGTCGTTGGTCAAGACCCGTCCGAGATCGTGTTCGTCGACGAAGACGCCGAGGACCCGATCGGTCCTCCCGCAAATCTCGCCGAGTCGAGGTCTCGTCATCGGCATGGGGACGATCCTTCCTCGGACCAGTTCCTCCGGATGGCCCGGGTCGGGACGCTCGGCGAATTGCTCGGCGGTGATCAAGGCCGGGTGGACGGGCGCGGCCGTGGACATGCTTCAGGCCTCCTCTTCCGACATCACCGCTTCGATTATCGGCGCGGCCTTCGTCGCTGGCAATGTTCGGTTCGACGCAACAACTCGTGTCGAGGGAAAGCGGCGACATGTCGCCCGGCCCCAAGGTTCGCACGTCTTCGCGCTCTTCAGGGACCGCGGCGTGAGGATGGTCCACGGTCCTTTTTCACGACGGCGCGTCAGTCGTGGTGGCCCTGGGCCTCGAGCCACTTCTCGCAGTCGATCGCCGCGGCGCAGCCGGAGCCGGCCGCCGTGATCGCCTGGCGGTAGTGGGTATCGACCACGTCGCCGCACGCGAAAACACCTTCCACACTTGTCGCTGTGCCGAAATTGGCCATTTGACTCATCAGACCGGCCGGCGCTTCGATGCCGTCCCATGCCAGGGCCGTACGCGTGAGCAAGTAACCCGCCGGGGTGAGGGCGAGCTGTCCCTCAAAAAGAGATGTGTTGGGCACATGACCGATGCCGAGGAAAAGGCCGTCGAGGGCCAGTTCCCGCTTCGAGCCGTCGCGCGGGTCTTTCAGGGTCACGCCCGTGAGCGCCGGAAAGTCGTCGGGCCGGCCGTGGACGTCGTCCACCACCGCGTGCCAGACCGGCTCGATCTTGGGGTTTTTGAAGAGCCGCTCTTGCATGATCTTGGAGGCCCGAAGCTGGTCGCGCCGGTGGATCACGTAGAGTTTGGACGCGAACCGCGTCAAGAAGGTGGCCTCTTCGACGGCGGAATCGCCCCCGCCGACGACCCCCAGGACCTTGTTGCGATAGAGGGCGCCGTCGCAGGTCGCGCAGGTGTGGACCCCCTTCCCCTTGAATGGCCGCTCGGCGGGAATGTCGAGCCAGCGGGCGGACGCCCCCGTGGCGATGATCAACGCGCGGGCCTCGAATTCGTGGTCCTTGCCGCCGCCGCGACTGGTCACGCGGAAGGGCCTTTTCGAGAGGTCGACCGCCTTCACGGTCTCGTCCTTGGTCACGGCCCCGAAGCGTTGGGCTTGAGCGCGCATCTGGTCCATGAGGTCCGGCCCCATGATCCCTTCGGGAAAGCCGGGGAAGTTGTCCACGGCCGTCGTGAGCGTGAGTTGTCCGCCCGGCTCCTCCCCTTCGAACACGATCGGATGCAGGTTGGCGCGGGCCGCGTAAAGGGCCGCAGTCAGGCCGGCGGAACCGGAACCAATGATGAGGACGTCGGAAAGCGCCATGAGGGCCTCGCATGATGCGAACGGGTCGTGCGCCGCGAATGGGTCGCGGCCGGTCTTAACCATCGTCATCGGAAGCGGTCTCGATGTCCAGCGCTGGACAACGCGACCAGGGATCGGCTACAAGGCCGATGCCTCGGTCCCAACGCCTTGCATGGTCCTTAGGCCGCCTTCATGTCCAGTCGCGACCCGTTCAACACCCACGCTTTGCACCGGCACCGGACCTCGCTCCCGCCGCGACCGCGTCCCCGTTCGACCGACCGGGGCATCTCTCCTGGAAACGCCCTCCTCGTCGCGATTGGTCTGGCGTTGGTCCCCTTGGCGTCCCATGCGTTTTCCGGCGGCGTCTCGACACGTGTTGTCTTTCCTCTCGTTGGCCTGCCGGCGGTGGTCGTGGTCCTGATGCTGGGCCTTCTTCGATTTCGGCGTTCGCTCCGAGGGCCGACCCTGCTCGACCTTCTGGGTGCGGGGGTCGTCCCCGTGGCGGCGGCCCTTGCCGTGGGGGTCTCGATCGCGAGGTCCGCGGGGACGCACCTGCCGACCTTCCTCATAGGGTCGATCGCCCTGGCGGTCGCGGTTTGGGCCGAGAGTACGGCCCGAGACCTGATCGACGCCCGTCAGCGCCTTCAGCGCTTGGCATACGCTTCTCAGGCATTGGTCCCTTTGTGCCTGTTCGTCCAGCTTGCTTGCGGGACGTGGGGGCTTGGGACATTCGAGAAGGTCCTCGCTTGTTCCTTGGCCTTGCTCGCCGTTTGGGACTGGTTGCGGGTCGGCCGCGAGACGGCCCACGGGTGGATCAGCTTTCAAGGAACGCGCGACGTCCTCGCTCCTTGGTGCTTGGGACTCGTCGCCGTGATGGCCCATCCGTACACCTGGCAAGGGCCCGATCGGGCCTTCTTCGTCCCCGCGATCGTGCTCGCGTTTCGAGCGGCTTGGGCCTGGGGCGGCCCTCTCTTGGCCCTCTTCATCGTCTTGCTCCCCATGCCGACAGGGCCCGAACCGGCACTCGCGTTCGTCCTCCCCGCGCTCCTGACGCTGGGTCTCCCAAGACTCATCGCCCAACCCATCCCTTGGCTTTGGACCTGTGCCGGTTGCGGGGCGGGACTCTTGTGTCTCGATGGCCGCGTGGGACTCGCCTTCGTCGTTGGGACGGCCCCTTCCTGGGCATCGGAACTGATCAACGCTTATCGATTCGAACGACGGCCTTTGGTCTTCGCCCTTCTTCAATTCACCTTGATTGGCTTGCTGATTTGGCTCAACCATGAATGGCTTGATCACATCCTTGTGAAACCGGGTGAGAAGGCCCCCGAGGCTCGCGGATTGGGGCTGGCCCTGGGCATCGCTTCGGTGGCGGTCCTGCTCGGGTGGGGACTGCGTGAACGGGGGAAGTCGCTAGTGACCGCCCAGCTCGCCTTTCGCGGGGCTTGCGTGGTGCTCGCCCTGTTTCTCATCACTCCGTCCAACGCGGTCGGACTGATCGCGTTGGGAGGCCTGGTCCCCGCCGTTGGGGTCCGCCTTTGGTCCGAGCGACCGCGCTGGGCGGTGGTCGTGGCCCTTGGGCTCGCTTGCCTTTGCGGCCTCTGCGCGCCGGGACCTTCGCTCGATTTCGCGCCGAGGCCCGCGAAGGCAGGGAGTGAGGCTGCGCCTTGAGCACGCCCAACCGGGCCTCCGGCAACGACCCTTCGGCAAAATGGCCGCTGCTTCTCGGTGGCCTGAGTTTCGCGCTCGGCGCGGTTTGGGCCCTGGTGGTGCCGCCTTTCGGGGCGCCCGACGAACCGGCCCACGCGCAGGCGGTCGCCCAGGTCCGCGACCGCCTGGAGCTACCGACCTTGCGAATCAGGTTCGACGAGGACCCGACGGGGGTGATCGTCTGGCCCCCGCCCGATCGAGCGATGGTGGAAGCGGCCCGGCGCTTCGGTCAAACCGACCCCCTGCGTTTGGCCCCGTATGAGTCGTTCCAACCGCCGCTCTATTACATGCTGGGGGCCCTCGTCTCATTGCCCGTGCGAAGCGACCCGGTGGCGACCTTGTATGTCTTGCGGCTGCTTTCGGTGGTCTTCGGCGCGGCGACGGTTGTGGCCTGTTACTTCGCGGCGCGTTTCTTGGCGCCGTCCGAGCCGGTCTGGGCGATCGCGGCGGCGGGCGCTCTGGCCTTGGTCCCGCAAGCGAGCTTCAACGCGGCGACGGCCGGGAACGACTCGCTGGTGAATTTCCTCTGCGCGCTCGGGTTGGCTTCCTTGTTGAAATCACTGCGCGACCCGAACGACGACCCCTGGCTGGTTCGCGCCGGCGCGATCGCGGGCGCGGCCTTGCTCGCCAAGCAGAACGGCCTGGCTTTGGTGCCCGCGATCGGCTTGACGGCCCTTTTCCGCTGCCTCGACGCACCGAAGGCGGATCGCTTTCGCCTCTTCGCCCGCATGACGATCGGTGCGACGTCGGCCTTCATGCTGGTCGGCGGCTGGACGTTCGGGCGCAACCTTTTCTTTTACGGCGAACCGACCGGGGTGGCCGACGCGGCCAAGTACTTCCGCGCCCGGTTCATCCCGATTTCGATCGCTTCGGGGTCGGCCTGGGGGGCCGTGATCGCGACGGCCTGGCAGAGCTTCTGGGGCCGTTTCGGCTGGATGGACAAGCGTCTGCCGGAATGGGCCTATCAAGGGACGCTGGTGATCGTCGTTGTGATGCTTGGCATGACCGTCGCTCGAGGAGCGGCCCTGGTCGGTCGCATTTCCAAACCGGCCTGGCGATCGATGGTCCTGATGGTGACGGTCTGCCTGGCCACGGCCGCCTTGTTCGTCTGGGTGAACTTCGTGAGTCACGGCTTCCAGGCCCAGGGACGTTATTTCCTGCCGGTCGCCGTGCCGATCATGATGGGCCTCACGGGAGGGCCGGCCTGGTCGGGAAAGGGGAAGAGGGCCCGGTGGACCTTCCTGTACGCCGCGGGTGCTTGGCTCGTCCTCCTGCAAGCGATGGGATTGTCGGCGGCCCGGCGCTGATCGTCTCAGTGAGTCGAAGAGGACCAATCCGAGCGGGTGGGGCTTGCGACGCACCCATCCAACCCGAGAGCGGACCCCGCGAACGTGACCTAACCTCCCCTTCAGGGAGGGCCCTCGCCATGAGTCTCGCTTCCGTTCGCCGGACCCGGCTGGGTCCTCGCCTGGTACGCGTCCCTTCGAAACTCGGGCGATCGGTCTTGCCGCTCTTTGTCGGGCTTTCATTCCTCAGCGCGGGTTTGCTCTTTTCGGTCCAGCCAATGGTCGCGCGCATGATCTTGCCCCGTCTGGGCGGGTCGGCGGCCGTTTGGACCACGTGCATGCTCTTCTTTCAGGCCGCTTTGTTGCTGGGGTATGCCTATGCTCATGAATCGACCAAACGCATGGGCACGCGCCTTCAGGCCCGACTGCACGCGGTCTTGATCGTCGTCCCCCTGGCCTTTCTCCCCTTCGCCTTGAATGGTGATGGGGGGACGCTCCGTATGGGGAGCGACCCGACGCTCGGCTTGCTGGGACTGCTCTTGGCCACGGCCGGGCCGCCCTTTCTCGCGGTCGCGACTTCCGCGCCCCTGCTTCAACGCTGGCTGGCCTCGTCACGCGACGAAGGCGCTTCCGATCCTTACTTCCTCTACGCGGCCGGCAACCTGGGCAGCATGATGGCCCTTCTGGCCTATCCCCTCCTCATCGAGCCGCGACTGGGACTCGCGACCCAAAATCGGGTCTGGATGGCCTGCTATGTTCTCTGGATGGTCTTGACCTGGTGCCTGGCCCGACGGACTTCCGAGCAACCAAACACAAGCGCCGAAAGCGCCCCAGCCGCCCCGGTCGCCCTGGGCCCTTGGCTACGTTGGGTGGGCCTCGCGTTCGTGCCGTCGAGCCTACTCCTGGGCGTGACCACCTATCTGAGCACCGACATCGCGTCCATCCCGCTCTTGTGGGTCGTGCCCCTGGCCCTGTATCTCCTCACGTTCATCCTGGCCTTCGCGAGTAGGCCGCTCATGCCTCATGCCTGGGTCTTGCGCGCGACCCCCGTGGCCATCGTGCTTCTGGTGCTCGTCTTGAACATCGGGCCGATCTTGCGGCCGGAGCTGGTCCCGGTGCATTTGGGGGCCTTCTTCCTGGTCGCGTGGGCCTGTCATGGCGAACTGGCCCGCTCGCGCCCCGACGCGGCGAGGTTGACTTCGTTCTATCTGGCGCTCTCGGTCGGCGGTGTTTTGGGGGGCGTCTTCAACGCCTTGATCGCGCCGGTCGTTTTTTCGGACATCACCGAGTATCCGTTGATGATCGGTTTGGCCGGGCTTAGCTTGCCGGCCGTGCGCTCGCGTACCGGCACCTGGCGGCGCGAGGTCTTTCGGGCCGTGAGTTTGGGACTGGCGGTCGTCGGCGCGGTGGCCTTGTTGCCGTCCTGGTGCAAGGGGGAAGCGGGCTCGGTGCCGCTGCGGGTCGTCCTGGGGGCTGGGGCCTTGCTGATGTTCACGCAGAAAGACCGCCCCGTTCGGTTCGCCCTGGTGACGCTCTTGGTCCTGGCCGCTGGGGCCCTCGCCCATCAAGACGGCCGCGTGATCGAGCGGGCGCGAAGCTTCTACGGGGTCTCCACCGTGACGCGCGACGCCGACGGCCAATTCCACAGGCTCCGGCACGGCAGCACCCTGCACGGGACCCAAGCGCGCGGGCCGGGCCGCGAGCGGTCCCCCCTGTCGTATTACCACGAGACGGGACCCGGTGGACAGTTCTTGGCGATGCTCGACGCCGAAACACGCACGCCAAGACGGGTCGCGCTGGTGGGCCTGGGCACGGGCGCTTTGACCGCTTACGCCCATCCCGAGCAGTCGTGGACCCTCTTCGAGATCGACCCCGAAGTGGCGCGCATCGCCCTCGACCCGCGCGACTTCACCTACTTGAAGGACTGCCCGGCCCGGTCCATGGCGATCCACCTCGGCGACGGCCGGATCGGACTCGCCGCCGCGTCCGACGACTCGTTCGACTTGATCATCATCGACGCGTTCAGCTCCGACGCCATCCCCGTGCATCTGCTGACACGCGAGGCCCTGTCGATCTACTTGAAGAAGCTGACGGCACGCGGGACGGTCTTGATCAACATCTCGAACCGTTACTTCGACCTGGCGCCCGTGGTGGGGGCCCTCGCGCGAGACGCCGGCCTGGTGGCGCGCGTGCGGATGGACGTGACGCTCACGCGAGAAGAGGCCCGTGAAGGGAAGTCCGCCTCGGCCTTCGCGGTCCTGGCGCGGACGGTCGCAGACCTGGGGCCGATCGCAACGGACCGACGCTGGTTCGACCCAGCGCCCGACCGCGAAGCGTCGGTCTGGACCGACGACCACGCCGACCTGCTCCGCCATTGGAAACGCTGAGGTACGGAGACCGAAAGGCCGTCGCCGCGAGGTCGCCCAAGAGCACCGCCAGGGGCCTGAGGGGGTTCGAGCGATGAGAAGGATGAGCCAGGAGCACTAACAAATTGTGAAGATGATTTGGCAAATAGGAGACGATTTCGATTGCCCCGTGGGGCCTTGGTCGTGATCGAAGGGCGGGCCCCGATTTGGCGGTATGGGGCCGCGTTCCACCGCCCGCATGGTTCGTCGGCCGGTGCCATCGCGGTCTACGACCCGCGGATCGGGGCCGTCGTCGTCGCATCACACCACCCCACCCCGATTGGCACGCGAAGGTCAGGTGATCGACGTCGAAACGCCTCCTCCCGCGGTCCCGTAACCAAGCAACTCTGCAGCCACGAGCTTTCAGGCACCCGCTTCGTGGCGACCCTTCGGGCTGACTTGTCGGCGTTGCTTTATGGGTTTCGGTCCCTTGGGAGGACCGATTGCCCTGGTCCTTGAGTTCGACCCTCTTGGCCGTGATTCCGACGTTCGGTCTTTGGCGAACCTGTGACCAACGGTTACTGTCTGCCTGGCGGACGTTTCCAAGACAACCACTCCTGGGTTGGCCGATCGAGGTGCGCTGGATGACGACGCTTGTGGTCCCCACTCCTCGCCTGGACTTGGTCCTTCAGCGGCCTGAGGAAGTGCTCGCTTGGGTCGCTTCGCTACCTCCCGAGGTCCAGACCGAGCTGTCTCCCGCTTGGATGGACCGCGTTCGGTCCACTCCGGCCGGCAACCCTTGGGTCTTCAGTTACGCCGTCGTCGAGCGGGCCACCGGCTCGACCGTCGGCGGTTGCGCTTTCAAGGGACCGCCCGACATCTCCGGTTTCGTCGAAATCGCTTACGGCATCGACCCGCCCTATCGCAGTCTCGGTTTCGCCACTGAAGTCGCCGAGGCGCTGACCCGCTTCGCGCTCGCGAGTGGTCGGGTCCTCAGCGTCCGGGCCCATACCAAACGCGAGAACGATCCATCGGGACGCGTCCTGGAGAAATGCGGGTTCCATCAAGTCGGCCAGGTCGTCGACCCCGAAGACGGACTGGTCATCCGCTGGGAGCGTGGTCCCGCCGAAGACGCCTCGCCAAGTCCCACCACGGGACCTCAGGCCCCTTGATGACCGAGATCGATTTCAATCCTCGCTTTGTTCGATGGCCCGAGCTCGAGCTTGGCCGGAGAGACTCGGTCATTTCATTTCAACACACTCAGGCATTCACAAAATCGGAATCGACATCTGCCCTCTCGGGGGCTGAAGGGCGAGAGGTCCCTTGGAGATGGGGACGCCACCCATGACCGGGGCGACGTCCCTGGGCCTTCAGGGGCCCTTCGGTTTACTTCTTTTTGCCCTCCTTGGCGGCGGCGTCTTTCTTGGGCTTTTTGGTTTCTTTCTTCTGCGAATTGTTGCCTTTGGCCATGGTCCCCTCCGTCGTGCGCCCGACTCGAACCGTTCGTTCGGTCCATGCGCCGCCCGTCATCGAGCGGTGACTACGCCGGCCCGGACGACACCGCGCGACCGATGGTCTCGCGATGCCACCGAAATTACCAGAATTTGTTCGAAGTGGAAGGCGCGATCTTCAAAGTCGGCGTTGATGAAGGCCGCCATCCACCCAGAAGACGGCGCCCGTCGAAAAGGGAAAGGAATCGTTCGCGAGGGCGGCCACCGCCCGACCCACGTCTTCGGGGGTGCCCCAGCGCGCGATCGGTTGCAAATCGTCGGCGAGGCGTTGGTCGTAAGCCCCCTTCACGGGCGCCGTCATGTCGGTGGCAATGATGCCCGGTCGGACCTCGTGCACGGCGATCCCATGCTTGGCCAGTCGCGCCGCGAAGAGCGAGGCGACCATGCTCAGGCCCGCCTTGGAGACGCAGTAATCGCCCCGATTCACGCTCGCGAAGACGGCCGAGACCGACGTGACGAACACGATCGTCGGCCCTTGGATGACCCCCTTTTCCACCAGGTCGATCATGGCCAAGGCGACCGACCGCGTGAGAAAAAAGGGCCCTCGCAAGTTGATGCCGAGGACGCGGTCCCAGCTTTCGGGGGTCGCTTCGAGTAGGTCGGCCCGCTTGGCGGGTGCCACACCCGCGTTGTTGATCCAAACGTCGATGCGACCAAAGCGCTGAAGGGCACTTTCGACAAGGGCCCGGCCTTGGTCCAGGTCGGCGACGTCGGCTGGAAGAGGGACGGCGTCGGGAGCACCCAAAGCGAGGGCCAGTTCGCACGTCTCATGGGCGGCCTCGACATCGGTTCGATAATTCACACCAAGGCGGAAGCCGGAAGCGGCCAAGGCGAGGACGACGCCGCGACCAATCCCGCGCGAACCGCCGGTCACAACAGCGACGCGATCGTTCATCGTGGAGGGGGCCCTGTGGGACACGAAGTCGGACGGCGAACCTGAAAAGGCCCGGTCCGCTCTGGTTGACAGGATACCTGAAGAGCGTCCAGAATCGGGGTGCGTTTCGCGCCCGTAGCTCAGGTGGATAGAGCGGCGGTTTCCTAAACCGCAGGTCACAGGTTCGAATCCTGTCGGGCGCATCGACTTACGTCAAGCGGTTCCCGCGCTTGCCCAGAATTTGCCCACTTCCTTCCCAGAGTCGGCCTCCGACTTGGCTGAAGTCGTGCGGGCGTGGCCGTCCTTGCCCGCTACGGTCCGGGCCGAAGTCGTGGCGATGGTCCGGTCCGTGACTGAGGGGGCCGGACAATGAACCCTCGACCTGTCTCGAGGCCAGGCAACCTCGAAGTCGCCCTGGAGGCCTGGCCAGTCCGGCAACCCGGGCGGTTACTCTCGGGCCCACCGCAGCCGCGATGCCATCATCAGGTTGATCGATCGCGGCGTTGCCGATGAGGAGCTGGCGGAGGCCCTGGAGCAGGACGGCCTACTCCGGGAGGCGGCCGAGATCTGGCTTCGCATGGCCCTTCGCGGCGACGCCCGGGCGTTCTTGGAGCCGCTCTACCGGGTCGATGGGCCCGCGCCAGGGGCATCCCGGTGCTCTTCCCGGTGCTTGTGTCCCCGCCGCCGCCGGCCCGCGCGCGGGGGTGGGGCGTCACCGGGTTGAAATCGCTGTGGATTTCGGCAAATCCGAGAATGTGGCCTTGGCATGGGAGGATACGGGTCGGGACGCAGGGGGACCGGCAACCCCTACGCCATGCGCACGGTGGGGTCCTGCTTGGCCCTGGACGTGGGCCTCCTCATGCGTGCCGGGGTCATCCGGCCCGGGGCCTCGTGCGTCACCGGGTGGGCCTGACGGGACGGTGGCGATCGGGAAATCGCGTCGGTGGACCTCGACATGAAGGCCGGTGCCGACACCGGGACCATGGCCCTGAGCGATAGCACGCGGTCGGCCAGGCCCGTCATCCACACGGTGAGACTGGTGACGACCGTCCTGCCCTCGTGCGGCCGACGCTGGTGGTTCGTGTGCGAGGGCGGGACCGAAGGCGGCCCTTGCGGGCGCCGCAGTCCGGGGCCCGCATGGTGGACGCCTACGGGTCTCCCGCCGTCTGGTTGCCCAATTCACTCGCCCGAAAGACCGCGCGCGACGACCAACTCATCCGGGAGGCGGTCCTGGCCAAGATCGCCAAGGTCCAGAGGGACTTGGAGGGGCCCGACCCCGCACCGATCGTGAAGTTGCTGGTCGAGCGGGCGGCGATCTGCCGGTTCGCGGTCCACTCGTTCGAGCAGTCTTACGAGAACGCCGGCGGCACGAATCTCAATGAAGCCGAGTATCACCAGCGGCCCATCGATCGGGCCCACCGGCGCTTCCTCTCGGTCCTGGAGACCCTGGCCCGCGTGCGCAAGCCGGCCCCGCCCGCCCTCCAGGTCAACATCGCCAAGAACCAGGTCAACGTGACCTGAGGCCACCACAAACGCCCGGAGCCACCACGGCGGGGTGGGTCCTCCGCAGTGATGTTGACCAATCCGTCCGCTGTACGGACCGACCGCCGAATGGAATGGTCCTCACCATTTCTTGTCCGTCTTTGGGATCAGGGACTGGACCTGAAGAGGCGGGACTTGCGGGGTCAGAAAGTTGCTCCCCCGACGAATCCTGCTCAAATGCTGGCAATATCGGTAACATCGGTGCGATGTGAGCAACTTTCTTTCCGCCCTCGGTTTCCTCGGTCTTCGTCCAACTGTCGATTTTCAGACTCTTCAAACCTTCGAACAAGTCAAGGACCGGTCGGATCATCGATGCCGCTTTTTCCGGGTCGATGTTGTCCCAGTGGTTGGCGATCGCGGACAGGCTCAAAGGCTCGCGGTGAGCCCCCACCTTGTATCTGATGGTCCTCAACGACTGCTCAATCGGCCTGCGCTCACGGGTATCGTTTGGCGAGTGTCATCTGATTTCGCATGCTCCATCACGAGGACGCCTGAAAGGGCCGGGGCCCGCGGCGGCATCCCAGCGGGTCCCCTGCCGCAATACCAGACTTTGTCCGGTGACTCCAGGGGCCGCAGGCGGCAGATCATCGCCGGCTTGTCCATCGCCAGTGTCGTCCATCGCCGTGGCTCGTCGGTCCCATCCGGCCGATCGACCCCTCTCGGGTGCGCCTACGGGGACCTTACAGGTCGGGGCCGTGGGGTGCTTATGGGGATGGATGGCTTTGGAACTTGGGGAGCCCCGCGCCCCAGGGGCCCCAGGGCTCGACCCCCGACGGTCCCCGCCGCGCCGTCCCAAGCCGGCATAGCTCCTCCATCGTGGCGACGAACACCTCGATCAAAGCCTTCAATCTCCCGACGTCCAGGATGGCCTCTCCCACCTCAAGGAGGAGGATGTCGACGTTTTCGGGGAAGTAGGGCTCCTGGCCGATGGCGAACGGCCACGGCTTGTCGCAGACCTTCATCACGAACTTCGGCTGCGCAGCGATCCGCTCGCGGAGCTTCGCCTCGGCGAAAAGGCTTCGCACCCGAGCAACGTCGGTCCCCGTGATGATGAACGCCTTATCAAATTCAGGGAAGCCGACCTCGATGTCACTCCAGAGGCCAAGCCTCTTGCCCAGGTTCCTGAGGAAGGTGGCGCGAGCGATCGAGAAACGGAAATCGTCCGCGGTGACGTAGGTCGCGTACATCTGCGTGAACGAGGATACGTTCCCCTCGTGTGTCACGGTCTGGCTGCCAATGGCGACGGTCCAGGGGCCAACGTGGAGGTAAACCGTGCCGTAGAAGTGTTTGGTGCCGGTGACGCGGACAGCACCGGGCGAATACGGCCCATCGCCCTTGAGGAACTCGCCACCGATCTCCCGGCTGAGATCCTGCAGGGTCTGATCCATATGGATGCGGCGATCGATCGAGGGAATCGTGTCACCTCCTCGGGCTTCTCCATTCGCCCACCGGGGTGGGCCATGGTACGGGCACCGGACCCTTCCCGCGCTCTCACGAGCGGCTGGACGAACGGAAACAACCCCGGCGTACCCTGGGCCAGGATGGAGCGATCCGAACAGAACGGCACGCGCCGGTCAAGCCTTGACATGACCGGCCGGAAAAATCGTCCCGTGGGAGCTTGGCGACACAGCCTCATCCCGGCGGCGAGTGGTGGAGTTGGGGTTGGAGTAGACGGGATTGGCTCCATCTCCGCAAGGAAGCGACCCCTTTCCCTTCGGCAAAGCGAGGTCGGCGTGGATGAGACGTGGGACCGCCGTCAGATGTTTGATAAGAACGGTGGGTACTTGCGGAAAGTCCGCATCCCCGCCTCGTACGAATTTCCCTCCGACGGAGCCATCACAAGGCGACCTCGACGCCATCGACGACATGTCACCGATCATACTTTTGTCGGCATTTCCAAGGGTCGTCCCATGTGACGATTGTCCGTGTCGGGTTCGGTACCGTCCATGCGGTAACATGTCATCTTGTCCACCACGTCCGGCGCTGATATTTTGCTTCCAGCCGCCCCGGGTCGTCAGCACGAAGGAGCGTGGCGTCCGAACACCCGAGCAACTGTCCCTACGGATCACGATGACTCGTACCGCTCCCGAGTCGTTCGGGACGTCGGGCGAGGACCGTGCCACCCTCGACTTGATCGCCGGCCAAACGGGGTCCCGTGCGCGGGAACTCGGCCACCTCGTGCCCGAGGACTTCCGTCTGAACGACGACACACCCACGATCACCTGCCGGGCCTCCGCCACGAAGGACCGCAAGCGTGCCGATCAGCCGATCCGTGTCGATCTTGCGGTACCACGGCGACCTTGGTTGGCGTGCAAGGCGAGAGGACAATCGGTCTTTCCCCCACCACATTCGCGGAACGTGTCACGCATGAACGGCAAGGACATGGAGGCGGCCGGGATCGCCACGGTTGACGCCTCGGGGGACCTGATGGACTTCCACGGGCTGAGGCATTTCATCTGCATACAGTTGGTCTTCTCGGGCGTGCCCGCCAAGGTGGCGTAGGAACTGGCCAGGCACAGCACGCCCCAGTTGACCTTGAACCGATATGCCCACGTCCGTGTCCATGATCTTGCACGAGGGCTCGACGCGCTCCCCGCCGCGTCGCCTGTCCTGTCCGAGCCTGCCGCCGCCGCTGCGACGGGGAAGGATGGTCGCATAAGAAAACTCCTTGCCCATCATTTGCCCATCGGTGGGGTCTCGCCCGGTCCCAAAGGGACGCATCGGGACCGATCGATCGAGCAAGCCGAGAGCCTGGAATTGGCGGCAATTGACACGTCGGGGCTTGTCGGGTCAGAATCAGTCCGTGTGCCCGCTGACCGGTTTCCTAAACCGCAGGTCACAGGTTCGAATCCTGTCGGGCGCACTGACCTGGTGCATGAAGGTCGGCCCCTCCCAAGAGACGCGGCGCCCGTAGCTCAGCCGGATAGAGCAACGGTCTTCTAAACCGTTGGTCGGAGGTTCGAATCCTCCCGGGCGCGCTTCCTTGAAGGACCTTCCCAGGCCGTCAGAAGCCTGAAAATCCAGGGCTTCCTAAGATGTCCGATCATCCGTCTTCAGGGGTGATGATTCGTCAACGGCCTTCAGTTCGGTCCCCTTCCCCTTCACTCCGTAGGGCCAGGGAAGGGCAAAGCTGTCTTTGATATGACCGTCGCCCGACCCGTCGCGGCCGGGACGGGGCCTCGGTCGCGGGGGTCGAAGAGGACCCCGTGTCAAATCCAGTATTGGCAATTTGGGGAACCAGAAATCGAGGGGAAACCCCGCAAATCGCCAAAACCAGATCTGAGACAGGGTCCTTTTCGACCGGCCCCCGCACATGGTAACGCGCCCGCGTGGCCGGGTCCGCTGCAGCGCCGGGTTAGGCGCCTCCTCCGACACGCATGTTAGAACACGCCGTCCGGAAGTGGGAACTGAATCGTTGCCGTCGGATTCGCTCGATACTTGAAAACGTAATCACTGCGGTCGATCTCGAAAAAGAGTACGCCGCTAACGTGGGCGTAAGCTTGGAATAGACTATGCTCAGCGACGAGCAGGCAATTATCAAGTTCATCCAGTTGAACGTTGGCCAGGAAATCACCATGTACACACACGATATACGGAAGGCCAAACTGCGAAGCAAGATCTTTGTAAGCAGCGAATTTCCTCTGAAGAGCTGAGTATAGCCGATCAGTGTTGGGCGTTTCACCTCTCCAACCGGCCCAAGCCTGCCCCTGACGGAATTGCCTTTCTATTTGTTCTTCGGTGGCACGATCGATGTGAAAGTTTACCACTTCGATGATGGCCCTGGGACTGCCCCCATGACCCAAGATAGACCAGTCTGGCGTCTTTGAGCCGATTAGATGCTCGTTAGCGACGCTGAAGCCTCGAGAGCCGAGATACGCTCCCACCAGTAGCTCACGAAACGTATGCATTACTTGCGTTTCTTCGTGAGGCTGCTCGGCGAACTTCTTCACGAAGGAGCGTGCGTCTCTCTCGGAAATGTGCTCGAAGCAGGCGTAGATCTTCCGGTTGATGCTGCTGTTGCCCGCGATGATCCCGTACTTCATCGAGTTACCCGCGGTGCAGAGGCGCCGAACGGCCAAGCTCAGCGGACCCGCACCGCCGAGAGAACCGTGGATCGAAGGAGAAGGCGC
>CALLYK010000277.1 GCA_937858365.1 uncultured Isosphaeraceae bacterium | reverse complement strand
GGGAGGCGGCCAGTTCGGCCACACGTTCGATGATTGGGGACATCGCTTCGTATGCTCCAACAGCAACCACATGCGACAAGTCGTCCTACCCGCCGACGCGATGGCTCGTAACCCGAATTACGCTCCACCCTCGCCCACGATCGACATCGCGGTCGAAGGCGGCGCAGGGCCTGTCTTCCGCATCAGCCCGCCTGAACCTTGGCGGGTCGTGCGGACCCGTCAGCGCGTCGCGAATCCCGACTTCGTCAAGAAAGCCCCCCCTTCGGAACTGCACGCGGCCGGCTTCTTCACCTCAGCGACCGGCGTGACCATCTATCGCGGCACGGCCTATCCAGCCGACATTCGCGGCAACGCGTTCGTCGGCGACGTCGGCGGAAACCTTGTGCATCGCAAGGTCGTGGTCCCGAACGGTCCGATCTTTCTGTCGAAACGCGCGGACGAGGGTGTCGAGTTCGTGGCGTCGACCGACAACTGGTTCCGCCCGGTCAACTTCGTGAACACGCCGAGCGGGACCTTGTTGGTCCTGGACATGTACCGCGAGACGATCGAGCATCCCGCGTCGATCCCCGACCCGATCAAACGCCACCTCGACCTCACAAGCGGCCACGATCGCGGGCGACTTTACGAGCTCATTCCACGTGACTTCTCACGCAAGGCCGCACCCAAGCTGAGCCAAGCGACGACCGAGCAACTTGTGGCCACCCTCGCCGACCCTGACGCCTGGTGGCGCGAGACGGCACAGCGTCTTCTGATCGAACGTCGCGACCCAAACGCGAGGAAGGTCCTCAAGGCGCTCGCCGCGGCGC
Source organism: uncultured Isosphaeraceae bacterium (assembly GCA_937858365.1). Classification (GTDB taxonomy): domain Bacteria; phylum Planctomycetota; class Planctomycetia; order Isosphaerales; family Isosphaeraceae; genus CALLYK01. Next base: position 11,669 of record CALLYK010000277.1, on the reverse strand, counting down.
GGCCGAACGCACTCGCCCGAGTTCACGCGCTCTGGACACTTGATGCGCTGAAGGCCCTGGAAAACGAAGACTTGCTTCCGGCGTTCGATGACCCCGAACCGAGTGTTCGCGAGCAGGCGGGCCGCCTGGCGCGCGGGCGAGACGCTCTCCTGCCGCGTCTCGTGAGGATGGCCGACGACGCAAACGCGATGGTCCGCTTTCAGGTCGCGATCTCTCTGGGCGACCGAAACGTCGCCGAGTCGACGAAGGCCCTCGCGGCGATCGCGACGCGCACGCCTCCGGACGACCCCTGGACGCGCGCTGCCGTCTTCAGCGGGTTGAAAGGACGCGCCGGGGCCTTCTTGCGCGAACTGGACCAAACGAGCGGGTTCCTCGTGTCTGAGGCCGGGCGGCCCTGGTTGACGGAAGCGGCCAACCTTGCCGGCGTCGAGAGAGACCCGGCGACGATCGCTGCGCTCGCCGATCGTTTCCTCAGCTCCCCTTCCGGGACTGCGGGTATTCTGGCGCTGCATCGAGGGGTCCGTCGCGCGGGCTCGACCCTCGAGAAAGTAGTGGGACCATCCATCGCCGTGCCGATTCAAGAACGTTGCCGAGCGATGGCCGAGAAGGCCGGCGACTCGAACGAAACGGAGTTGGGACGAGTCGAGGCCGTTCAATGGCTTGAACTCGCGCCGGCCGCGCTCGCGATGCGGACGCTTCCGCCCCTGCTCGATGCGAAGCAGCCTTCTGCCCTCGCGGTCGCTGCCTTGCGCGTTTTGGGTGGGACTACGGATGTGGGGGTCGGCCCGGCCGTGGTGGCCCAATGGTCGGCGATGGGTCCGACCACGCGACGTGAAGCGGCCGAAGTGCTCTTCACCCGCAAAGACCGCCGGGCCGCCCTTCTAGACGCACTGAAAGACAAGACAATCGCCTCGGCTGACCTCGATCCGGCGAGGAGAAAGCAACTGCTGAACGACCCCGACGCGACCCTTCGAGAACGGGCAAAGGCCCTTCTCACAGAAATGACCGGGGACCGCGAGAAAGTCCTGTCCGCCTATCGCTCCGCGACCGAGAAGCCAGGCGATCCCGCCAGAGGACGCGACGTGTTCGCGAAATCGTGCGCGACGTGTCATCGGGCCGGAGACAAAGGGACGGCCGTGGGCCCCGACCTGGTCACGGTGGCCGATCGATCGAGTGAGGACTTACTCATCCATGTGCTTGACCCCAATCGCGAAGTCGCTCCGAACTATGTGAATTACACGATCGAAACGAACGACGGTCGTGTCCTCTCGGGGATGATCGCCGACGAGACGTCGGCGATCGTGACCCTCAAGCGAGCGGAGGGATTGACCGATGCGGTGCCGCGGTCGCAGATCGAGGCGATTCGTTCGTCCGGTCAATCGCTCATGCCCGAGGGGCTGGAGAAAGACATCGATGTTAACGCGATGGCCGACCTGATCTCCTTCGTGCGGGCCTTGAAGGGGAAGTAAGGCCGTTGCCGCTTTCTCAGATCAGGAGATGGGTCGCCCGCGTCGCTCGTTTTGCGCCTGTTTTGCCCGGCCCCTGGCTTCGGCGGCCCTCCAAACCAGCTTCCAGGTGAAGTCGTTGCGGAAGAGACGCGGCTCGTATAGCAGCAGGAAACGTAGGTCGTCTGTCATTGTCTTGCCGGGGGTATCTCGCAGGCTGATTTCCAATCGGCTCAAGTTTTGGACTCGACGGTCCCAGGGAAGCAGGCGGTGTAGCCGCGCCCCGACCAGGTCGATGAAGTAGAGGCGCAATGATTCGTCGTCGAGACGCTCCAGCAAAATGTTCGCCGATTTCAGGTCGCGATGCGACAACGTCCGCAGATGAAGCGTGGTGATGAGGTGCGCCAGCGGATAGAGCATCTCGTCGATCAAGTCCCTACGTTCCTCGTCCGTCTTCTTCGCGAGGTCCAATACGTGCTCTTGAAGAGTCAACGCCCCTTCTACCTTCGCGGTAACGAGATACGTCTCCTCGGACAGGACTCGCATGAAGCTCGGGAACCAGCGAGGTCCGCGTCGGGCAAGGTAGGCGATGTTGGCGGGCGTCGGGACGGCGCGACTCGCCAGGTGGTGGCCGGCGCTCCAAGAAGCCCAACCTCGTGAAGGCCGCGCCGCCGCCAGCCAAGGCTCGAACCAGCGACGCACGTTGAACCGCTTGTAGATCAAGGGAACGTTTCCGGCCATCCCGGCGATTCTCGTCTCGGCGACGGTCGTCGTCTTTGAGTCCTTGATGGGCCTCGTCGCGTCGGCGCGGAAGATCGCGTCGGGGTCAGCCATGAGAGGCGCCATCGGGTCGGTGCCCTCATCGGCACGCGGCCCCACGGCCCAAACGTCGTCGGTGACGCTCACCTGGAAGTACTTGTTCGACCTGCCGCCGCGCTTGGCCCATCGTCGCCATAAGCGATCGGCCCAGTCCCGCGTGTGGTGGTCGATGCGAGCGAGTAGGTCGCGCGGCGACGGATGACGCGGCCTCCGCGCTTCGAGGTAGGCATCAAAGAACCGATACCGTTCCGACCGGCTCGAGCGGAACCAGAAGTAATGATCGAGTAGTGCGAGATTGTCCATCGCGGCCGACCAGCCCAGGCCTGGCTTGTGTCGCACTGCGTCGAGGTCGATGAGGTTCAAGAGGGGACCTTCTGGACGGAAGCGTAATAATACGTTGCCAGGGTGAAAATCGATGTGGATGAACCCGGCCTGATGGAGTTGAGAGGTCAAGCGACCAAACGCGATTGCGATCCGCCTACGCAGTCGCGATCGCTCAGGCTCAGGCCGCTTCGGTAGATCGTCTTCAAAGAACACCTGAAGGGTCGTCGCGTTGTCGAGTCCTTCCGTGACCAAGTAGTTTTCCAGCAGAAACCCAAAGCGGCGATGCTCTCCGATCGCCAGGGGACGAATCGTGGGGACGCCTTGCCTGGCGAGAAGGAAGGCCCGACGGCATTCATTGCGTCCCTTCCCACGCCGAAACCACTGACGCAGCTTTGTGCGCAGGTCGGGCACCAGGAAGTGCTTGATGAAGACAGATGTCTCATCAATCTCGACGCGATAGACGACCCGATAGGGGCTTGTCTTGACGACGCTCAAGCGCCCCGCCGCCGCCCATTCCTGGAGGCGCAAGCCGTCTGGCCCGAGAAGGAGGTCGGCCCAACGCGGGTCGACGCGCCAGGCGAACTCGTCCGCACGGCGATGGACCCACGTTCGCTCGTCCAAGGTGACTACTTCCTTTCGGCCGGCTCCCTGCTCCCTCTTCGATCGGCGGATTGGATCATCGGGCCGTCGGGGCTGTCAAGGCGGGCCCGGGAGCACTCGCGGGGCCCTTTCCTCGTCTGTTACCATCGTCGCTCCCCAATCCTCCACGAGAAACGCGATGCCGGCCCCCTTTGCCTTGCTCCTTCCCTTGCTCGCGAGTTGCACCATGACGACGACCGCAGGTCCCATTCACTATACGGTCCGCTTCCCGGACCCGCGGACGCATTACGTCGACGTCGCGGCGCGCGTACCCACCGACGGCCAGGCCGTGGTCGAATTGATGATGCCCGTTTGGACGCCGGGGTCGTACATGGTCCGGGAGTACAGCCGCAATGTCGAAGGGCTGCGAGCGCGCGATCCGGACGGAAAGGCATTGCCCGTCGTGAAAACGCGGAAGAACCGCTGGTCCATCGAAACGGGAGGGGCCGCGGAAATCGCGGTGGATTATCGCGTCTACGGCCGCGAGCTAACGGTCCGCTCGAACCACGTCGAGGCCGACTTCGCGCTTTTGAACGGCGCGCCCACGTTCCTCACGCGCCTCGGCGCCCTGAAGCGGCCCCATCGCGTGACGATCGAGTTGCCGCCCCATTGGAAACAGGTCTGGACGGGTCTCGCCACCGACGCCCCGTTTGAGTACGTCGCGCCCGACTACGACACGCTCGTCGATTGCCCCATCCTCTGCGGCAACCCGACCGTCCACGAGTTCGAGGTCGATGGCAAGAAGCATTACCTCATCAACGAGGGCGAGGGGGGCGTGTGGGACGGCCCACGCTCGGCCCGAGACGCCGCCGCGATCGTTCGGGCCCAGCGCGTTTTTTGGGGCGGACTGCCTTACGAAAAGTACCTCTTCCTCAACCTCCTGACCGAGACTGGAGGCGGCCTCGAACACGCGAACTCGACCGTGCTGATGACCAGTCGCTGGGCGACGCGTACCGCCACCAAGTACCACGCCTGGCTCAACCTCGTGAGCCATGAGTTCTTCCACGTCTGGAACGTGAAGCGCTTGAGGCCTGTCGAGCTGGGACCGTTTGACTACGAGAACGAGGTCTTCACCAAGACGCTCTGGGTCGCGGAGGGGTTCACCGAATACTACGGCAGGCTCATGGTCCGACGCGCCGGACTCTGCTCACGCGACGAGTATCTCGCCGGCGATTACCTACCCGGCCAAGATAAGCCCGTGACCGACATGGAGACGCTGCAAACGACCCCGGGACGCCTGGTCCAACCGTTGGAGTCGGCCTCGTACGACGCCTGGATCAAGTACTATCGACCCGACGAGAACACGCCCAACACGGCCGTCAGTTACTACATCAAGGGGGCGGTGGTGGCCTGGCTGCTGGACGCGCGCATTCGCGAGGCCACCCAGGGTGCGAAGTCGCTCGACGACGTGATGCGCCTGGCCTTCGAGCGGTTCTCCGGGGAGACCGGCTACACCTCCGCCGACATCCGCGCATTGGCTGCGGAAGTCGCCGGAGAGGACCTCGCGGATTGGTTCCATCAGGCGCTGGAAACGACCGAGGAACTCGAATACAAGCCCGCGCTGGATTGGTTCGGCCTGCGGTTCAAGACGAAGAACAACGAGAAGGCGCCGAAGGCATGGCTCGGCTTGGTGACCAAGACGGAGGCGGGCCGACTGGTCGTGGACAAGGTGAAGCGAGGCACGCCGGGCTACGAGGCCGGACTCAACGCGGGCGACGAAATCCTCGCCCTGGGCGACTTCCGGGTCCGACCCGATCAATGGACCGCGCGGATGGAGCAATACAAGCCGGGCGAGAAGGTCTCAGTGCTTGTCGCTCGGCGTGACCGCCTCACACGCTTGGAAGCGACCTTCGGCGCCGAATCGAAAGAAAGCTGGGCCCTCGAAGTCCGTCCCGACGCCACGGCCGAGCAGAAGGCCCGTCTTGGGGCGTGGCTGGGGGAATGAACAAAAGGTAAGAGCGGACCACGATTGGGTTGAGCACGCATCGAAGATGCAAACGATCGCGGGTGATTCGTTTGTAATCCCACCTTGAGGCGGTCCCCGTGCCGTGTGGGAGGCAACCCAACTGATTGTGGGGCCCTCGAACGGGCTTCACGACGGGGTCGACGACGGCACAAATAGCAAAGCGACCGCCTTAAGGCGGGACTACGAACGAATCGTCTCCGCGCGCGCAACCCAATCGTGTTCTGCTCAAACCTCATGCCGTTCGTCACCGATGGGCCGCCCGGTATGCGGCGGGTCGAAGTCCGCTGCACGGTCGTGCCGAGTAAACCCAACTTGGACCGCCCCAGATTGAGCGGCCCCCTGTCTGAATGGCATGAGGAGGTTACCGTCCCAGGCCCGTCCAGCCCGACCGACTTAAGGCGGCACTACGAACGCAGAACCCCTTTCCCGCTCCGCTCACTTTCGGCTCACCACAGAATTATTTCGATATAAATAGTCGTGGATTTCTACGGGTCGAACTCAGGCCCCCTTCTCGCTTCGATAATTGCGAAGTTAAACTTCGATTTCTTTTCATCGTTCTGGGCCCATCGGACTGCTCGATCCCAAGTGCCGGAGCGGAGCGCGCGTCATGTTCGATCGACGATTTGCCCGCAATTCGAGTCTCGGCTCACGTCAAGCAGACCGATTTGTCGGGGGCCCTTCACGGAGTCGCGCTCGGAGGGGTATTCGTCCGGCCGTCGAGCGCCTGGAGTCGATGCTCCTCTTGTCCACCTTCACCGTCACGTCTTCGGCCGACTCCGGCACGAACACGCTGCGCTGGGCCATCACCGGCTCGAACGCCGCTCCCGGCGGGACGAACACCATCAAGTTCGGCATCGGCACAGGCGTCAAAACGATCTCGCTTCAGAGCGCCCTGCCCGCGATCACGGTGCCCGTCTTGATCGACGGCCTCACTCAAGGAGGCGCCGGCTATGCGGGCACACCTCTGATCGTGCTCAACGGCACCAACACCGGCGGCTATTCCACCGGCCTGGTGATCGCCCCGTCCGCGCCCGGGACGACCGTTCGCGGTCTGGCCGTGACCAATTTCGGATGGGACGGGATCGACGTCAACGCCGACAACTGCGTGCTCGTCAGCGACTTCATCGGCACGAACGCCGCGGGAAACGCCGCGGCCCCCAACTATCTCAACGGCATCACGGTGACCGGGTCGAACAACACCATCGGCGCCGTCAACAGCCTGAACGCCGACGGGTCGATCGCCGTCTTCCGCGGCAACGTGGTGTCCGACAACTCCTCGAACGGGATCGTCCTCCAGGGCAACAACAACCTCGTCCAAGGCAACCTGATCGGCACGGACGTCACGGGTCGGGTCGTGCAGGGCAATTACGTGGACGGCGTGGTCGTGCAAGGCGGGTCGAACAACACGATCGGCGGCACGACCGCCGGTGCGGGCAACGTCATCTCGTCGAACAACTACGGGCAAGGGGTCGCCATCGTGGGTACGGCGCCGCCCGCCGCGTCCAATTACTACCAGACGGCCGGCACGGGCCAGCTGGGTCTGACCGCGGACGCCTTCAACGCGGGCTTCAGCATCTCGACGTTCGCGCGAGGGTTCCCCACTACAAGCGGCAACATCGGCCCGCTCGGCATCGTCTTCCCGGTCTCGGGCGGCGTCCTCGTGAGCGACCAATTCGGCAAGTTGCGGCTGTTCGGGTCGGACGTCGACGGCCAGACCCTCAGCGCGTCGGCCCAAATCGGCGCCACACAGGGCAATGCCAACACCGAGGGCCTGGCTCGCGTCGGGTCGACGACCTACATGGTCCAGTCCGCGTTGGGTCTTGTCGTGCAAGTCGCCGCGAACGGCACGCTCACGACCATCGTCAACGTGCCGAACGCGGTCGGCCTCGCGGCCGACCCGCGGACCGGCCTGCTCTACGTCTCCGACAAGAAAGACGGCATCATCTATCGCGTGGACCCGGTCAAGCAGACCGCGACGGTCTTCGCCCCACTCGGCATTGTGATCGACGGGTTGGCCGTCGACCCTTCGACGGGCATCCTCTACGCGGCCGAGGACGACTATGGGGTCCAGGGTTTCGACCTCAACACCGCCAAAGTCGTCTTCGACTCTGGGCCGATCGCGGGCGGGACGGACGGCATCGCTGTCGGGGCGGGCGAATTGGCCGGCTCGCTCTTCGTGAACACGAACGCCGGGACACTGGTCCAGGTGAACGTCGTGACGCACGCTCAGGCGACGATCGCGACGGGGGGCTCGCGGGGCGACTTTCTCGCCGTGGACCCGACGAACAACACCCTGTTCATCACCCAAAGCGACCGCGTTCTGCGCCTCTTCCCGCCCGAGGGCGGGGGCTTCGTGGGTGGCCCAAAGGTCGTGACCACGGGAAACTTGGTGGTCGGCAACAAGATCGGCACCGACGTGACGGGGACGGTCGCGTTGGGCAACGGCGCCTACCTGAACGGTTTGCGGACGACGTACCTCGGGCTGAGCGGGAGCGGGGTCCTCATCGCCGACGCGGCGGGCAACACGATCGGCGGCGCGACGGCCTCCGCCCGGAACCTGATTTCGGGCAACGCGCTCGACGGCGTCTTGATCAGTGGGGCGATGGCCGCGACGAACCGGGTGCTCGGCAATCGGATCGGCACCGACATCACGGGCGGCTTGGCCCGAGCGAACGGTCTTGACGGCGTGGCCCTGACGGCGGGCGCGAACGGCAACGTGGTCGACGGCAATCTGATCTCGGGGAACGCGGGCGCGGGCTTGGACTTCGGCCCAGCGGCCACCGGTAACGTCGCGACCGGCAACCTCATCGGCACGAACGCGGCGGGAGGCTCGGCGGTCGCCAATCAGCTCGACGGCGTGCTCATCCAGGGAGGTTCGAGTAACACGATCGGTGCGACGACCGCCGCCGCCGCGAACATCATCTCCGGCAACGCGCGCAACGGGGTGTCCATCAGTGATGATCGTTCCACCCAAAACCAGGTGCTCGGCAATCGAATCGGCACCGACGCGACCGGCCTTCAGCCCCTAGGCAACGGTTTCAACGGCGTCCAGATCACTTCGGCCTACAATGCGATCGGCGGGACGGTCGCCGGCGCGGGGAACCTCATCTCGGCCAACCTGGGGAACGGCGTCGTCCTTAACGGCGCGAACGACCTGGTGGCCGGGAACTTCATCGGCACGGACCTGACGGGCAATCTCGCGCTGGGAAACCAGCTCAACGGCGTCCTGGTCCAGGGGGCCGTGAACAACACGATCGGCGGCGGTTCGCCATTCGCGGGGAACGTGATTTCCGGCAACCGGCAGCAAGGCGTGGCGGTCCTCGGCTCGAGCGCCGTGCCCCCGCCGCCGGGAAGCACATCGGCGGGCAGCGGGCCGATGAGGCTGACCGACGCGGCCATCAACGCCGGCTTCAGCATCGAGCCGTTCGCGTCGAACTTCGACCACGGCGGCAGCGCGACCACAGGGGTCGGGCCCCTCGGCATCACCTTCCCGTCAACCGGCGGCGTGCTGGTTACGGCCGCCACGAAGGTGCGCGTTTTCTCCTCGGACACGGACTTCCAGGATGCCGGCGCGAGCGGCGCGTCTCCGAGTTACGGCTCGAGCAACGCGATCGGCTTGGCGAGGGTCGGGTCGAACCTCTACATGTCGTTCAAGAACGCCGACGGCAACGGCAACGCGGGGGGCGGCGTCGAGCAGATCGACAACAACGGGAACTACGTGAGGACGATCGTCAATTTCGGCACGTCGATCGTCGCCGAGGGCATGGTGGTCAATCCGGTGAACGGCCACATTTACGTCACCACTGGTCCGACCGGGTACATTTTTGACGTCAATCCGATCACGCGGACCAAGACCGTTTTGGTCCATAGTCCCAGTTACGATTTTGACGGGATCAGTGTCTCGGCCGACGGGCGCACCGTTTACGTGGCCGAGAAGAGCGTGGACCAGATCGTCGCCTATGACACCGCGACGGGCCTGAACGCCTTTCCTCAGGGGAACCTGGTTTTCACCGGCGGCGAGGTCGTCGACGGGACGGCCGTGGGGACAGGCGCCCTCGCGGGCAACCTCTTCGTCAACACGAACACCGGGACGTACGACCATGTGACCGGCGGCATGATTTACGAAGTGAATTTGAACACGCTCCAGAAAACGTTGATCGCATACGGCGGAACGCGGGGCGACTTCGTCGCCGTGGACCCGAACAACGGCACGCTCCTTCTCACGCAGACAGCCGAGGTCCTGCGGCTCTTCCCGCCTCCCGGCAGCGGCTTCGGTGGCGGGCCGGCGGGGCCGACATCGGGCAACGTGCTCCAGGGGAACGAAATCGGCACCAACGCCGCGGGCAACGCGGCCGTTCCCAACGGCTATTGCGGCGTCTTCCTGAGCGGCGGCGTCGCCTCCAACCTCATCGGCACCGACGGCGACGGCGTCAACGACGCGGCCGAGCGCAACGTCATCTCGGCCAACACCTATCAAGGCATCTACATCGGCGACGCGGGGACGACCCAAAACGTGGTCGCGGGCAACTTCATCGGTACCGACGCGACCGGCACGGCCCGTCTGGGCAACAGCAACGGCGGAATCTGGGTCGACAACGGCGCCTCGTCGAACCGAGTCGGCGTGCTTGTCGGCGACCCGGGCGCCGTCAACGAGGGGAACGTCCTGGCGGCGAACGCCTATTCGGGGATCGCGGTGGGCGGCGACGGCTCGGGGACCTCGGGCAACACCATCAAAGGCAACTTCATCGGCACCGACAAGACGGGCGCGATCAACCTCGGCAACGGCGAAAGCGGCGTCTCGTTCTACACAGGCGCGCCGTCGAACACGGTCGGCGGACCGGGCCTCTCCGCCAACGTCATCGCGTTCAATGGCCACAACGGCGTGACGGTCGCAGCCAACAGCGACGTCCACGAGACCGTGCGCTTCAACCGGATTTACGCGAACGCGCGGATCGGCATCGACCTGGGTTACGACGGCGTCACCCTCAACGGCTCGCACGGCACGGTCGGTCCCAACGGCTGGCAGAAGTTCCCCTCGCTCACCGCCGCGTACGCGAACGCCACGAGCACGTATCTACTGGGCACGTCGCCGGGGACAAGCGGCACCTACACGATCGACTTCTACGCGAACCCGACGGGCGGCCTCAGCGCGTTTGGTCAGGGTCAAATCTACCTCGGCTCCGTCAGCGCGACCGGAGGCGCCGCCTTCCAAACGCTTCTGGCGCTGCCGACGACCCCCGGCTGGTGGGTGAGCGCCACCGCGACATCCAGCGCGGGCGACACGTCGGAGTTCTCGGCGGACCTACCGGTCTTGCCGGTCACGTCGGCCCAGACGCTGACCGCGTCCGCGGGCCCTTCGACCTACGGCCAGAGCGTTCGCTTCACGGCAACGGTCACGGGGACGCCGACACCAGCCGGGACCGTGCAGTTCTTGGTCGACGGCCAATCGTTCGGGGCGGCGGTCGCCATTGACCCGATGACTGGCGTCGCGACCAGCAGCGCCATTGCCACCCTCGCGGTCGGTTCGCACACGATCACGGCCAACTACTCGGGGGACTTCCTGCGCCCCTCGATCTCGACCACGATCACACAGGTCGTGAACAAGGCCCATCTGATGGTCTCGGCCGACGCCAAGAGCAAACTCTACGGCGACGCCGTGCCTGCCTTGACGTACAGCATCAGCGGCTTCGTCAACGGTGAGACCGCCGCCCTCGTCACCGGATCGACGACACCCAGCGCGTCGGTCACCGCGACGAGTCAGGCGGGCGCTTACGCCATCACCATCACGGCCGGCACCCTCGCGGCGAGCAATTACGACTTCCAGACGAGCAACGGCACCTTCACGGTCAACAAGGCGCACTTGACCGTGACCGCGAACCCGGCCACGAAACTCTACGGCGACCCGGTCCCTGCGCTCACGTATGGCTTAAGCGGCTTCGTCAACGGCGAGAACGCTTCTGTTGTGTCCGGGACGGCGAGCGTTTCGACCGCGGCCACTTCCTCGAGTCCGATCGGTCCGTACGCGATCACCGCCAGCCCAGGCACGCTCTCGGCGACCAACTACGACTTCCCCACGTTCATCGCGGCCACGCTCACGAACAATCGCGCCCATCTCACCGTGACGGCGCAAGACCAAACCAAAGAGGCACGCCGCCCGGCTGCAGAGGGTGGGGCACAGAGTACAGATTGCTGAACTGGATTCGCTCTCCGGCAAAGGCAGCCGGCGCCGTAGACCATAAGGTCTTCATCGCTTGGACCTGCTCGTCGAGCAATTCCATCCGCCCATCGAACGGAACGCCGCACGCATCATATTCCGCGCGCTGCCAGCCTGTACCGAGACCAACCTCCAGCCTGCCGCCCGAAATCTGATCGAGCGACGCCAATTGCTTGGCGAGCAGCACTGCGGGCCGCAACGGTGCGATGAGGATGCTGGTCGAGAGCCGGGCTCGGCGCGTCATGGCGGCGACAGCGGATAG
>CALLYK010000276.1 GCA_937858365.1 uncultured Isosphaeraceae bacterium | reverse complement strand
TGCGCACCGGGGCGGTTGGGCGAGAGCATCCCCCATCGCGGTGAGTCAGGGCTACTACAACCCGAACGCAGCGCCCGACGGCGCCCCCCCTTCGCACCTCGGCGGCTACCGCCTCATCGACCTCCTCGGCCGCGGGAGCGGGCGGGACCTGAACACGAGGCTCGCCCACGGGCGTTCGAGCCGGAGGGTTGGTCGCCGAGTGCGGGGTGGCTGCCGTGGGGCCGGGGAGCGGGGGATACTCGAAGCCGGGCGGAGGGAAGCGCGAAGGCGTCCCCTGGCCCGGTCGGGCCTGGGCGGTCCGAACGGGGACGGAAGGACTCGGGGACGGCGCCGGCTCGGATTGAGTCGTGGCGGGGGCCGACGCGATCGTCGTTTCCGGAAGTGGGGCGGGGGCAGCTGGCGGGGCGGTCGGTTCCGGCTCGAGGTCGGGGACCAGGGACGGATCGGGCCCCGCCTTCTCCTGGGTCCGCGAGGGCGCCGACGGTGTGTCGTCCGCCACCGCGTTCGGGTCGGCGGCGACGAGCGGCGGCGGCTCGGCGACCGTGGGTGTCAGCTCGTGGTCCGAGGCGGGAGGGAGGTCTGGCTTCTCCAAGGGCGGGGCCACGGCCGGTCGCTCCACCGGCTTCGGCGCCGGCTTGGCCGGGCGAGCGGAGGCCCTACGTCCTGAGATCGGCTTTGGGGAGTCTTGGAACGGCGAAGGCAGTTCCGGCAGGTCGGCCAGTTCGGCGGTGCGCTGGGCCTCGGCGCTTGTCGCACCGGCGAGCCGGATTGGTTCGGGGGCCGGTGAGGCCGTCCCAAGTGGCTTCTTGCCGCTCCGGCCGGCGACGGCCAATCGGCCATGATTGGGCTCGCGCAGGCCCCTGCGGGCCTGTTCGATGCCTTGGGTGAGTTTCAGCACCTCATCGGCCGAGAGTTCCTTCTGCTTGGCCTCGGCCCCGCGTAGGTATGTGAGCGCCTTCTCATATTCTTGATATTCGAGGTAGTCCAGTCCATTACGGAGGAGCAAGCGCGCGCCGCGCGACGCGATCATCGGGTCCAGGGGCGCGACCTTCGTCTCTCCGGACGTGCCGGGGGGACCATCACTCGGTCGCTGCTGGGCCAGGGCCAGACCCGACAGGCCGAGGCCGCCTGCCAGGAATGCCGCGAACAGGGCCGATCTTGGGGGTCGCACGTCACGCCTCCTTGCGCTTGCCGTGGTGGTTAGGTTCGCCGGTCGGGCCAACCCGGGGCCGAACCGCCGGCGCCCCGACCTTGATCTTCCGCCCCACCGAACCGGACAACTCGCCGCGCCGTCTTCCCGGACGTCGCGCCGTTTCGAACCGGAAATGAACGAGGATCAGACACGCTGGGCCAGGTCGTTCTCCGAGGGATGGCTCGAATAATTCGGGGCCTCCTGGGTGATGACGACATCATGCGGGTGGCTCTCGTGGACGGCCGCGCCCGAGACCTTGATGAAACGGGTCCTGGTCCGCAGGTCCTCGATCGTCCGGGTCCCACAGTAGCCCATTCCGGCCTTGAGACCGCCCACAAGCTGATAGACGAAGTCGGCGAGCGGCCCCTTGTAGGGGACCCGCCCTTCCACGCCTTCGGGTACCATCTTCTTGTGTTCGCCCGACGCCTTGTTCTCACCGCGCGGGGCCTCTTGGCGATACCGATCGGCCGAACCCTTGGCCATCGCCCCCAACGAGCCCATACCGCGATACGACTTGAAGCTGCGGCCGCGGTAGATGATCGTGTCGCCAGGGCTCTCCGCGAGGCCCGCGAACAAGCCGCCGATCATCACGCAATGGGCCCCGGCCGCGAGGGCCTTGGTGATGTCACCCGAGTATCGAATGCCGCCGTCGGCGATGACCGGCACCTGGCCCCCCGCCGCCTTGGCACACTCGTAAACGGCCGTGATTTGAGGCACGCCCACACCCGAGACGACACGCGTCGTACAGATCGAGCCGGGGCCAATCCCCACCTTCACCGCGTCGGCCCCGGCGTCGATCAAGGCGCGGGTGCCTTCGGCCGTCGCCACGTTCCCGGCGATGACCTCAATGGCATGCTCACGCTTGATCTTACGAACCGTGTCGATCACGTTCTTGCTGTGTCCATGGGCCGAATCCACCACTAAAACATCCACGTCATTGTCGATCAACGACGTCAGGCGATCGTAATCATGGACGCCAACCGCCGCCCCCACGCGTAACCGACCGCGCGCGTCCTTGCAAGCGGCCGGATACCGATGGAGTTTGTCGATGTCCTTGATCGTGATTAACCCTTTCAGCCGGTAATCATCGTCCACAAGGAGAAGTTTCTCCACCTTATTCTTGTTGAGGATGCGATCGGCCTCCTCCAAGGTGGTGTTGGGTGCGGCGGTGACCAACTTGTCCTTGGTCATCACCTCCTCAATCCGCAAGTCGTTCGACTCAAGGAAACGCAGGTCGCGGCGGGTGAGGATGCCCCGCAGCCTGCCGTTCTGGACGATCGGCACTCCCGAGATGTTGTGACCCGCCATGATCTCCCGGGCGCGCCCGACCGTGGCGTCCGGCGGCAACGTGATCGGGTCCACGATGATCCCGTTCTCCGACCGCTTGACCTTGTCCACCTCGCGGGTCTGCTCTTCAATCGACAGGTTCTTATGAATAATACCGATGCCCCCTTCCTGCGCGAGCGCGATGGCGAGTTCCGCCTCGGTGACGGTGTCCATCGGGGCCGAGAGCAGGGGGATGTTCAGGGCGATCTTGGATGTGAGCTGCGTGCGGACATCGACCTGACGGGGCAATAGCTCAGAGTAGGCGGGTTCAAGGAGGACATCATCGAACGTGATGCCCTGATAGGCGATGCGATCGTCCAAGGGAAAGACCTCCGTCTGGCCTCGACCCGAGAAAAGGCGCACTCAAGGTCGAGAGGTCGCTGGGTGCCTTTCCTTCGACATTAGACCCAGGCGTGGTGGACCTGGCAAGGTCAACCGGGACATCCACTGGACTTCGTGAGGAATCAATAGATCTTGCTTTTTGGGAGAGACGACTCGCAAGTTCCGGGCCTCCATCACCGGGAGCGCTCATTATGGACGCGTCGCGACCACGACACAGGGGGCCTTGCGATCACACCGGTGCCGTCCCCCTCACGCGGTTGACCCGGAGGGCCGGTAACGGTCCACGAGTTGGAAGGCATCGCGTTCGGTTCGCCCAAATATACATCCTAAGCACGAAATCGCGGTCCTTCAGGTTTTGTCGAAGGTCCCTATTTTCGGGATTGAGAGGATGCGTTGGACCGGCCCCAGCGGCTTGGGCCGGGAACGCCGTGTCGACGGAAATTGGTTCGACATAACCTTCGAATTATTAGCTATTTACGACAGAAAAACGGGTTTGTTGTTCGATTTTCCAGGGCTGGCGAACCGCTTGGTCTTCATCTTCGATGAAACCAATGGTGCATCCTGTATGCAAAGTGGAGCGTGTGACGACTTTCACGAACGTACCCTGTCTTCGGGAATGCTCAGGGCGCGTCGAGTTGGTCCGAGCGCCCCGCCCCGCGATGCTCCCTAGAGGGCATGTTGCCGAAATTCAGGTCGCCACAAACTCCTTGAAGCCAAGAATTTCCGACAAGAAAACGGGTCTGTTTTCCGTTTTGGGGGGTCCGGCTCGCCGCGCGCCGTGTCCCTTGACGCGAAGCATGAAAAAAAGAGAAATTTGCGCGAACGGAAACGCGTCCGGGCCCGGGGCGACGTGTCGGGTACCGCTGACGACGACCCCTCCCGCCGCGCGACCCTCCAAGACGACGCCGACCCACGCCGATCGCGAACACGACGGGGGGGCCAATCCGGGGTCCCTCCGCCGGCGCGAGCCAAGCGAAACACCGAGGACCGACTTGCCAAAGAGCGGTCGTCGTTCCGAGCGGCGTTCCCATCCCGAGGGTGTCGACCAGGGTGGCGCACGAACACATCCGATCGAAGGCCCAACGACGGAGGGCCCTTGGAACATCCAAACTCCTCCTACCTTTATCATCGCGGTGACGGGCCTCCGGCAGAGCACCAGTTTGAGGGCACCTCTTGGATTTGTGGACCCAAGGGCGAGTCGCAACGGTCGCGACGGTTGGACCATCGGCCGGCGAAGGCCCTGCCGAAACGGACCCCGGCGCCGATTCGTCGGGTACGGCGGTCCACGAAAATCCCAGAGCCCGCTACGCTTACGACGATTTCTCAG
>CALLYK010000275.1 GCA_937858365.1 uncultured Isosphaeraceae bacterium | reverse complement strand
CATCGATCTTGGCAACGGAAGCAACGTCGCTCCTGTCATGACCTCCTCGGCCCTGGCCAACGGCGAGCACCTTGCCAGGACGGGGCACTACGTCGTCGCCGTCCAGGGTTCGAATCTCACCGTGACCGACGTTCAGGATCCGCTGAGTCCCGTTCAGGTCGGCAGCGTCGCGGCCGCGGGCGACCTGGAAGTGCAGGGCGGGTACGCCTACGTCTCCACCAGCGGCGGATTCAAGGTGATTGATCTGTCGGTGCCCACTGCTCCCTCGATCATCGCAACCCTCGCGAGCATTCCGAGCGGCGACGTCAGCATCGATGGCACCCGAGCCTACATCGTGCCTCCGTTCTCTGCGGAAGTCTGGACCGTCGACATATCGATTCCGACCAATCCAATCGCCCTTGGTGCCGGCTTCCTCACGACCGCATTGTCTCGAAGCTGTGCCGGCGGAGGCGCGCTCTTCACCGCGGACTCCTTCGAGGCCACTTCGCAGGTGATGAAGTGGGACATGTCGGATCCACTGAACCCGCAGTTGGCGGCGATCCAGTTCTTCCACGAAGTCGCCGAATTGGCGGAGCGCGAAGGTCATCATCCCGACCTGCACTTGGTCGGCTACCGCAACGTGGCGATCGAGATATGGACCCACGCGATCGGCGGTCTTTCCGAGAACGACTTCATCCTGGCCGCCAAGATCGATCGGATACCGATCGCCCTTAAGAAGTGACGCACGCGGCGCGAAGCGGCCCCGTGGCCCAAATCGCCCTCGGCCGAAACGAGAGCGGAGGATACGGGGCCTTCGCCGGTTTCAGATCGTGATGGGCTTGTTCAAGGTCCGACGCACGGCGACGAACTGGCCCGCGTGCATCATCGCGTGAAGTCCACACATTCCCAAAAGGGCCCCCACGTTGGGCGCGAAATTTGGAAAGGACGATTCGGCCCGGTCGAGGTCCGTTTCCGACTGCCCCTCCAAGACCGCCCTCGTGGCTACGCGCTGCTTCTGCCAGATATCTTGATACTGCTCGCGCGTCCAGAACTTGGCCGGGTCATCGACGGCGGCGGCGCTGGTGGCGTGGGCCTCCTCGAAGCCTGTGGGCAGAGGTGGACACGAGCCCGGCTGGACCATCTCGACGAAGGCGCGTTCGGCCGCGAGAAGGTGTCCGAGTTGCCAGGCGATATGGTTCATGCCGGGCACGGCCCGAACCATCAAGTCGGCATCGACGAGGTCGCCGATGTAGGCGCCGACGATCATGTCCGACGTGTCGAGCATCGCCTGGATGGCTTGCTTGGCATTCATCAGGAAATCACTCCGAATCGGGAGGGGTGGTGATGAGGGGCGATGCGCGTTCAACGAGCCGCGGGTGTCTCGGCCTCGAGCGTGAAGTCGGCGATGAAGAGCTGACTTTGCTTGTTCGCCGTGCGACCACTCGAGGTCCACATCAGCTTCTTGCCGTCGGGACTAAACACGGGGAGGCCGTCGAAGCCGTCTTTATAGGTGATACGCATCTCATCGCCGCCGTCCACGTCGAGCATGTAGAGTTCGTAATTGTCGTGGCCGTGACGGCTGGTGGCGTAGAGGATGTGCTTGCTGTCGGGGTGGAAGTAAGGGCCCCAGTTGACGAAGTCGTTGCTGGTGAGGGCCCGCTCGGCGGTCCCTTCCAGGTTGTTGATGTAGATCTGCAACTTGTCGTCGCCGCGGCGATCGCTTCGGTAGATGATCCGCTTGCCGTCGGGCGAGAAGAAGGGGCCGCCGTCGTAACCGGGGGCCTTGGTGATCCGTCGCGCGTTTCGGCCGTCGGCGTCCATGATGTAAATTTCGCCGTCGCCGTCGCGGAAGGACGTGAAGACGATTTGCTTGCCGTCGGGTGAGTAGCTCCCTTCGGCGTCGTAACCGTTGGAGTTTGTCAGACGGACCAGGCCCTTGCCGTCAAGGTCGGCCTTGAAGATGTCCATACCATCGGGAAATTCCCAGCGATAGCGGGAGGTCCGGTCGGTCTTGAAGCGGTCTCGGTTGCTGTAGGCTTGGGCCTTCACTTCGGGGGGCGTTGGGTTCAGGTGCGTGGACGCGAAGAGGATGGACTTGCCGTCGGGATGAAAATAGGAGCAAGTGCAAGCGCCTTGACCCGTGCTGACCATTCGGGGCTTGGCGTCGGCCTTGAGTTCGGCGGTGAAGACCTGATAGTCGTCTTGGTTGGCCTTGGGGGTGAGGAACACAGTCGGGTCGGGGTTGGGCACGGCCTGGAAGATGATGGCCTTGCCGTCGGGGCTGAAGTAGCCCTCGCCCGCCTTGGCGAAGCCGAACGTGACCTGCCGAATGTTCCGAAGGTGCAGGGCCTCTTTCTCAGGGTCGTCAGCCGACGGACGCGATGCGGGCGGCTGTCCGAGGAGGGCCGAGGCCAAGAAGAACGGGAGCAGAGCATTCATGGTGGATGGTCCGTGGGCGGCGGGGCGTCCCCAAACGACTTCCCGGAGACGCGGCGGAGGTCTAGTATAGGGGCCTGCCGACCTCCCGCCCACCCCCCGAGTGCGACCTTCGCCGCGGAAGCCATGAAAATATATACAAAAACCGGTGACGAAGGGACGACGGGCCTGCTCGGACCCGGTCGCGTGAGCAAGGACGATGCGCGTTTGGAGGCTTACGGCACGCTTGATGAGACCAACGCGGTGCTTGGAGTGGCCCGCGCTTCGGGTCTTGGCGCCGAAGAGGACCTGGTCTTGGCACGCATCCAAGCGGAGCTTTTCGCGGCGGGTGCGTCGTTGGCCGACCCCAATCCGGAAGGCAAGTTCCACGCGGGCCTGAGCGTCGACCACGTCGCGACCCTGGAACGCGAGATCGACGCGATGGAGGCCCAACTCAAGCCCCTCACCAGCTTCATTCTGCCGGGCGGCACCAGCGCGGCGGCCCATCTGCATATGGCCCGGACCACCTGCCGGAGGGCTGAGCGCGCGGTCGTCCACTTGGCCCGACTCCCCGACGAGTTCGTCGCGCCGATCTTGGTCCCCTACCTCAACCGGCTCAGCGACCACTTGTTCGTCTTGGCCCGTTTCGTGAACCAACGCGCAGGCGCGCCGGACGTACCTTGGAGACCCTGATCCATGTTCGCGTTCGCATTGGTCTTCTTGCCGCTCGTCGTCTCGCCGGACGACCAAGCATCGCCCGACCAAAACCTGCCGACGCACATCAGGCGCCTTACGACCTTCGGCGAGCGGGCCGATTTCTCACATGACGGCAAGAAGGTCCTCTTTCTCTCCAAGACCTTCGGTGATGTTTTGGAGGCCGACGTCACTACGGGGCAGGTCCGCCTTTTGACGGCCCATTATCCTCACGCCGGCTATACGAGGGCCCTCTATCTGGCGAACGGCGACATCTTGCTCTCAGGCCCCGAGCGGTTCGACCCGAAGCGCTCGGGAGAGCGCCGTGTCCAGTGCTTCCTTTCGGTCCTCAACCCGGCGTCGGGCAAGGCCCCCCTGCCCCTCGAGACGAAATGCTCGGAAGGCCCGGCGGTCTCGCGCAAGCGCATGCACATCGCCTGGACGCACGTCGCCGCTCAGTATCCCGACGAGATGCCCGCCGGCTCGTCGCGCATCCAAGAGGCCGACATCGTTTACGAGGAGGGCGTCCCCAGGTTGGCCGACGTTCGGTTGCTGCTGGACAGCCGCGACTTGCCCTTTCGCTGCACGTTGGAAACGCAGAACTATCGCCCAATCGACGAGCGCGAGCTGACCTTCAGCGCCTATGGGTACGACGGGACCGAGGTCTGCGGGACCAACCTCGAAACGAAGGTCGTCACGAACTACTCGAAGGCCCCCAACCAGTATGACGAGCCCGAAGGCGTCTTCCCGGACGGTCGCTGGACGTGCGTCGAGTCGGACCGCGAGTCTACGACCGGCAAAGGAGCTGGTCATGTCGATATCTGGCGGCTCTCCCTCGACGGCAAGGCGACCTGGGAGCGATTGACCTACTTCAACAGAGCGCCCGGATACAAGGCGTCGAACCCGGTGATTTCCGACGACGGCCGCTTCATGGCCTTTCAAATGGCCAAATCGAGCGACGAGGCGGGCGTAGGCTACGGCATCTTCGTGTACGACTTCACCAAGGTGAGGTGAAATGACCCGCCGGGCCCGTCTTTCGCGGTGAATCCGGAAGTTCGTCATTCGCCGCGAAGGGACCCGGGTTGGTCCTTCGCGACCGGCGAACTTGCGCGGTTTGGCACGCTTTACGGGTCTTGGACGCCTTACGTGCGTCGCGGGTCCTAAGTCGCCTTGTCGTCCCAGGTCGATACTGCTACAAACCGCCCGCCAGGGCCCGAGCGTCGTGGCTCGAAGGCCCGGGTTTGGGCCTTCCCGGAGCGGGGATTGTCGGTCCAGGCCGCATCGGAACTCATGAAGAACTTCGCCCGTCTCTTGCGATTCGCCTGGCCGTACCGCTTGCGGTTCGCGGTCTCGCTCGTCTGCGCCGGCATTGTGGCCGTCCTCTTCTTCAGCGAACTCGGCGCCGTTTATCCCCTTTTGCACATTCTGTTTAACAATCAGAACTGTCAAAAGTGGGTGGCTGGACAAATCGATTCCCGCGAGGCCGACATCCAGGTCGCCCAGGCGCGCCGCGAGACCCTGGAGCGGCTGGCCGCGTTTCAAGCGGGTCCAGGGCTGAGGTCGCCCGCCTTTCAGGAGTACCTGAAGGCCCTTCAAGACGAAGCGGAAGAGATTGCGCAACGTGTCCGACAAGCCAATTCCGACGCCCTGAAGCGCGAACTCGAAGGGGGCATGCATCTGCCCCTCGGCGACGCCGGCCGTCCGGCCGACCCGCTCCTGGCCCGTCAGGACCGCGTTGCCCAGGCACGACTCAACGAGGTCCTCTTCGCGGTCCAACTGAGCGACCCGAGCGACCAGGCGCCGTGGGAGAAGCGGGTAACGGCCATATCCAGAACCGAGGCTGACGCACTGCGGTGGAAGGCCCGCTATCAGTATGTCTTGCCGTTCACGGAGCGCTACCTTCCCAAGGGGAGCTTCTCCACGCTTGTTTTGCTGCTGGGCGTGGTGATGGTGGGGGTGGCCTTGAAGGGCCTCTTCCTTTTCTGTCAAGAAGTGCTGGTCGCACAGATCCAACAGAAGAGCCTCTTCGACATCCGCAACCTCTTCTTTCGACGAACGGTCGCTCTGGACCTGGCTTCGTTCTCCGACCAGGGCCCCGCCGAGTTGATGTCGCGCTTCACGAACGACCTGGACTCGGTGGCGCAAGGGTTCAATGTGCTCTTGAGCAAGGTGATGCGCGAGCCCTTGCGTGTGCTCACGTGCCTTTCGGGGGCCCTTTGGCTGAACTGGCGCCTCACGGTGTTGGCCCTCGTGCTCGTGCCTGTCTCGGTGGTGATCTCGTACCGGGCCGGCAAGATCATGAAGCGGGCCGTGCGCCGTTCCTTGGAGAGCATGTCGAGCATCTTCAAGATCCTTCAGGAAACGTTCCAGGGGATCAAAGTCGTCAAGGCGTTCACGTCGGAGCGGCGCGAGCGACGACGGTTCTTCATCGAAACGAAATCACTGCTCAAGAAGTCGGTCCGCGTGGCGATGATCGACGCCCTGTCCGACCCCGTGCTGGAAATGATCGCGCTGACGATGGTCTCGATCACGTTGCTCGCTGGGTCCTATCTGGTCTTGAATCAGACGACCTATGTCGACCTGGGTCTGTTCAAACTGCGCCTTTCCGGGTCGGTGATGGGCATTGAGGACTTGCTCACGCTCTACACGATGCTGGGCGGGATCTCCGACCCGATCCGGAAGCTCTCGAACGTCCACGCCAAGGTCCAGCGGGCCGCCGCGGCGTCTGACCGCGTGTGCGCCTTGATGGACCGCGAGCCGACCGTCGTGGAGCGTCGCGACGCGGTTCGCCTACCGCGGCACCATCATCGGATCGAGTTCGAGAAGGTCCGCTTCGGGTACAACGACCAGACCGAGGTCCTCCGAGGGATCGACCTGACAATCGAACACGGCGAAACGATCGCGCTGGTGGGCCCCAACGGCTGCGGCAAGACGACGTTGCTCAGCCTCCTGCCCCGCTTCTGGGACGTGCGCGATGGTTCGGTCCGGATCGACGGCCGGGACCTCCGGGACCTGTCAATCCGTTCGTTGCGGTCGCAAATCAGCCTGGTCGCCCAAGAGACGGTGCTCTTCGACGGCACGCTCGCCGAGAACATCGCCTACGGCCGGCCGCACGCCTCGTTGTTGGAGATTGAGGCGGCGGCGCGTCGGGCGTATGCTCATGGTTTCATCACCGCTTTTCCCGATGGGTACGACACGAGGATTGGCACGGGTGGGATCAGCCTCTCGGGCGGCCAAAGGCAGAGGATCGCCCTTGCGCGGGCGATGTTGCGGGACCCGGCGATCTTGTTGCTCGACGAGGCGACCAGCGCGGTGGACATTCAGGACGAAGCCCTGATCCGCAAGGCGATCGCCGAATTCAGCCGCGACCGCACGACCTTGCTCATCACGCACTCTCTGGGCGCCTTGCAAACGGCCGACCGGATCGTCCTGATGAACCAGGGGCACATCGAGGCCGTGGGTTCCGACGCTGAGTTGCGCAGGGCGTCGGCCTTGTATCGGCGGCTGCACGAGATCCACTTCCA
>CALLYK010000274.1 GCA_937858365.1 uncultured Isosphaeraceae bacterium | reverse complement strand
CGCCCGCCCCGCCGAGGCCCCGGTGGCCGCCGCCGAGGCGGATGCCCCCGGCCGCTGAGCCTCAGCGCAGGATCTCGACGAGCAGCACCCAGGCGTTGGCCAGGCCGCCGGCCAGCGCACCGACGATGCCAGCGACGATCCAGTAGAGGCCGCCGCCGCTCGTCGCGATCAGGCTGATCCCGCCCACGACCGTCGGGATCGTGCCGAGCGCCACGATGGCGTTGCGCGAGACCGACCACCCGCGCGGCGCACCCTCGGGCGCCTGGACCTTGGAGCCGAGGGCGGCGGTCGCGGCCAGCAGGATCAGGCCCCACGCGAGCAGCTCGACGCCCAGGGCCGTGGCGCTCTGGCCAGGGACGAGCCCCATGATCGAGACCACGAGCACGCTGAGCAGGAGCAGCAGCGTCTGCGCGGCCCGCTCGGGCAGGCCCGGGAACTCGAGGATCCGTTCGAGGTTGATCGACACCGAGACGAATACGAGGCCCGCCAGCGCCGCCGAAGCCCCCGCGGTCGCCACGAACAGGTCGCTCCACGCGGCGGTGTCGTAGGCCGTCACGGCGGCCATCCTATGCGGTCAGGGCGCGCCCGGCCGGCGGTGCGTCAGGCCACGACTTCGACGCCGATGAGGTCCTCGGCGGTCTCTTCGCCGGGCTTCTCGACCGCAAGGACGGCATCCATCGCGGCGATCGCCACGGCGAGCTGGGCGGCGTCGGGCTCGCGCGTCGTGAGGCGCTGGAGCTGCAGGCCGGGCCACATGAGGATCTGGGCCCAGCGGTGCGTGCGGTGCTTGCCGAGGAACTTGATGGCCTCGAACGCGAGGCCGGCGACGATCGGGATCCCGATGATCCGCGAGGCGAACAGCCAGGGAAGCGGCAGCTTGCCGAACGGCGCGAAGACGACGATCGCCACGATCATCACGATGAGCAGGAAGCTCGTGCCGCACCGGGGGTGCAGCCGCGAGTAGCGCGCGGCGTTCTCGGGCGTCAGGGGCTGGCCCGCCTCGTAGCAGGCGATCGTCTTGTGCTCGGCGCCGTGGTACTCGAACACGCGCCGCAGATCCTTCAGGCGCGACAGCAGCACGATGTACCCGAGGAAGATCGCGATCCGCAGCAGCTTCTCGACGATCACGAAGACCACGCCGTTGGGGAGCTGGTCCCCCACCAGGCTCGTGAGCCCGGCGGGCAGCAGGAAGAAGAGGCCGACCGCGAAGGCAAGCGCGACGACGATCGTGCCGGTCCAGGCCCCGCGCCCGATCTCGTCCTTCTCGCCCTGCTCGTCGGGCGGGAGCTGCGCGTTGGCCGAGATGCCGAGGGCCTTGAAGCCGATCGCCATCGACTCGACGAGGGCGATCACGCCGCGGATCAGCGGCAGCCGGTACGCGAACGGCATCAGGTCGGCGACCCCGTGCAGTTCCCGGCGGTAGGCCCGATTACGTGCGTCGATGTAGTGGCTCTGGAACGCCAGGATCTCTTCAGGCGTCCGGGCCTCGAGTTCGCGAACGAGGTGTTCCTCGGCTTCGAGCCACTCATCACCATCCACCCTGTCGATCGACTCGCCGATCAGTCGCCAGAACTCCGCCTCGTCCATGGAACAGGGTCCCTCCACTTCACGGCAGGCATCACTAGGCTGGCGGTGATGACTCTCCAATTGGATCCGTCCCGGCCGCCGGCTCGAGTGCATGCGATGGTTCGGCCTTCGATGTCCTCGTGAGGATGCCGCGTCGCACAAGAATTTGAAAGGTAGCGTCTGACGATCGTAACGCATCCGTGACATACTGAGCTGTCGTCCCGAGGATCGCACATGATCCAAACCAAGTAACTCCTGGAAGCACACTGGAAAAAGCGAGTAGCTTGTCTTGCATGATGACCGCGAGCAGAAAAAACACGATTGCCGTGACCAAGCTGGCGATCATTCCGATCGCAGTCGGACTCGTGCTGCTTGTCCAGAAGCCCCAAGAGCTGAGGATCACCAAAAGAAGCAACGCCAGCCTGTTCGAGTACAAGCTGTAAGCTGCCAGAAGGACGGCCGGCGAGAGCAGAGCGACAAAGGCAGTTCGGTACAAAAAGAGGGCCTTGCCCCCTAGCGCGATCCGCACTGCAGAAGACCAGTTCGTCAATCGCCAGTGATTATGGCGTCCGTCTGGGTCGTTGAGGAATTCCGCGTGTTGCAAGCGACTCTCCCCTGTCTGCCGAACGACCAAGCTCAGCGGGTCCGCGGCAGCCGATGGTTGGGCTCTGACAAGTGTCGATATTTAGAATGTCCCCTTTTCTCCTACTCAAAGGTCGTCGGTGTTGAACGTGTCCCCGGCGTTCATGTCGCCGGTCTTCAGGCCCCTCTTGAACCAGCGTTGACGTTGCTCCGAGGTCCCGTGCGTGAACGAGTCGGGCACGACGTGGCCACGCGCTTTCCTCTGGAGGCGATCATCACCGATCGACGCGGCGCAGGTCAGGGCCTCGTCCACGTCGCCTGATTCCAGGATGGAGCGCATCTCGTTGGCGTGGTAGGCCCACACCCCCGCCAGAAAGTCGGCTTGCAACTCCAGGCGCACCGAGAGGTCGTTCGCCGCCGCCTTGCTGAGGCCGCGTTGCCGGCGATGCACGCTGTCCGAGATCCCCAGCAAGTTCTGCACGTGATGCCCAACCTCGTGAGCGACCACATAGGCCTGGGCGAAGTCTCCAGGGGCCTTGTAGCGGCGCTTCAGGTCCTCGAAGAAACTCAGGTCGAGATAGACCTTGCGGTCAGCAGGGCAATAGAAGGGGCCCATCGCCGCTTGACCGAACCCGCAGGCGGTGTCGGTCGACCTGGAATAGAGCACCAGCACCGGCTTTTCGTAGGTCTTTCCCGCCCTGGCGAAGACGTCGTCCCACACGTCTTCCGTGTCCTTGAGGACGATCTTGACGAAGCGGGCGGCCTCGGCCTCCTCAGGCGTCTCTTCACCGGGTTCGCCCGCGTTGACGGCCGGACCGTTCCGCGCCACGTCTTGAAGGAGCTTGGTCGGGTCGCCCCCCAAGGCGAGCACGAGAATCACCAGCACGATCGTGCCCAACCCGCCGCCCGCCACGGCGATCGGCGCGGGGCCCCTCCGGCGGTCCTCGACGTTCTCGCTTTCGCTCTGTCCCTCGGTGCGCATGGTCGCCTCGACGCTGGATGTCGATCAGCCCGTCTCGTGGTGATCGGGATAGACCGGGAAATGGACCAAAAGGGCGGAAAAGACGGCAAGACCGCCAAGACCGTCAGACTAACATCCTCGTCTCAGCGCGAACAGCCACACGCGCCATTGCGTCATCCCTCACGCTCGCTTACAACGGAACGGCCAATTCGCGCAGCGATTGTCATATCAGATACAGGAAAGAGGTGTCGGATGAGTGGCGTTCGCGTCCTGGTAGGCACGCGGAAAGGGGCCTTCGTACTCTCGTCCGACGCCGGACGCGCGAAGTGGGAGGTCAGCGGCCCCCACTTCGCGGGTTGGGAGGTCTATCACCTCAAGGGGTCGCCCGTGGACCCGAACCGGATTTACGCTTCGCAGTCGAGCGGTTGGTTCGGGCAATTGCTGCAGCGCTCCGACGACGGGGGCAAAACGTGGGCGCCGGTGGGCAACAAGTTCGAATACGAGGGTGTCCCCGGCACCCACAAGTGGTACGACGGCACGCCGCACCCCTGGGAATTCAAGCGTGTTTGGCACCTTGAACCGTCTTTGTCCGACCCCGACACCGTGTACGCGGGCGTGGAGGACGCGGCCCTCTTCCGCACGACCGACGGCGGCAATACCTGGCACGAGCTGGCGGGTCTGCGGCAGCACGGCACGGGCTCGGAGTGGCAGCCCGGGGCGGGCGGCATGGGGCTGCATACGATCTTGATCGACCCAACCAACCCCAACCGGATCTACATTGCCATCTCCGCCGCGGGGGCCTTCCGTTCCGACGACGGCGGTGTCTCGTGGAAGGCGATCAACAAGGGCCTGGTCTCACAGTACATCCCAGACCCCGACGCGGAGGTGGGCCACTGCGTCCACCGGATGACCTTGCATCCGAGCCGCCCCGACGTCTTGTTCATGCAGAAGCACTGGGACGTGATGCGCAGCGACAACGCGGGGGACCTCTGGACCGAGGTGAGCGGCGACCTGCCCACCGACTTCGGCTTTCCGATCGAGGTCCACGCCCACGAGCCCGAGACGATCTACGTGGTGCCGATCAAGAGCGATTCCGAGCATTTCCCGATCGACGGCCAGTTGCGGGTTTACCGAAGCCGGACCGGCGGCAACTCCTGGACGCCCCTGACCAACGGCCTGCCCCAGAGCAACTGTTACGTGAACGTGCTCCGCGAGGCGATGGCCGTGGACCGGCTCGACTCCTGCGGCGTCTATTTCGGCACGACCGGCGGCCAGGTGTACGTCTCGCCCGACTCGGGAGACACCTGGCAAGCGATCGTCCATGACCTGCCGGCCGTCGTCTCGGTCGAGGTCCAGACGCTGCCATGATTCGGGTCGTCATGCCTTTTCATCTGCGCAACCTGGCGGGGGTCGGCGGCGAGGTGCTCCTGGACGTCGAAGGCCCGATCACGCGAGCGTCGGTCCTCGACGCCTTGGAGGAGCGGTATCCGATGCTTCGCGGGACGATTCGCGACCAGACGACCCAAGTCCGCCGCCCGTTTCTCCGCTTCTTCGCGTGCGAATTGGACCTCTCCGACGAGTTGGCCGACACACCCCTCCCTCAGCCGGTTCAGGACGGGACGGAACCCTTCCTCATCGTCGGGGCCATCGCGGGAGGCTAGCTCGACCCCGGACTTCCGCGCCGGCAACCCCGATGCGGCGTCGGCTCGCGACGCGTGTGGTATCCTTGTGCGTTCTGGGTAAGATCGCGCGGTGCCGTTCTCTCTTTCCAGGGGACGGCGCGACCCGATTTATCCGTGCAACTGTGATAGGCGAACCTTCGCCCCACCCGGACCGCGTGTTGGCGCCACCATGAACCAAGGCACCCGAGTTCCCGAACCCAGCGAGCGCGACCAGTCCCGACGCGACAACGCCTTGCTTCAATTCGTGGGCTTCCGGCTCGATCGCGAGGAATACGCGATCCCGATCACGACGATCCAGGAGATCATCGTGATGAAGCCAATCACACGTGTCCCCCAGGTGCCGGCCTCCATCGAGGGCCTCATCAACCTGCGCGGGTCGGTGATCCCGATCATCAACCTGCGGCGGCTCTTCGGCCTGACACCCCGCGACTTCGACGACGAGACCCGGACCGTGATCGTCAACGTCGCCGGGCGGGTGCTCGGGTACGTCGTGGACGAAGTGACCCAAGTCATGCGGATCGCCGCGGACCAGATCCAGCCGACCCCCGTGGCCGTGACGGCGGTCGCCAGCCGTCACATCGCCGGCCTGGCCCGCATCGAGGACCGGCTGCTCATCATCCTCGACATCGAGAAGATCCAACTCCCCGGCGACCTGGACGCCCTCTCGTCCTGAAGTGTCCGGACGCCCCTCGCTCGCTCGCTCGCCCCGCTGGAACGGAAAGAAAGGCACCCCTGATGAAGTTCCCCAAGAAGCCGCGACCAAGGAGGGCCTGGGACATCGAGGATGGTTCGGATCGTTCCCCCAAAGTCGAGCGAGGGACGCCCGCGGTCGAGCCGACACCGACCGACACGTCCGCGAACGACACGCGCGCCATGATCGACACCGTCAACGCGATCGTTCGCGCCGACTCGGTGGACGGCGTGATTCGCGGCACCCTCGACACCATTCGCCAAGCGTTCGGCTGGGCCTACGGGTCCTACTGGACCGTGGACCCGGTCGCCAAGGAACTGGCCTACTCGATTGAGTCCGGGTCGGTGGGTGGCGAGTTCCAGCGTCTCACGCGCACGTCGCGGTTTCGTGAGGGGGAGGGGCTGAACGGCCGGTCTTGGCGCCAACGCGACCTCGTTTTCGTGCCCGACCTCTCCGAACTCGCCGATTGCTGCCGGGCCCCGGTCGCCCAGCGCTCGGGCGTGCGCAGCGGGGTCGCCTTGCCGATCCTGAATCAAGGGCACGTGGTCGGCACGATGGACTTCTTCGCGGCCGAGGCGGTCAACATCACCGAGACCCGATTGGACGTACTGCGGGCATTGGCGGGCGTGATCAGTGACAAGACGGCCCAACTCGCCCAGCGCGACGACCTGATTCGCATCACCAGGATGATCGAGAACGCCCCCTTTAATGTGATGTGCACGGACACCGACCTGCGGATCTTGTACATGAACCCAGCGTCGGTGACGACCATGCGCCGTCTGGAGTCGTACTTGCCCTGCAAAGTCGATCACATGATCGGCCAATCGATCGACATCTTTCACAAGGCACCCGAGCGCCAGCGCCGCATCCTCGCCGACCCGCGCAACCTGCCCCACAAGGCCCGCATCCAGGTTGGGCCGGAATCGATCGACCTTCTCGTCTCCGCCTTGCTCGATCGCGACGGCCGCTACATCGGCCCAATGCTCACGTGGGAGATCGTGACCGAGCGCGTGGCGGCCGAGACGCGCGAGGTCGAGATGGTGGAGAACACACGGGCCACGAACCAGGTCTTGTTGGCCCTGGGCGAGGGACACACGATCGAGGCGATCGCCACCGCGGCGCTCGACACCGTGCGCCGCGAGTTCGGCTGGGCCTACGGGTCCTACTGGCGCGTCGACCCGGACGCCAACGCCCTTCGGTTCGTCGCCGAGTCCGGGGCCGTGGACGACGAGTTCCGCCGCGTGACGCGCGAAGCCCGCTTCCGCGAAGGCGAAGGTTTGAACGGCCGGTCCTGGCGCATGCGCGACCTCTTCTTCGTCGAGGACCTTGCCGAACTGACCGATTGCTGTCGGGCACCGATCGCCAAGAAGCGAGGCGTGGTCTCGGCGCTCGCCATCCCGGTCATCCTGGACGGCCGGGTCATCGGCACGTTGGACTTCATGACCGACAAGAAACTCCATCTCAACGAGGGCCGCCTTCAGACGATCCGCGGGGTCGCTCATCTGGTCTCGGCGGCCCTCGACCGCGCCTCGCAACGCCAACGCATGGAGCAAGCCAAGGCGGAGCTGGAGAAAAAGGTCGCGAGCTTGATGAAGGTCACACAGCAGGCGGCCTCCGGCGACCTGACCGTGCAGGTGGACGTGAAGAGCGACGACGACATCGGCAAGCTGGCCACCGCGCTGGAAGACATGATCGGCGACCTGAAGCAGATCATCGGCCAGGTGGTGGAATCGGCCAGCCAGTTCGCCGAGGGCTCGCGCGTGGTGGCCGAGAGCGCGACGTACCTGAGCGAGTCGTCCCAGAACCAAGCGGCGACCGTCGAGGAAATGTCGGCCTCGGTCGAGAGCCTGAGCAAGGCGATCCTGGAGATCAATCACAACGCGAGTTCGGCGCGCGAGTTGGCGGAACGGACGTCGGTCCTCGCCAAAGGGGGCGGCGAGTCGGTCGATCAGGCGATCGAAGCGATGGTCCTCATCAAGAAGTCGAGCGAGCAGGTCAGCGACATCATCCAGGTCATCAGCGAAATCGCCAGTCAGACGAACTTGCTCGCCTTGAACGCGGCGATCGAAGCGGCCAGGGCCGGCGAGCACGGCCTTGGTTTCGCCGTCGTGGCCGACGAGGTCCGCAAGCTGGCCGAACGTTCGCGCAACGCGGCCAAGGAAATCACCGCCTTGATCAAGGAATCAACCCGCCGGGTGGCCGACGGCGCCGCCCTTTCCGAAAGGGCGGGGGAGTCCCTCGCCGGGATCGTCCAGGGGGTGAACGAGACGGCCGCGAGCATCGCCAAG
Source organism: uncultured Isosphaeraceae bacterium (assembly GCA_937858365.1). Lineage (GTDB taxonomy): Bacteria > Planctomycetota > Planctomycetia > Isosphaerales > Isosphaeraceae > CALLYK01. The sequence goes on along the minus strand of CALLYK010000274.1, from coordinate 1,530 downwards.
ATCGCGCGGGCCACTCAGGAACAATCCGACGCGGCCAATGAAGTGAGCAAGGCCATTCAAGACGTGTCGAGCATCACCGAGACGAACGCATCGAGCTCGGAGGAACTCTCGGCCAGCGCGGAGGAACTCGGCGCTCAGGCGGCCTCGCTGAAGGCGGTCATCTCCGGGTTCAAGGTCTGACACGAGACGTCCGGAGGCGTCCAGCCTTTTCAGGGGGATGGGATGAACCTTGTCGAATTGACGGCGGAGGAGTTTGAGCGGTTCTGCCACCTGATTTACAAGGTCTCGGGGATCAAGGTCCCGCCGACCAAGCGAGTCATGGTGTCGAACCGCTTGCGCCGCCGCCTCCGGGCGACGAACCTGAACGGCTTCTCCGAGTATTACGCCTTCCTGACCTCGCCCGCGGGCGCGGCCGAGATGCCCCACTTCCTCGACGAGATCACCACGAACGAGACTTATTTCTACCGCGACGTCCATCATTTCGACTGGTTCGGACAGTCCTTCCTTCCGGAGATGGAGCAAGCCGCCCGCCTCCGGCGTCGACCCAAGACCTTGCGCGTCTGGTCGGCCGCCGCGAGCACGGGAGAGGAACTGTATTCGCTCGCCTTGCGACTGGCCCCCATGCGGCCGCAATTCCCCGGCTGGCAAATCACCCTCCTCGGCACCGACATCAGCAACGCGGTCCTCGCGACCGCCCGCGCCGGGTCTTACGACGATCGCGCGGTCAGGCTCGTCAAGGTCGAAGAGCGCCAAAGGTACTTCGACCACGACCCGGCGGCGCAACGCTGGACGCTCAAGCCCGAAATCCGGTCCATGGCCACCTGGAAGCTCCACAACCTGCTCGCACCCATGAAAGATGGCCCATTCGATTGTGTTTTCATCAAGAACGTACTCATTTACTTCGATGCCCGGTCCAAGCAAACGGTGGTGAACCACCTGATCGAGTCGCTGGCCAAGGGCGGTTACCTCGTCGTCGGCCCCACGGAAGGGGTCTACTCGATGCTCGGTCCCCTGGAAAAGATCAAGCACTGGCTCTACCGGCGCCCCGCCGCGTGACCTGACGGAACGCGACGCGACCAGGCCGTTTCGGAGACCCTCCATGTCGGGTTTCGACCTCGCCGGATTGCTCCCCTACTACCTGGACGAGACCGACGAGCAAATCGTCGCGCTCAACGACGCGCTCTTGAAACTGGAAAACGACCCGGCGGACGCGGCCGTCCTGCGCGATGCCTTCCGCTTGATCCACACGATCAAGGGTTCGTCAACCGTGATGGGGTTCGAGCAGGTCAAGGACCTCACCCACCACCTGGAGACCTACTTCGACCAACTGCGCGGCGGCAAGCGCGAGCTCGACCGAGCGACGCTCGACCTGAGCTTCCGCTGCCTCGACGGTCTGCGTGAATTCAATCGTCAGCTCCGCTCCGGGGCCGAACCCACGACCGACCTCTCGGGTCTGACCGCCCAGGTCATCGCTTCATTGAGCGGAGAGGCGCTCCCAAGTTCGCGGCCGGCCGAGGCCGCCGCGTCGGG
>CALLYK010000273.1 GCA_937858365.1 uncultured Isosphaeraceae bacterium | reverse complement strand
GAGTCGAGGAAGGGAGCGATCCCATCAAGGCCCAGATAGGGATTGACGGTGAGGGCGTCGACGGGCCAGGCGGGAGCCTGCGAAGCGTCGCCCAGATAGGCCCGGGAATAGGCTTCGGCGGTGGGTCCGATATCGTTCCGCTTGCCGTCGAGGATGACGAGCAGTCCGCGTTCTCCGGCGTATCGTGTGGACTCGTGAAGCACGCGCATTCCCTGAGGACCAAGGGCCTCATAGTAGGCGGCTTGGAACTTGATGGCGGGGACCAGGTCGCAAACCGCGTCGATGATGCCGGTGCCGAAGGCGAGGGTCGCCTCGGCCTGACCAGAAAGGTTGGAGGGGAAGCAATCCCGAAGGGACCTGGGGAACTGGCTTGGAGTAGGGTCAAGGCCCACGAGCACAGGGTTTCGGGCCCGGCGGACGGCCTGGACGAGACGGTCGGCGAAATTCAAGAGGGCCCCCGGGTGCATGGTGCGGTTGACAGGACCGGCGAAAGCCCTAGAATGATCTGACTTGGACGAAAGTGCAAGGATCGGGCCGTAGCGCAGCTTGGCTAGCGCGCCTGAATGGGGTTCAGGAGGTCGGAGGTTCAAATCCTCTCGGCCCGATTGTGAAGGCCCTCTGACAGCGATTGTCAGGGGGCCTTTTCCTTTGCGCTCCCTCGGCGGACCAATCCGGACTGAGCACGGGTGCGTAGCGACCGAGGTGGGGCGGACGACCCAACTTATGTGCGTCCGTCACACCTCCAAATTTCGATAGGATCGCGCGTCATCTTCCGAGAAGCAGCAGAAGATGACCTCCCTTGGAGTGTCCGATTGCTTCAGCCACGCTTGGACCGTCGCCACGGCGATGCGTGCCGCGTCCGCTTTGGGATAACCATAAACACCCGTTGAAATCGCCGGGAAAGCGATCGTTTCAAGGTGGTTCTCGGCCGCGAGCCTCAATGACTCGCGGTAGCATGATGCGAGGCCCTCGGGCTCGCCGTGTCCGCCGTCCTTGTAGATCGGTCCGACCGTGTGGATCACGTGGCGGGCAGACAGTCGATGCCCCTTGGTCATGCGGGCCTCACCCGTCGGGCAACCGTTCAACGCTCGGCACTCGGCGAGAAGTCCTGGGCCAGCCGCTCGGTGGATCGCCCCGTCCACTCCACCGCCTCCGAGCAACGTCGTATTGGCCGCGTTGACAATCGCATCCACATGCAAGGTCGTGATGTCGGCCACCACGACCTTTATACGATTCGATGTGGGAACGTTCATGGGATCAACGCTTCGGCCCTTCGGCCAGCGCCTCGAAGATGCCCACCATGAAGGCCGGAAGGTCATCGGGCGTGCGACTCGTGACGAGGTTGCCGTCGCGCACGCAGGCCGCGTCTTCCCACACTCCCCCCGCGTTCTCGACGTCGTCGCGGATCGCGAAGAACCCGGTCACTCGCCGCCCCTTCAGACACTTCGCCGAGCAGAGCATCCAGGGGCCGTGACAGATCGACGCGAGCACCTTGCCTTGCCGGCCCGCTTCCGTCACCAACGCCACCATCGCCTTGCATCTCCTCATATGATCGGGCGAATAGCCACCAGGTATGATGATTCCATCGAAGTCGGCGGCACGAACGTCCTCCGCGGCCACTTCCGATTTGCATGGATAGCCATGTTTGGATGCGTATGTCTCGCCCGCCTTGGGCCCGACGATCCGCACTTGGCAACCCGCTTCGCGCAGGCGTAAGACCGGATACCAGAGTTCCAGGTCCTCGTAGAACTTCTCGACCAGCACGGCCACTCGCTTGCCTTGGACGTCGCTCATGCGCGGTCTCCTCGCATTCCTCGTTTCGTTGGGCGTACTCGCTTGGCCGCGATTATACGCCGCGGGGGCCTTGGGGTGGGAGTCGGCGCAACTTATGATAGGGGCGTCGCGCGGGGCCTTCCGCTCCGCGTTGGGTCTCTTGGGGCGACGAGGGAGCACGACCGATGCGCGGCATCAAGCCGAGTTTGGCACTGGCGAGTTTGGCGGTGATCGGCCTGGCCGTTTTGGCGAGCGCCCGACAAGACCGCGCGGGGGGCCTGATGGCCCGCGCCGCGGAGCGTTGGGTCGCCAGCCTCACCGACGACCAGAAGACCGCCGCCCTCTTCGCGTTCGACGACAAGGAACGCCTCAACTGGCACTTCATCCCCAGGCCGCGCAAAGGGGTCTCGTTCAAGGAGATGACCCCCGAACAAAGGGCCCTGGCCTTCGGCCTGATCGAGACCGGCGTGGGGGCTGAAGGGGCCCTCAAGGCGACCACCATCATGAGCTTGGAACAGATACTGAAGGACCTCGAAAAGGGCAGTGGCCCGGTGCGTGACCCCGAGCTCTACTTCCTCTCGATCTTTGGCACGCCGTCGAATAAGGGGCAATGGGGCTGGCGTGTGGAGGGCCACCACCTCTCCCTCAACCTGACGATGCGGGACGGCAAGATCGTCGGGGCCACGCCCGCCTTCTTCGGCTCCAATCCGGCCGAGGTCAAGCAGGGGCCAAGGGCCGGTCTGCGCACCCTGGCCGAGCGCGAAGACCGTGCCTTGAAGCTCGTCCAGGCCCTTGACGACGGCCAGAAAAAGGCGGCCGTTGTTGAGGAAAGGGCCCCTTCCGACGTCCGATCGGCCAACACGCCGGAACCCCCGCGCGACCCGGCCGTGGGCATCTCCTTCGCCGACCTCCGCGAAGACCAGCGAGGGCTCTTGAAGTCGCTCGTGGAGTCTTATTGCGAAGACATGCCGCCCGAGGTCGCCGGTGCTTGGATCGAAGACATCAAGAAGGCCGGGGTCGAGAACGTGAAGTTCGCCTGGTTCGGAGCGCTCGACCGGTCACAAGGTCACGCCTATCGCATCCAGGGCCCCACCTTCCTCATCGAATTCAATAACACTCAGAACAATGCGAATCATGTCCATAGTTTCTGGAGAAACATGCTTGGAGACTTCGGCATGCCCTTGGCGGCAAAGTGACTCCGGCGCGAGGACCTGGGCGGCCCCTCGGCGATGAGCAACGGGACAAACCCCTATCAGGCCCCTGGTGCCTCAACGACCAGGGTTGGACCGCGCCGGTTGACACGTCAAGAGAGGGCCCTTCTGACTCAGTACCTGAAGTTCCAATCCGCGGCGCCGGGTCATCGGTTTTACCTCTTCGGGGCCTGGCGGCGCCATTTGTACCTTGTGGGCTGGCTCGTTTTGGTGCTCGTCCTCTCCCGGTATCTGGACCTGGGGGCGGCCCCCATGATCGTGGTGGGCATGGCGCTGGGGGTCATTCTCAATGACCTCTCGCGCTCGCGACTCCTGGTTCGACTCTGGCCCCTCTTCCACCACATCTTCGACTGGGACCGCATCCGGAAATGCGTGGATGACGACGTGATCGAAACCCGTGTGGACGATCGTCAATCGGTATCGTACCCAAACACGGACACCCAAGCGCAACCCTCGCGACCCTGATAAGACGAGTTCGGTTTGGGCCGTAATTTGGGCCTTTTCTTCGCGGACGAAGCCAATTCGCCCGCCGATTCGCCACGACTATTGTAGGAGGTGGGAGAACCTCGCGGCGTCTCCCGCCATGCTCTGGTGAGTCCCTTCATCCCGGATGATCGGCAATGGTCACCCAAAGAGAGTTCGGTTTGGGCCGTAATTTGGGCCTTTTCCTCGCGGACGAAGCCAAATCGCCCGCCGATTCCCTACGACCGTCGCAAGTGGCGGGTGGTCTTCCTGACCGCCGGTGCGGATTTTCGCCGCGATCGGGAATGGCGTGGTTCGGGCATCCGGAAGCGGACTTGTTTCGGGCCCCACACGTTCGACTACCACGATTTGCAGTGAAGACCGAATTGCCATAGAGTCGGGCCAACATTATGCGCGACGATTACCCGCGAGGCAGGAAAATCCGGTATGCCTTGGGGCGTCACATTCGGCGCGACGCGCGAAGTCGCGCGGACCGATACGGAACGGCCGGTGGTTGGGTGGCCGCAGGGAACCTGGGGATGGCCAATTGGTCGGGCGGCCCGGGGGCGAAGGATGCCGGCGTGAACGTGGCTTGTCCCGTGACGACCGCCGGCGCGAATGCGACCGCGAGCCGATCGGTCGATTGCATGGAGAGCATCGGCTTGACCTGAAGGAACGATGAGGTTCGCGGCGACGGGACCAACGCCGAAGTTGTTCGGTGGTCGCCGGGGCCCCGGCAGGGGCGTCGTCGTGCTGCCGGCGAAGTTGACGCCTCCTCCGACCAGTCCAAAGTAGCCAAGGCCGTGGATCAGGGGCGAGTCGGGAGAGGTCCGCCACGAACCGCCGGCGGCCAGGTCCCCGGCCACTCCGCGATGTGGCGAAACGGTCCATCGTGGGGAGAACGTCATGGGTCGACCCGAGGGTTGGAAACCCTTAAGGTGGATGCTGGGGAAGATAAGTTGCGAACCGAGAAGCGCATGGTATCGCTCCCGGCCGCTGAGGTTGGTCGGGCCCAAAAGCTCGCGCCGAAGTCCGTGGCGGTGGTCGTCGATGCCCCACCCATGGCCCGGTGGATCGGTCCGGCCTCGGGGGAGAAGGTCCCTTGTCAATCGTCGTGCGGCGAAGTCGCGAAGATGAGTCCGAACCATGATGCGATTCGCATGGTTCGGAGAAGACTGGTAGGTTCTTTCCTGATGGCTTTCGACGGGATACCCTCAGTCAGCACCATCCTTCGGTCGACTCGGGCCGCGAAATCCACATCTCCTGGCGATCGGTCATGACTGTCCTGCCCGTGGACAAATCTTCGCGGGGCCAAAGGGCCATTTCTTACCCACACGAACGAGCCGACAATCGATCTTGACCACACGAACTCGAACACGAGGCCACAGATGAAGCCCGCCCAGGCATCTCCTCGCCGTCTCACTCGTTGGTCTCCACGAGTCAGCGCGCGAAGGCTACTCCAGTTCGAACCACTTGAACGTCGAGCGCTCTTGACGACGGGACTGCCGATCCTCAACGACACCCCCGGGTATTACAATGCCGACCTGGGGAATGTCTTGGATGGTCCGACGAATAATCCAAACATGACGAAGCCGCCCGACATTTCGGCCGCTGCCGGCGTCCTGGGCAACTGGCTGACGGCCCAGGTCCCGCCGAGCAACGGCCATTGGAAGGGGCCTATGACGATCCCGTCAACATGGGCCGGCACGACGGACACGGCCGTCGTCTACGTGATCACGGTCGACCCTGGCTCGCAGGTCCAGCTTACTGGAACCTTCGCCGTGGACAACGGCATCATCGTCTGGGTGGACGGGTCCTTCAGGTTCGGGGCCATCGAGGAAGGCGAGGCCGTCTCGGGTGAATACTCCAACAAAGACCTGGGCGTCGTGGGCGGCGGGACCCACTTCATCCAGATTTTCCGAGAGGACCACGGAGGGGCCACGGGGTACGACGTCAACATCCAAGGGCGGGTCCTGCCGCCCCCGCGCGGCACCGTCCAGTTCTCGAGTGATCGTTACGAGGTCGTTGAAGGCCAGGGAGCGGCGCGGATCACGGTCACCAGATCGGGTGGCACCGCGGGGACCATGAGTGTTCGCTTCAAGACCTCAGACATCACGGCCCGGGCCCCTGATGACTACACCGCCGCCTTCGCGGTCGTGTCGTTCGGCGCCGGGGACTCGGGGCCCAAGGAGTTGATGGTCCCGATCACGGACGACTCCCTCCCCGAAGGAGACGAAACTGCGCAACTTGTGCTGGAGGACCCCCTGGAAGAGGCGGCCATCGGCGACCCCCGTTTTGCCATACTGAAGATTCGCGACAACGATCGCCCTGGCACGCTCCGATTCCAGACGGACCGCTTCGAGGTGGCGGAAGGTCAACCTCGGGCGGCGGTGGTCGTGACCCGCGAAGGGGGCGGACGCGGTGTCGTCTCGGCAAAGGTGACGACAGCGGTCGGTTCCGCTACCCCGGGCGCCGATTACAGGTCAACCGTGTCGCTTGTAACGTTCGCGGACGGCGAGATCGCCTCGAAGACTGTCCTGGTCCCGATCGTCGACGACAAGCTGCTTGAAGGGGACGAGACCGTCGGGCTCTCATTGAGCGATGCGACCGGCGGCGCGACGCTTGGCGACCCGCGCGCGGCCACCCTCGTCATCCATGACAATGAGGCGCCGAAGCCCCGTTTTCTGAAGGACGAGTTTCGGGTGCGAGAAAACGGCGGGCGGGCGCGGATCACCGTGGTCCTGGAACGCCCCAGTCCCACGCCCGTCACTTACCGCGTGCGCACGGTCCAACTTGCGAGGCCGGCCGGTCGGGGCCTCGCCACGGAAGGGCGAGACTACGTCGCGGTCCGTCGCACGTTGACGATTTCGCCCAACCGGACGAGCGCCGAGTTCTTCGTCACCCTCCTCGATGATAACATCACCGAGGGGGAGGAGCGGTTTGGTCTGGAGGTCAGCGACTTCTCGACCGGGAAAGTGCTGGCTCGGTCGCGGGTGGTCATCATCGACACGGCACGTCCCCGGCCTCGGTAGGGTCTCCCCCTCCGGACCCCATTAGTCCGACAGGGCCGGAAGCGTTGGCGATGGCGCTCCGTATTCGACGCGGTGAGTCCCGACCGTCGCTGCCGCATCCGGGCCTGTTTCGGCGTTTGCTTGTCGGTGCTTGCAACCGGCTCGGCGGCTGGCTAGCCTCACGCCATGGGCCCTCCGTGTCCGGGCCACGTCCGACCTTCCAGGGGGACCGACCATGCGCCTCGCATCGCTTCGCATCGCGGCTTTCACCTTCCTCCTGGCGACGACCGCGACCTCGTCCGGGTTCGCCCAAGCTTGGCCCCAGGTGGCCGACGTCGATGCTCAACCGCTTGTCGCCCAGGTCCGCCGGCTGGTCGACGCCTTAGACATGATTGGTCAACCGTTATCTGAAGACGCTCGCAAGCGTCTGGAATCGGCCTTCGAGCGTGAGAACGGCTCCCAAACCGTCCGCGAGATTCAGGATGTCTTAGACCCCCTATGTTTGATCGGCATTGAGATCAACGCCGAGAGTCGGGTCAAGGCGGTGCAGGGAGGGGGGGCCCCGTTTTTGGACCAACAAGGCTGGCGCGGGTTCCTGATCAAGGTCGCCAATCAGGCGGGCGTGACCGCCGACCTCAAGGCAGAGAGTCCGAACGCGGCCCCCGTTTATCGGCAGTCCACCAGCAGCCCGACGCCCGTGCCGAGCGTCAATGCGGCCGGCGTGCGCGATCGCTGGCTGAGCCTGGCCATGTACAACGATCGACCGCTCGTGCCGCGCCTTTCGGGCCTGGGCCTGGAGTATCGCATCATTCAACTGCTGAGCCGCGACTCCGGCAAGCGCGAAGGGAAGATCACGTTCAACGTGGGGCAGGGGACGCAGGACCTTGGTTTCCGCTCCGATGTGGACGTCCTTTTCACCGCGCGTCCGGCCGTGGACGTGACCCTCGACATCCGCGAAGTGGACGGCAGCGCGACGACGGGTTCGCTTCTGGTCCGCGATGGACAGGGGCGCGTTTATCCGTCGCCCGGTCGTCGTCTCGCGCCTGACTTCTTCTTTCATCCCCAGATCTATCGCCACAGCGGCGAGTCGGTGCTGCTTCCCCCGGGCAAGTACACGGTCGAGTCCACGCGAGGACCCGAGTACCGCGTCGCCAAACGGACGATCACCGTGCCGCCTGGCGCCACGCATCGCGAGACGTTTCAACTGGAGCGATGGATCGACCTGACCAAGTTCGGCTGGTTCTCGGGCGACCACCATGTTCACGCGGCCGGCTGTGCGCACTATGAAAGTCCATCCGAAGGGGTCCGGCCTGAGGACATGATGCGGCACATCTTGGGCGAAGACCTCAAGGTCGGCTGCGTGCTCAGTTGGGGCCCTTGCTGGTACTTCCAGAAGCAGTTCTTCGACGGCAAGCTGCACCACTTGTCCACGCCCAACTACTTGATGCGCTACGACGTGGAAGTCTCGGGTTTCCCCTCGTCGCACACGGGACACCTCTGCTTGCTCCGTCTCAAGGAGGACGACTATCCAGGCACGGCGCGCATCGAAGAGTGGCCCAGTTGGGACCTGCCCGTGTTGCAATGGGGCAAGTCGCAGGGGGGCGTGGTTGGCTTCTCGCACTCGGGCTGGGGCCTGCAAACTCGGAGTCGCGACCTACCGAACGATGAAGTCCCACCGTTCGACGGCATTGGCGCGAACGAGTACATCGTGGACGTCGTTCACGACGCGGTCGATTTCATCTCGGCCGTGGACACGCCTGCTCCTTGGGAAATGAACATTTGGTATCATACTCTCAATTGTGGATATCGTTGTAAAATCAGTGGTGAGACTGATTTCCCTTGCATTTATGGCGAGCGCGTGGGCCTGGGCCGTTCCTACGTGAAGCTCGACACGCCGAAGCCCGATTTTGACGCCTGGACCGAGGGAATCAAGCAAGGACGCTGCTATGTGAGCGACGGCAAGAGCCACCTTGTCGATTTCCGGGTGGACGACGTGGCCCTGGGCGAGAAGGGGGGCGAAAGGCGCCTCGACGCCCCCGGCAAGGTGACGGTACGGGCGAAGGTCGCCGCGTTGCTTTCTCCCGAGGTCTCGCCCGAGGGCCGGCTCATTCGCGAGCGGCCGATTGAGCAGAAGCCGTATTGGGACCTCGAACGCACGCGGATCGGCGACACGCGTAAGGTCCCCCTGGAAGTGGTCGTAAACGGCAAGGCGGTGGCACGCGAGGAGATTGAGGCCGACGGCATTGTGCGCGACGTTTCCTTCGACGTGGCGATCGAGCGGTCGAGCTGGGTCGCCCTGCGGATCTACCCGTCGTCACACACCAACCCGATCTGGGTGGTGGTGGACGGCAAACCCGTGAGGGCCTCGAAGAAGTCGGCGGAGTGGTGCCTTAAGAGCGTGGACCAATGCTGGACGCAGAAGGTCAAGAACACGCGAGAGAGCGAGCGAGAGGCGGCCAAGGCGGCCTACGACAAGGCCCGCGAGGCCTATCGCGCGATCCTGGCGGGGTCTCATTCGGATTGATCCTGTGGTCATCCGTCACGACGCCGGAGTGAGGACGCCTGAATCCACGGAGGAAGAGGACGCTCCTCTTCCGGGTCATGTCCTCAGGTGGAGGTCCTTCATGCGAATCGTTGCCCCTTCGATTGCCTTGGCCGTGCTCTTTCTGATAGCGCTGGCCGGTCCTTCGCGAGCCCAACCTTGGCCGGTCACTTCGCCTACGAACGCGGGTCTCGATGAGGCTCGGTTGCGAAAACTCACGGAGCGGATCGGCGGTCAGGGTTGCGTGGTCCGACGTGGCGCGATGGCCTTCACCTGGGGTGACATTACGAAACGTCGCGATGTCGCCTCGGCCGCGAAGCCCGTCTATGGCCATTTCCTCCTTCAAGCGATCGAGTCGGGACGCCTGCGCTTGGAGGACAGGGTCGCCGCGGCCGTGCCTGAATTGGAGAAGCTCAGCAAGAAAGACGCGGCGATTCGCTGGCGAGACCTGATCAATCAAACCTCTTGCTATGGGGTGGTTGAACGCCCCGGCGAGGCGTTTGACTACAGCGACTATAATATGGCCCTTTTTGTGGATTCCCTGTTCTTGCGCGTCCGGGGGACCACCTGGGACCGGATCGACAGCGACGTGCTCCGCGCCGAATTGTGCGACCCGCTCGGCTGTGAGGACTCGCCGACATTCCTGGCATTTGGACCTGACCGCAACCCCGGCCGTTTGGCGATTTCGCCCCGCGATTTCGCCCGTTTCGGCCTTCTCTATCTGCGAGCGGGTCGGTGGGGCGATCGCGTTCTCCTCGCCTCGGAATCGGTGAGGATGGCGACAAGTCATCCCCTTCCAGGCGCCTTGTCGCGAACGAGCGGCCAAGGTGCGCCCATGCTGCCCGGTCAACGCTCGATCGGGGGCAAGAGCAATCAGACCGACCACTTTGGCAGTTACAGCTTCGCCTGGTGGACGAATGGAGTTGATCGCGGCGGCAAGCGACACTGGCCGGGCGTGCCCAACGACGCCTTCGCGGCCCTGGGTCATGGCGGCAAACGGGGCCTTCTCATCGTCCCCAGTCTGGACATGGTCGCGACGTGGAACGACACGACGATCTCCAACGAAAACGAGTTGGTGGGTGCCTTGAGTGAACTCGTCAAGGGGACGATCGAGTTCGCCGACATATTCATCAAGAACGCGCGCGTCATCACCCTAGACCCATCATCCCGGATCGCGCAGGCGGTCGCGCTGATGGGCGTGAACCTCGCCTGCCGCGTGCTGCCTGAAAGCAACGTCCGGAGGGCTTCCTCGCAGCTTACCCTGAAACCACAACCCCTAACCAAACCAATGAAGGAACCGTGCTTCATGCGATGACGCCTGACACACCAAAGGAGAATGAAGATGACTGAAGTGAAAAACAAGATTTTGCGCAAGCAGGTGACCGTGCCGGAAGGCGAACGGGCATTTGTCTATGTCAACGGCAAGCTCGATGCGATCCTGTCGCCGACGCTGAAAGCGCGGGTCTTCGAGGTGCATCCGGAGCTGGCCTTCTGGGCGATGCTCGTCGGGCTGGTGATGGCCGCCATCCCGATGCTGACCAACGACGCGACGGTGA
>CALLYK010000272.1 GCA_937858365.1 uncultured Isosphaeraceae bacterium | reverse complement strand
CGTCAACGGCACCCTCACGGTCACGGCGCTGACACTCACCACGGTCGCGGTCGCGCCCAGCACGCCCTCGCCGGTTTACGGGCAATCGGTCACGCTCACGGCCACGATCACACCGGCGGTCATGGGTGGGCCGACTCTTTCCGGCACGGTGCAATTTCAGGTTGACGGCGCCAGTCTCGGCGCCCCGGCGCTCGTCGTTGGCAGCGTCGCGACCAGCATTCCGGTCATCCTCGCGGCGGGTACACGGTCCGTCGTGGCCGTCTTCTCGGGCGACTCGAACTATGCGGCGAGCAGCCGGCAACTCGCCCAAACGGTCGCCAAGGCCCACCTGACCGTGACCGCCGCCTCGCAAACCATCACCTACGGCGCGACGCCGGCGCCTTTCTCCGCGAGTGTCACCGGCTTCGTCAACGGGGACACCGTCGCCGCGGTGAGCGGCGCGCCGGTCCTCGCGTCCTCGGGCGGCCCGACCTCGCCGGTCGGCGCCTATCCGATCACGGTCGGTGTCGGGACCCTGGCCGCGACGAACTATGATTTTCCGGTCCTCGTCAACGCCACGTTGACCATCAACAAGTTGCATCTGACGATCTCGGCCGACCCGAAGAGCAAGCTCTACGGGGACCCCGTGCCCCTTCTCACGTACACCCCGACCGGCTTCGTCAACGGCGAGACCGCTTCGGTCCTCGCCGGAACACCGAGCCTGACCACCACGGCCAACCCCGCCTCCTCTATCGGCTCGTTCCCGATCACGATTGGTGTGGGCACACTTAGCGCGACGAATTACGACTTCGGGACGCTGATCAACAACACGTTGACCGTGAGCAAGGCCCACCTGACCGTCACGGCCGATCCGGTCTCTAAGACCTACGGTGCCGCGGTCCCGCACCTTACATTCACGTTGGGCGGCCTTGTAAACGGCGACACGCCCGGGGCCGTGAGCGGTTCGCCCACCGAGACGACGCCGGCGGGCGCGACCAGTCCCGTGGGCGCCTACGCGATCGCGCTCGGGGTGGGGACCCTCCGGGCGATCAACTACGACTTCGTCAACCTGGTCGGCAACACGCTGACCGTGGTCCCGGCGCACTTGACCGTGAACGCGAATTCGGCCGCGAAACTCTACGGAGCCGCGCTCCCCGCGTTGACTTACACCTTGAGCGGCTTCGTCAACGGCGACGGACCGAGCGTGGTTGCCGGCACGGCCGACCTGACCACGCAGGTCGACGCGCCGAGCCCGGTGGGGACCTATCCGATCAACATAGCCCAGGGCACGCTCAGCGCGGCCAACTACGACTTCAGCGGGTTCATCGGCGCCAACTTGACAGTGAACAAGGCCCACCTGACAGTCACCGCCAACCCGGCGACGATGCTCTACGGCGACGCCGTCCCCGCGCTGACCTACGCCGTGACCGGCTTCGTCAACAACGAGACTTCGAGCGTCATCAGCGGCGCGCCCGCGCTGAGCACGACGGCATCCTCGACCGGCCCGATCGGCAATTACCCGATTCAAGTCGCGGTCGGCACTCTGAGCGCTTCCAACTACGATTTCCCGGTCCTCCACGGCAACACGTTGACCGTGAACAAGGCCCACTTGACGGTCACGGCCGACTCGGTGAGCAAGTCGTACGGCGAGGCCGTGCCCAGCCTGAGCTACATGATCAGCGGTTTCGTCAACGGCGATACTCCGGGCGTGGTCAGCGGGGCCGCCACGCTCAATCCTCAGGCCACCCTCGCCAGTCCCGCCGGCGCCTACGCGATCAACATCGGGCCCGGCAACTTGACTGCGGCGAACTACGACTTCGCCGACTTCGAAGGCGGTGTCCTCACCGTGACCAAGGCCCATCTGGTCCTCACGGCCGACTCGCTCGCGAAGGTCTATGGCGATGCCGTCCCCGCGCTGACCTATACGTTGAGCGGTTTCGTCCTCGACGACGGGCCGCAAGTCGTCAAGGGATCACCGTCGCTGGGCACGACGGCGAACGCGTCGAGCGCGGCGGGTCGTTACCCGATCACGATCGCGGCCGGCACCCTGAGCGCGACGAACTACGACTTCGTCGACGTGGTCGACGGCGAGCTCGCGGTCAACAAGGCGCGCCTGACCGTCACGGCCGACCCGCAGGCCAAGCTCTTCGGCGGGGCCGTGCCGGCCTTGACTTACAAGATCGCCGGTTTCGTCAACGGAGACGCCCTCGGCACGGCCGGTATCCAGGGGGCGCCGGCGCTTTCGACGGCGGCGACGGCCGGCAGCCCCGTTTCCGGCAGCCCATACGGGATCGTGGTGGACGTCAGCGCCATGAAGTCCCCGAACTACGATTTCACAGGGGTCGCTGGTCCGCTGATCGTCCTTCAAGCCACAACCACAACGACCCTGACGATCTCAGGGACGCCGGTGAAGGGCCAACCGGTATCGCTCACGGCCTCGGTGGTTTCACCGACGGGCGACGTCACGGAAGGGACCGTCACGTTCCTTGACGGGACGACGACTTTGGCGACAGTACCAGTGAACAAAGGCTCGGCCACGTTCAGCGCGCCGTTGGCACTCGGAGTGCACTCGATCCAGGCCGTCTTCGCCGCAACGCCGGATTACCTGGGAAGCGCGCCGGCTTCGGCGAGACTAACGGTGGTCTCGCCTCTGACGGGCACGGTGACGTCGGCGGTAAGCGTGACGATCTCGACCGCGACCTACAACAAAACGACGAGGAGTTACCATGAAACGGTCACGATCACGGCCAAGGCCGGGCAAGTGATTCAAGGCCCGCTCTATCTGATCGTGAAGGGGCTGCCGGGCAGCGTGAAACTGATCACTGCGTCCGGGACGACACGGGGGTCGAAGACCCCGCGCTTGCCGTATCAAACCGTGAACGCCGGAGTGGGCAACCTGTTGCGACCGGGGAACGGCGTCTCGCTCTTGTTGCGTTTCAACGGCAAACCCGGCCGTTTCACTCCGATCGTGACGGCGGGACCTACCAAGCCCTGACCGAGAAGGGAAAGGGAGAAGGTCTCAGGAGTGAAACGGACGAGGGTAAAGGCACGATACACAAGGTCTTGGGGCACTACCGCCGATTACAGCGATCGCTTCTCGGGGCTTCTCCCCGATAGTCCCGGTCGGAGACGCCCCGCGATGCGAAATCGTTGAACGTCTCCTTTTTCTAACCTTCTCTGACAGGAGCGAATGACCGGGGTGGGGCTCGAACCCACGACCAACGGATTAACCTACCTTCGGTCATTCGCGGGAAGGTGCTATTCGTCAAAGAGTTGCGTCAATCAGGGACGGGGCCTTCCCACTATTTGCCCACCGACACTCGTCAGACCGACCCTGAACTGGCCTCTGTTATCGCGGTTTGGGACCAACTCCCCCCGCCGATCCGGGCGGCTGTCTTGGCGATGGTCCGGGCCGCTACGGGGGCCCCGCGATGAAACGACGCGGAAGCAAAGGGGGGCGACCATCCAGGTTGACCCTGGGGGTCGCGCTGGCCCTTGTCGATGCGATCCGTGGTGGCCTGTCGCTGGAGGGGGCCGCCCGTGCCGCTGGGATCGGCCCGACCACTTTGGGTCGCTGGTTGCGAGAGGGGCGGGCGGGCGACCCGCGCTATCGGCCCCTTGTCGAAGGATTGCGCCAAGCGCGGCGAAGCGACTTGGACCGATGCCTGGAACGCTTGCGGTCCGACTGAAACCCGGGCCCCCATTTTGGTGGCGAAGTTTCAGTGCGAGCAGGCGGCCGAGCAGTGGAAACAACACCTGAAACTTCGCGCCCCGTTTTGGTGGCGTCGGGGAGTTTTGCGAGTCCATAAAAAGGGGGGATAACCCCCCAGAATTTATGCAGGCCAGGGGGCTATACCGGGCGTCCCCCATCGCGCACGAATAGACCGTTTTTGCCCCCCCCCTAGAGCGAGCCACAGGTGTTGGTTCGGCGACATCCGGGCATATGAAAAGAATTCAAAAAAATCCGGACCTGTTCCGATCGTCCAGCTAACGAAATTGGTATATCTCTTTTGGGTGCCGGTACGCATGTTTGGGGGGGCAACACACGCCCTCCCGGTCCATATCGTTATGGGAGGGGTACCAATGGGGGCAAGCGCACCTTCTGGGGCCGCATTCGTCACGCCCGCTGAGGTTGCGGCACGTTATCAGGTGAAGCAGTCTGCCGTCTTGGCATGGGTTCGATCGGGGCGTCTTCCGCATGTTCGCCTCAACCGCAAGGTCGTGCGCATCGCGCTGTCGGACCTTGAGCGGTTCGAGACCGAGCAACGCGCCCGCCACGAATCGCAGTAAATCTCGCACGCAGTCTTGAGTTTCGTTTCACGACCAACCGACCCGTCGGCACGGCGGGAGCGGTCGGGGTACGTCTTGACCTAAAGGACCAATATATGTCCACGAACGACAAAGCGAAAAGTCTTGAGCCATTGTTGACGATCGGTGACCTCGCTCGGTTTTTGGCGACTTCCCGCCGGACGGTCGAGCGCGAACGGGCCGCCGGTAGGCTCCCTAGACCGTGTTTGCGTGTCGGCACGTCCCCCCGCTGGCGTCCCGAGACGATCCTCCGATGGGTCGAGGGAGGGGGCCGGTCATGAACACGCTACACCTCGACAAAATTCCCGACGAACTCAAGGCGAAAGACCAATGGGTCCTCTGGCGTTACGAGGGCCGCAACGGCCGACCGACAAAAATCCCCTGCCAAGCGAACGGCTGGCCAGCCAGGACGGACGATGCGACGACCTGGACCACGTTTAATGAGGCCGTTGCGGCATACAACGCCAACCGGGAGCGGTTCGCGGGGATCGGGTTCGTGTTCGCGCCTGGCGACAACCTCGTCGGCATCGACCTGGACCACTCAATCGCGCCCGACGGGTCGATCATGCCGTGGGCGACTCCATATCTGAATATGCTCGGTTCGACATATTCCGAGGTATCCCCGAGCCGTCGCGGGATCAAGATTTGGTGTCACGGTTCGCTGAGTGGTCCGGGCCTTTCGGTCAAGGGTGGGTTCGACCCGAACGACCCGGAAGCCGGGATCGAAGTCTATGATCGGAAAAGATATTTTTGCGTCACCGGGTCCGCCCTGGGAGACTCCCGGATTGAGGACCGTCAAGCCGCCGTTGACAAGATCGAAAGCGACCTTCAGGCTCGGAAGGCCGCGAAGCGGGGCGTGAAAAGCGGTCCTGCCGCCAAGGGCGGAAAACGGCCGTCCACCTTCGCGGGGTCCGCCGGGAGGGGCCTTCCGAGCGGTCGCAAGATCGTCGCGAAATTGCGCGTCCCCGAGACGATGACCGTCAACGGTCGGACGTATGACACGGCCGATGTTGTTGGTCGCGCATTGACGTATCTGGACACGATGGACCCGTCGGTCCAGGGCCAAGGCGGGTCCGGCCGAATGCTCTGGGCTTGCCGGGCCGTCCAGGTTGGTTTCGCGTTACGCGGCAAACTGGCCAAGTGGTTGATTGGGTGGTTTAACAAACATAAATGCAATCCCCAATGGACTGGTGATGAGTTGGCCCACAAGATCAAAGAGGGCCGTGACGCCACGTTCGGCAAGCCGAAGGGGTGGTTGTTGGACGGCGCGACCATCGCGCCCACCGGCAATCCAAGAGGGCCGATGACGTGGAGGATGGACCCACAACCGGTCAAATATGAACTTCCGCCCGTCCCGACGATGGGTGCCGATATGCTGCCCGAACCGTTTCGCGATTGGGTGGAAGACATCGCGAATCGCGTAGGGTGTCCCATTAATTTCGTCGCGGTCGGGGCGATGGTGTCGCTGGCGATCGTGGTCGGGTGCCGGGTCGGCATCCGGCCCAAGCGGCATGATGACTGGACCGTGGTCCCCAACCTCTGGGGCGCGGTGGTCGGGCGGCCCGGCGTCTTGAAGACCCCCGCGATAATTGAGGCCCAACGTCCCCTGAACCGGCTGGTGGCGGAACGCCGCGACCGACACGCCGCGAATGTCGCGGAGCACGAAAAGCTGACGATGGTCTTGGCGTTGCAGGTCAAGGCCGCGAAAAAGGCCCTAGAGGCCGCGATCAGGGCCAAGAAAGACCCCGCGATCATCGCCCAACTGGCCAGTGAGGTGCAGGGGATCGTGATGCCGAAAGCGCCCACCGCCAGGCGCTACACCACGACCGACCCAACGATCGAAGCGCTTGGGGAATTGCTCCGCGACAACCCGAACGGCGTCGGTCTGACCGTTGATGAGTTGACCGGCTGGCTGGCGCGACTGGAGCGGCCCGATCGCGCCGGGGATCGGCCGTTTTACCTGTCGGGCTGGGACGGGTCTGGGAGCTACGATGTCGATCGGATCGGGCGTGGCCATGTTCACATTCCGAATATGTGCCTAAGTATCTTAGGCAGCATTCAACCAGACCCCTTGCGCAAGATGCTTCGTTATGTGGCTAGCGGAAAGGGTGGCGACGACGGATTGATTACACGGTTCCAACTACTTGTATGGCCGGACGTTCCTTCCAATTGGAGGAACGTCGATCGGTGGCCCGATACGGCGGCCAAGAATCGAGCATTCGACATATTCGATAATTTGGATCAAGCGAACGGCGAAGACATCGGCGCCACGCCGGGAGAGGGACCGAACGACCCGCCCTTTGTTCGCTTCGACGATGACGCCCAAACGATCTTCGATGAATGGCGGGAGCGCCTTGAACTGAGGATACGGGGTGGCGAGTCGATGCATCCTTTGATGGAATCGCACCTATCCAAGTACCGAAGCCTGATGCCGTCGCTCGCCCTGCTGTTCCACCTTGTCGAGTGGGCCGACGGGCGAGCGCGGGGTGGAGTAGGCGCGGGCCCGACCCGCCTGGCTGTCCGCTGGTGCGAGCATCTTGAGTCGCACGCGATGCGGGTTTATTCGTCGCTGTCCGATGCCGACCTGGGGCCCGCGCTGGCGCTTGCCGAACGAATCATGGCTGGCCAGCTTCCGGGCCGGTTCACGCCCCGCGATGTCTATCGGCGGGGCTGGGCCAACCTGGGAAGAGACGAGACCGAATCCGCGATCGCGAGACTGGAGGAACTCGGCTGGATGCAAACCCGCGAAGCGGCCACCACTGGCCAAGGGGGACGACCCACGATGATCGTCCACCTTCACCCTTCGCTGCCGCGACGGCCCGCGAATTTTCAGGATGTCTACCCCGGGGGCACTGACGAAACTGACAAAACCTCTCCCGACGGGGGTTTTGTCAGTTCTGTCAGTCCGTCGGTAGTGGGCCCCACGAAAATCGCGCCCGCCACGGAGACCGCCACGAATTTTCAGGATGCCCACCCGCCGACCACTGACAAAACTGACAAAACCTCTCCCGACGGGGGTTTTGTCAGTTTTGTCAGTTCGTCGGGAGTGGACCCTACAAAAATCACGCCCGCCCAAGCTAGCGGAGTGGGCGCGCCCACCCAAGCTAGCGGACAAGCTAGCGACAATGGGCAAGCTAGCGGTAACGGACAAGCTGGCGACAGTGGGGGCAGTCTGGCTGAGGCGATTCGGGCCGCGATAAGGAAGTCCGGCGTTTGGCAAGCTGATGAGCCCTTGCCACCGGGAATTTAGTTCGCGACGAAATTGTCGCGTTACCCCCCCCATCTTCGACTGGCCAGTCAAGTCCGCATCGTCGGGGGCCCTGGACGGGGGTGAACCAACCGATGGACACGTCTCGAATCGACTGTTACTATGCGGTGAAGTGGGAGACGGGCCGTTGACGCGACCCGCCCCCTGATCCGCCCACCGCTGACCCGGAGAGCGAACGATGGCATCATACCGCAAGCGCGGACAAATTTGGTACTTCAGATTCGTCAATGCCGATGGCGACAAGATTGAACGGCGGGGTTGTGCCGACAAGCGCATGACTGAGGCGATGGCCCGCGCCGCCGAAACCGAGGCCGCGCAGATACGCAATGGGTTTGTCGATGCGAAGCGCCTGACCTTCGCCCGTAGCGCGGCCGTATCGCTTTGGGAACACGTCCGCGATTTCGAGGCGCACTTGATCGACCGTGGGGATACCCGCGCCCACGCCACCCTGTATGTCGGCCGACTGAGGCGGCTGGCCGCGTTGGCTTGCGGCGCGAAGTTGAGCGACATCGACCCCGGAAAGCGGGCGCGCCGTGAGGACCGCGAACGGGCCGACCACGCCTTGGAATCCGCTCTTCGGTCGGGTCGTCTCGCTTCGCTGACATTGCTCTCCGTGCAAACAGCACTGGCCAGTCTACGCGACTCGGGACGTGGGGCGAACACGCTCAACCACCACCGCGCCGCCGTGCGTGGCTTCATCCTTTGGGCCCGCAAGACGGGGCGCATCCAGGATGACCCACTCTTGGGGCTGGCCTCGTTCAACGTCAAGGAAGACCTAAGGCACGACCGAAGGACGATCAGTCTCGATGAACTCCGTCGGCTGGTTGAGGCGGCGCACTCGGGGCCCACGTTCCGCGAAATGACCGGCCCGGCCCGCGCCTTGTGTTATCGGATGGCCGTGGCGTCGGGGCTGCGGTTCTCGGAACTCAAAAGCATCGTCCCCGAGTCGTTCGACTTTGAGCGCCCCACGCCCACCGTGACGGTCCTTGCGGGGTTCGCCAAGAACGGCCAGACCGCCACACTCCCTCTCCCCCGCGACTTGGCCGACGATCTTCGGCCGTGGGTGGCGACGATACCCAAGGACCGTCCCGTCTTCCTCTTGCCCGCGAATGACGGGGCCGCGATGCTCCGGGTCGATCTGGGGGCCGCCAACATCCCTTACAAGGACGGCGCGGGACGGCCTTTCGACTTTCATAGCCTTCGTTGCATGTTGGCGACGATGGCCGATCAAGCCGGGGTGTCCCCCCGGATCGTGCAACGACTTATGCGCCACTCGAAACTAGAAATGACCGACCGCTATACGCGCCCACGATTGGCCGACATCGAAGGGGCGGCCGCCGCCCTCCCCTGCCTAGCCCCGACCAAGGAAGACCCCGAGCCACTGGCCGCCACGGGAACGGAAGGCACCATCAAGACATCACCACTCGTTCTTGCCCACTATTTGCCCACCGGAGGGCCCGGAAATGGTCGGGATGTGTCGCATGTTGACGTAGTGACATGAACAAATGACCCGCCGTCGATGGGTCGTAACTCCTTGAAAATAACGGAGATTGACGCATCGGGGCGGGACGTGGCGGGCGATGTCGCTAGTGACCGGGGTGGGGCTCGAACCCACGACCAACGGATTAACCTACCTCATCGGCTTTCACCGACCCGGACGGTGCCGCCCGGTTGAGGTCTGGACTCTCCCTTCGCCATCGCAGGCGTGCCGCGTCGAGTCTCTGAGGCTGGTCCCGGACAAGCGACCGGCACCTTGCCTGCTGATTGCCCAATCCCCTGTCTTTTCCAGCCATCACGCTCGCCGTTACCGGCCACGTTGTGGCGACGAGGGTCTTTAGGGGGTCCCAGCATACTGCGGCATGCACCCGTCGCGGTTCGGTTTCTTCCCGCACGGGGCTCCAGGGCCTTATGGGGCCAAAGTCCGTTGCTCTACCGACTGAGCTACCCGGTCGGTCGCGCTTGGACCCGGATCGTCTCCCAGCCCAACCGCCACCATTAGAATACGCTCCCTTGGCGTCTGCGTCCAGAGTTGCCTCGGGGCCCCACGCTCGGCGGTCAATCACTCAACTCCCGGATATCCGCCCTGAGCGGATTCGGTCAAACGCGAGACGCTTCACTCATCATCCTGGTGCGCGGTCTGGGCCAGCAGCTGACGGGGACTCACGACGAGCCCAGGCAGGAGTTCGGTCTCGTAGGTCCCTGGCAAGCCGATGGGCCATTCGCGCCAGATGTCTCCCTCACGCTTCAACACGAGCATGTGTTCCTGGAATCGGTCCAAGAGCCAGTATTCCAGGACGCCAAAGCGCAGATATTCTTCACGCTTCTCGATGTAATCTCGCTGTTCGCTGCCTCCGCTGACGACCTCGACGACGATGGCGGGGACCCATTGGGACCAGGGGTCGGGTCCGGATGGCGGGGGCGTGAGATAGACGGCCTGGTCGGGGTGGCGGTCGGACTGAAGGCCCGGAAGGCGGATGCGGCAATCCGAACCTCCGGCCCGGAAGCGAATGACGACGGGGTTGAGGACCTCGTAGTGGCCGAGCGCCCGGCTCAGACGCCAGACGATCAGGCCAGGCCATGGCTGATGCCGGGCACTTCGGTCACGACGGGCACTCCGCGTGCTAGTTCGAAGAGCGACCCCTCTTCCGATTCGGCGTCGATGAACTCGGCCAGGGTCATGGATTGACCGTGATCGGCCGGGCCGATCAATCGTCGGGTCGCGGTGGCCATGCTCGGGGGGCCCTCGGGACCGGCGCGGGGTGTCTTCTCTGGACCAGTTTAGCGTGCCCCGTTCAGACCGGACAGCCGCGCCGCCCCTTTCACCAGTTCACGAACCACGGCAGCAGCCATGACGAAGGGCGTGGTCGGGTGCTTGAAGATCGTCGGCAGGTTCTTCTCGAACACGAAATGCCCGGTCCACATGATCGCGTATCCGGCGACGAAGAGGCCTAGCGACCACCTCCAGAGGCCAAACGGGAGCAAGATGAGAGCAAGGCCCACGAGCGGCCAGCCGACGCAAACATGCAGGACGTTGTTGATCGGGTGCTGGTGGTCCTCATGGTATTTGGCCACGAGCCGTTGAAAGCGGGTCGTCGGTTGGGGGGCGTTCATCGCCTCTGTCCTTTCCTTGACGCGTTTTGGGGTCTTCCTGGCGATCGGAGCGGAGCCTACCGTGACTTTCGGATCGTGTCGAGGTCGAGGCCCTCGTGGACCTTCCCTGTGTTGTAGTGGTCGATCCCCGTGTGGTCGATTTGGCCCCAGTACGTCGCGAAGTTGAATTTCGGGGAATTGTCCTCGTCGTGACAGCGCATGCAGACGTCGCGTTCAGCCGTCTTCACGCTCAAGCGGAGGGCCTTACGCGCGTCGATGTCGTCGGGTTCGGTCACGTGGTGCGACGCCGGCCCGTGACAGTTCTCACACTGGTTCCCCTTGAGAAACGGGGTCTCCTTGATCGAGCGGAACCCGCTGGCGAAATCGAGTCCCGTCGTATGACAGGAGATGCACTCGGCGTCGAACGTGCGTTCCCTGGGCAGTAACGATTCATATGCGTGGCCATGCTTGCTCGCCTCCCATTTGGCGTAGGTCGCCGGATGGCATTGGCGGCAAACGCGGGCCCCCACGAACTCAGCGCCGGCGGGGGCGTCGCGTCTTGGGTACTTTTCGACAACCGCCGCGTCGCGCAGCGTCGCTTGCATGTCCACGTCGATAAGTTGACGCATCGCCTCAGTGGACCCGACCGTGTGCTTACTGAGGGTCACGTCTTTGTACCGGAACCGATCTTCACCTTTCAACGTGATACCCAGAACGCCGACTTGCATCCCTTTCCGGCCGACCGTGAGGACCCATGTCTTGCCGTCATTCAGGACCTTGGGGTTGGTGTCCGGCGGTTCGACGTAAGGAGACGTGGCGACCACGACCTCGAAGCCAGGGAACTTGCCCGCGAGTTCGGGGGCCAACTCCGACTCCCCCTGCACGAGCAAGACCTGGACGTCGGTGTCGGTTTCCAGCTCGGCCAGCACGCGCGGCAGGGCCTCGTCGATGGGTTCAATCGTTAGGAGTTCTTCTCTTCCAGGGTCATTCAGGGCTTGAAGGCCCTTTTCGTCGAGCGCGGCGGTCACGCCGATCTTGACCGGTCCCAACTCAAATCGAACAGCGCGGGCGAAGGCCGTTTCCAGGCCCTCGGCCGGCTTGATGTTCGCGGCGACGAACTTGGGCGACTCATGCTGGACGAACTGGCCGATTGCGTCGGCCATGCCGATCTTCATGTCATTGGCCGACATGGCGACGGCCTTGTAGTCCATCATCCGGAGGGCCTTCAGGGCCACGTCGAGCTTGAATTTCGTTTGCTCAGGACCGGCTCGGGCGTTGGGGTCGTTGATGAGTGAGCCGAGGTCCACTCCTGCGACTGGCCAGCCCATCTCCCTGAGCCCTTCCACGAGCGCATGGCGTCGGCCCAGGCCCCCTTTCTGGTCTTCGGAGCAACCACACGGCTCAAGGTGGCCCAGCATCTGACCACTGATGACCAGGGCCGCGTCGGGCTGCTTCCAGTCGCCAAAGAGGCCCTTGGCGCCGATGGGTTGTGGGTCGTCCTTGGCAGACCCCGCGGACCTCCCTAGTTCGTTGGTTGGCCCCTTGCTCGGTCCCGGGCAGCCGGCGAGGGCCAGCCCGGCCCCCACGCACAGAAGCGCGAGGACCGGACGGCGAACCGCTTGGTTCATGATGGCTCTTTCCGGAATTCCAATCGCCTGGATGAGTTCGATTTCCATGTTCGACGAGGTAGACTCGCTTGGCGGGCGAGTCAACCGCCGATGATGGTGATGTCCAGCGGCAACCGAACCTCTCGGGCCAGCGGGTGGTTCGTCTGGAGCACAATGTCGCCCCGAATCAGGCCCGACTTGGCACCGGCAGGGACGGTCACGGTCAAGACGTATGTCCTCATGCGGACACTGCCGTCAGCCGCCTTGTTGATCTGCTCGGTCGCTCGAACTTCGGTCTCCAGGCCCTTGGGGGCCGTGATCGTCCACTCGGTCTCGGCCTGGTTCCGCACGGTGATGCGGACTTCCTTGGTGGCCCCTTGCTTAGAATCCACAGTCATCTTGCAGTTCGCGGGCATGAAGCTGATCGGGCCCGTAACCTTGCCGCCGACCGGTACTTTCTTCACCTTCATCGCGGGATGATCGGTCTTGATCGTGAGTTCGTCCTTGAAGTCGCCCAGCACGGCGCCCGGCTTCAAGGTGACCACCAGTTGATGCCCCCCCGCATGCACGTGTAGCTTTTCGCGTTGTTCGTCGTCGAGCGGCTTGATTTCGACATCGAAGCGGTCTTTGCGGACGACCGTGGCCTCTTCGATGATCATCTCAGGACGGTCCACCGAGAAGACCGCCAGGGAAAGCGTGTGGGCCTCGTTGTTCGAGGCGTTGGCGAAGTAGAGGGCCTCTCCGGAAAGGCCATCCAAGGTCGTGACAAGGATGGCGGGACGGATTTCGCCGTCGATCTCGAACTGGATAATAGGCTTTTCAGGGTCGCTAGTGATGATCTGGGCATACTGATGGAACTTGCCGTTGCGGTCCTTCGTGCTCCAACCCAGACGAATTTCCGTCTCGTCCCCAGGGGCCAGGACCTTGCTCTTGTCCTTTTCGATGTTGGCGATGGTACACGAGCAGGAAGCGTTGCCGACGGTCAACTTCAGGTCGCCTTGGCCGGTGTTCTTCAGCGTCCAGGTGTGGGCCCCCACCGTTTCCTGGGCCATCGTGCCGAACTCGTGTACGAGACCCTCCTCGACGGTCGCGACCCCGCGCGGACCCGACTCGCTCTTGGGTGCCCCAGGAATCGGCCCGGTGGTGGTCGCCGCCGGCAGCCATTGCACAGCCAACGTGGCCGCGAGCGATAGGATGACGACCGCACCTCCCAACAAGACCCATCGTGTCATGGGAAGACGCTCCGCGTGAAACAATAACAATGAAAACGAAGTTGCCGCACGACCCGGACCGGAAAAAAAGGAGGTCGGTCCGAAAAGAAAGCGTTTGTATCTTACTGGCCCGCACAAATGGGGGTCAAGCGAAGGGACCGCGACGAAAGACTGGCGCCGTTCGCTCTCGCGGCCGATAGTGAGGACCAGGATGCGTCTCGGGGCTGGACCCGGCGCCCGGGCCAGGAGGGGCCCCATGGACATTCGCGACCTGAAGCTCGACGACTTGGTCCTCGACCAGGACCTCAATCTGCGCGACCGCCTCGACGACGCCACGATCGAACGCTACGCGGAGGCCTGGCCCAAACTGCCCGCCGTGACCGTTTACGAAGTCGACGGCCGCTGGCTCTTGGCTGACGGCTTCCACCGTCACGCCGCCGCCGTCGCCCTCGGCAAGAAGACGATCCATGCTGAGGTCCGTCAGGGTGCATTCGAGGACGCCCTGGACTTCGCGGCCGGCGTGAACCTCGCCCACGGCTTGCCATTCAACCGCAACGAAAGGCGCCGGGCGGTTGAGATCAAGCTCCGCCTCCATCCTGAATGGGCCGATCGCCGTCTTTCCGAGGAACTCGGTGTGAGCCGGGACCTCATCGCCAAGGTCCGCAAGGGCCTCGTGGACTCAGGCCAAATCCCGGCCGGACAAGGGCGCGTCGGCTCCGATGGCAAGACCTACCCGGCCTCTGGGTCCCCCGCGGCGCGCGAGCCGGACCGGCCCCGTAAACATGACCCCAAGGCCGAACGAGATGACCCGCGCGACCGCGGCCAACGCGAGGCGGACCTGGCCCCCTGGGAAGACGCACCCACCGGCCGGGCCGTTCGCGTGCCCGCGGACCTCAAAGCCATCGCCCTCGCCAACTTGCCCGATTCGGCCACACCGACCATCGACGAGATGCTCCGCGTCATGGCCGGACAAATCGACGAAGTGGTCGCTTGGACCCGATCCGACGGCTTCGCCGAGGCCCTCGACGACGCCTCGAAAGCGGCCCTCAATGCCTTGCGCCTGGCCGTTCACGAGCTCACCCAACGCTGCGAGGAGCTCGAGATCTAGCACTTCCCCACAGCCGGCAAGGTCGGAGTGAGGGACCCTTTCTTGTCACAATGTCGCTCGACCATTCGTTAGCCATCATCGACGGGAACACGAATGTCGGAAGAAACGGGACCGACCGCTTACCGCAATCCGACCTGACTCTCACCCCATCACCGCTCGTTCCATGATTCCCGATGCGACAAGACCACCTGTCGCATCAGAAGTCGGCGATCGCTCCTCCCGAGGGCCGGTCCGCGCGTTAGAATGAGACGGGTCCACCACCGATCTTGACGTCATTCGAAGACCTGGCCCCATCACGTCGCTTCGCAACCAGGCGTGCATCATGTCCGAACAACGTATCGCCATCCCATGTCCGCACTGCACGCATTCGTTGAAGGTGCGTGTCGAATACGTCGGCCGTAAGGTCCGCTGCAAGAGCTGCCAAGGGGATTTCGTCATCCCCGAGACGACCGACCGGGTCTGTGGCGAATGCGGCGAGACCTTCGCCGCTCCCACGACTCGCCTTGCGGAATCGCCTTCGTGTCCACTCTGCGAGGTCGCGCGCCGGCCTGGTCGCGGACGGCCGCCGTTCGCCCAGAAACGGGGCGGCTTTCTGGGGGCGACTCGTGAGATTGAAACGGGCCATTCCGCCCAGCCCGCGCCGCCAAGTGCCCCGGGACCGGCCTCACCCGAACCACCAGAGACCAGCGTCGACGCTGCTCAGCCTGACGCCCTGGCCGCGGAACTCACCGCGACCCAAACCCTGCTGAACGAGGCGCGGGCCGAGTCTGTGCGGCTGCGGGCAAAACGGGACCAAGCCCGGGCGAGCGTCGCGGAAGCGGAGTCAGCCTTGGCCGCGACCCGCGCCCTTCTGGAGCGGTCCCAGGCGACCGAACGTCAAGTCCGCGACGAACTCGCCGCGTGCGAGGAGGCCCGGACAACAGCCGAGGACTCGCACGCCGCCATGGTGCGCGAACTCGAAGACCTCCTCGTAAAGCATGCTCACCTTCAAGAGGAGTTGAAAACCGAACGGGCCGCGCTCGACGGCCTGCGCTCCGCCCTTGATCAAACGCGCGCGGAGTTGGAAGGCGATCGGAGTCGCGTCCTCGAAGCCGAAAACGTTCGAATGGCCCTGGAGGCCAGGCTCGAAGAACTGACCGCGGCCCATGACCAAACGCGCGCCGACCTGGAGCGGGAAGGGGCCCAACGGGTCGAAGCGGAAACGGCCCATCGCGAGGCGCGCGCGGCCCTCGAGGCCGCACGCGCGGCCGCCGCCGAACTCAACGCCGACCTGGAACGCGAGCGCTGGGCCTTGGAACAGGAACGCGCCGAACGCACCGAGGAACGCCGCCTGGCCGAACTGGACCGGGCCGAACTCCGCCTCACTCTGGAGGCGGCCCGGCTTGATCGGGACAAGTCGCCTCCCGCGCCGGCCCTCGACGAGGCCCTGGGCCGCATTGTCGAACTCGAACAACGCGTGCGCAACCATCAAGAAGTGAACGAAGAATTACGTTCTCATCTCTTTGGTCTGGGTATCATGCCCAGCGAGGGCTTCTAGGCAGTCCAGCTTGCGTCCTTGACCCTCTCGTGGGCGGTCCCTACAATCGCCCCCTTCACGGCCAACCGCGCCGCGACCCTTCACGTCCCAGGACGACCGCCGAGCCCCATCATGAACCGTCGCCCCGTCAGTCAGCTCGCCAATGGCGACGCCGTCGAGGACGTGTTTCTGGTCGTCGATAAACAGTTGCGGACGAACCGGCAAGGGGGCCAGTACCTGCATCTGGAACTGCGCGACAAGACCGGCTCTGTGGGCGCCCGTCTCTGGAACGTCCCCGACCATCTGGCCCATTCGTTCGAAGCGGGGGACTACCTCCGCATCCAGGGCAAGACCCAGGTCTTCCAAGGGGCCCTTCAGATCATCCTTTCGCGGATTGACCCCGTCGACCCGGCGAGCGTGACCGTCGAAGACTATCTACCCCAGGCCCCACAGGACCTGGGCCACCTGACGACCCGCCTTCGTGAGGTCCTGCTCGGCCTGGACGAGCCGCACCTCCGCGCATTGGCCGAATGCTTCCTGATGGACGACGCCTTCCTCGCCAAGTTCACGGCGGCCCCCGCGGGGATCCGCAACCATCACGCCTACCGCGGCGGCCTGCTCGAACATGTGGTCACCATGCTCGAAATGGCGGCCCGTATCGCCCCTTTGTATCCCGACCTGAACAGAGACCTACTCCTGATCGGCGTCTTCCTCCACGACATCGGCAAGGTCGATGAACTCTCTTACGAACGCACGTTCGGCTACACCGACGAGGGACAACTCGTCGGACACCTGGCGATGGGCCTGGAACTGCTTCGCGTGAAGGTGGAACAAACAGCCGACCTCACCGGCGAGCCGTTCCCTCAAGAGTCGCTCCTCCGGATCAAGCACATGATCATCAGCCATCACGGACCGGCCAAATTCGGCAGTCCCAAGCCGCCGATGACGCCCGAAGCGATCGCCCTGCACTACCTCGACAATCTCGACGCCAAGTTGCACGTCTTCCTGCGCGAGATCAAGGACGACCCCGTGAAAACAACGGCGTGGACGCCCTTTCACGCGAACCTGAACAGACGGATCTTCAAAGGGGGGGGCGGAGAGGCTTAGTGGGTTCCCTCCCGCGACCGGTCGACCCAAGGACCTTACCTTTCGACGTCTCCTCTTGGTGTCTCCGTGGTCCATCTCACCTGGTCCTCTCCTGTTGCCGACCTGCCACTCGCCACAAACTCCTTTTGGTGTGTCGCTTGCGACCAGGAAACGGGTCTGTTCTCCGTTTTTGGGGCCGGAGTGCCAGGCACAACTCGGTTCTTGACAGAACTCGAAAAGACCCCAGGCGTTACGCCAAGGACTACGAGGCCCCGGCGCCGAGCGAAGCGAACCGCTTGATGACCGTGGGATTGCTTTTCGCCGCGCGCGTAGCGTCGCGACGAAGCGTGACGTGAACCACAAACCAGCAAAATGCCGAAGAACGGTCGTCGTGGCGAGCGATCATCCCATTCTTAAGAAGGATGACCAGGCGGGGAGGAACGAAATCGCCCGGTCACGGTCGCTCGCGGGAGGGTCGTTGGAAGACACGAGGACTATCGACTTCTCGTCCCGTGGTCCAACCCTCCCAGTTCTCCCTTGTTGTCGACTCGTCCCTCGCCACAAACCCCTTTTAGTGTGTCGCTTGCGACCAGGAAACGGGTCTGTTTTCCGTTTTGGGGCCGGAGTGCCAAGCGCAACTCGGTTCTTGACGGGACTCGAAAATTCCCAGGCGTTACGCCAAGGACTCCGAGGCCCAGGCGCTAAGCGAAGCGCTCCGCTCAATGACCATGGAATTGCTTCTCGCCGCACGTGCCGCATAGCGTCGCGACGAAGCGTGACGTGAACTACAAACCAGCGAGATGCCAAAGAACGGTCGTCGTGGCGAGCGATCATCCCATTCTCAAGGAGAATGATCAGGCGGGGAGGAACGAACTCGCCTGGTCACGGTCGCTCGCGGAAGGGTCGTTGGAAGATACGAACACCTTCTACCTAGAACATCGCGGTGACGGTCGTTGTCCAGAACACCCGTTGCGGGGTCCCTCACCGAATTGGCGATCCGCAAGGATGGTTGAAACGGTCGCGACGGTTGGACCAACGCGTCCTCCCGACGTCGGGAAGGGACCTCGGGCGCATTTCGTCGGGTTCTTCGGTCCATGGAAGTCCTTGCGATTCCTGTACTTGCGGGGACTTCTCAGGTTCGTTCCCCCAGGTTCGCCCCGACGGTTTGGGTCCGTTCGAGGATTGGACGTAAGGAGTTGATGTCAAATGACTTGAGGCCATCCGTGAGTAATCTGCGTTGACGATCGCCGTGACGGGCCCTTTTCGGACGATCGGATCGGCGACCTTGGACATTCCCTCGCGAAGGGCAGGGTCAACTTCAACCAGCCATCAGCGCCGTTCCGGCCCTTCCTCGTTGACTCCCCGATGACGCGCCATTCGGGCCTGCTCGGGTTGGAGCCGGACCGCCGTCAGGCCGTTGGGGGGCACCGGGGCCACCACGGTCTCCACGCTCCCGATCTCACGCAACGCCTTCACATACGTCTCGGGCGTTACGATCAGCCGTCCACCCTGTTGGTCTTCGCGGACGAGGTCGCGTTCATAGTCTGGGAACTCGCGTGTGAACGTACGTGGGCCCGAGAGATACCAAACCACTTGCGGGTCGATGAGCGCCACCATGTCGATGGTCTCATTCCGTTCCCTTCGGCTTTCGAGCTGAAGGGCCAACTCGGTCTGGGCTTGGTAGCGGTCGAAGAGGGGCATCACGAACGACTGCACCATCACGACGACGCACCAGGCCGTCCCGAAGACCACGGGAACACTTGCCTTCCGCCATTGCTTGTGCCGCGTGATCGCCAAGACGAACGCCCCAGCCGCCCCGACACCCAGGGCGGGGGCCACCGACCCCATCAGCGCATGACGACCTGCGACGGCCCAAATCGTCGCCGCGAGACACGCGACCAGCGCGACCAACCCGCCCCCCGCGGCCGTACGCACGGCGGCGGGCCGCACGATGTCGTTCAACCTCCGCAGCCCCAACGCCGCCAGGATCGACAAAGGCGGCAGGGCCGGGATCGCGTAGTGTTTGTGTTTCCACGACGACATTGTGATGATCGCCAGGACCACCCCGGTCCAGCATGCGAGGAACCGCCAGAAGTCGCGCGGACGCTCCGTGTCGAGGAGCAACGCCCGAATTCCGGGGACCAGGAGCGGCGTCCAAGGCAGGAAGATCAGCGGCCCCATGTAGAAGTAATATAGGGGGCCTTGCCGATCACTCGGCATCACCCCGGTGAAGCGGTCGAGGTTGTGGACTCGGAAATCGTCGAGCACGGACGGGTCGCGAAGATAGACCGTGAGGAAATAGCCGACGCAGCCGCCGACCAGCAAGACCCATCCGATCGGGTCGAGCAAGAGCCGCCAGGGACGCCAACGTCGGGCGAGGATCGCGTGAAATCCACAAGGTAAGCCGATGAAGGCCGGACCAACCGGCCCTTTGATGTGAAAGGCGGCCACGGCCGCGAGGAAGAAGCCGAGCGTCCAACCCCAGGAAGGCCGGGCCTGGTCATCCGACCCGATCGCGCCGCGGGCGTAGCAGAGCATCCCCACGATCACGGCCGCGCAGAGCGGCATGTCGGCCTCGGCCAGGCGGGCCTGGAAGATGCCATAGAAGGTGGTCAGGTGGAGCAAGGCGGCCATCAGGCCGACGCGGTCGCCATACCAACGCGCCGCGAGCATCCCCAGCGCGATGGCGGCGACCAGTCCGGCGACGAGCGAAGGCAGCCGGACGACCCACTCCGCATCACTCTGAAAGAGGGCCATCGACGCGGCGATCAGCCAGCAAGTAAGCGGCGGCTTCTGGTAGTTCGTCTCGCCCAAGATGCGCGGCGAGAGCCAGTCGCCTGATTCCAGGAACTCTCTCGCTGGTTGACTGAAGTAGACCTCATGATAGGTCAGGGCCCAGCCGGGCCCGAAGCGGACCATGAGCAAGGTAGCGCCGAAGATCGTCACAATCAGGGCGGACCGCCACGAAAGGGCGCGATCGGCGGGGTGCGTCGGTGGCGCGGCTTGGTCTTCCATGACCTCCCTCACGGGCCTTTGTCCTACGTTCCGTCGGGGCAGAGGCTACTCGGGAGGGAGGTTGGGAGCAAGGTCGGATCGGGCGGGGGGTGTCACTTCACGCCCACGAGCTCGACATCAAACAGCAGGGTGGCCTTGGGCGGGATCGCGCTGCCGAAGCCGGCGTCACCGTAACCCAATTCGGGCGGGATGGTCAGCTTCCGCTTCTCGCCCACTTTCATTCCCGCCAATCCCTCGTCCCACCCCTTGATGACCTTCTTTGCCCCGAGGACGAACTCATAAGGGGCCTTCCCGATGGAACTATCGAACTGCTTGCCGTCCGTCAGCTTGCCGGTGTAGTGGACTTTTACGCGGAGCCCGTTGCGGGCCTCGGCGCCGGTGCCTTTCTGGACGGTCTCGTACTTCAGGCCCGAAGGCGTGGTCTTGACCTCGCCGGGCTCGGTCGCGGGAAGGCCGTCGCCGGCGGGGGCAACTTCGGTGCCCGTCTCCGGGTCCGTCGGGCTGACTGCGGCCGCCTGGGCTGTCCGACCGGCCGTTTCACCCAGGGCGGTTGGTTGGGCGTCTTCGGGGATCGGGATGTTTCGCTGATACTCCAGGCCCGGTGGTGCGACAGGCACCATGGACGGGTCTTCGCAACCCACGAGGGCCAGGCCCACCAGGCTGGGCCAAAGACTTCTCGGACTCATTCTCATTGCGTGATGCCCCTTCAGCGTGAATCGGCGCCCAAGAAAACGAATCAAGAAAAGAGGACCGTCCCGGGGCCGGACCCGCGCGAACGGATGCGAGGGTCCCCGAAATCGAGGCCCGTTGGTGATTCGGGGTAACAGACCCTCATTATGGGGCATTGCCCCCATCAAAGGCCAGAGGGCCGGGAGGGTGCCAGACATGGACGACCGGGACGAGACTCACACTGATGGCACCACCGAAGCAGACATCGATGTCGCTGCCAGACCGGCGTGACCTTCCTTGATAATCTCCACGATAGCGTACGTGGTGCCCTTCCACGTCGAACCGGAGCGGTAAGGGAGAAGGGTCCACCGCGCAGACGACGATCTCGGGGGTTGGTCCTTCGGACGCCGGATGGGGCAAGTTGACGTTCCAGAAGGCACCGGAGGGCACCGGCCGCGCCATGAGTTGCCGTAAGACGATACGGGCCCAAGAGGCGGCGCGCTCCCAATCGATGGGTCGGCCGCGGGCGATGTAATGGGAAATGGCGATGGCCGCTCGATCGTGCAGGGCCGCTTCGCGCGCGGCGGCGGCCGTGCCGGAGTGGTGCAAGTCCGCGCCCAGATTTCCTCCCGCGTTGATCCCGGAGAGGACCCAGGCGGCATCGGGTGCGAGGTGATGAAGTCCCAAGCGGACGCAATCGGCCGGTGTGCCTTGCACGGCGAGGCGGTCGGCGGCGACGGGTCGGATCGCGATGGGCGCGTCGGTCGTGACGGCGTGACCGCGACTGGACCAGGCCCCTTCCGGTGCGACGATGCGCGCATCCGCCAGCCCGTCGCAAGCATCGCGAAGCGCGGCCAAACCGGGCGCTTCGATCCCGTCATCGTTGGTGAGGAGCCAGGTCGAAGGCATCAAGGTCCATCCGCCGAATCCAATCAAGGACACCGCTGGATTGTGGGTCGGGGGTCAAGGAGCCATGGAAATCGACTCGGACTTACACGATGAGTTGACAGTTCGCGAGGAATCCCTAGAATCATGAGTGTTCCACACGGGGGATTAGCTCAGCTGGAAGAGCGCTTGCATGGCATGCAAGAGGTCAGGGGTTCAAGTCCCCTATCCTCCATTTATAGGGTTTAGGTCCACCGGGGCCGGCACTGGTTGTTTTGACCAAGTTGTGTAGCGTCGGCGAACGTGTCGTCCCTATTGGTAGCGGTCTCGGCAAGGAGCATCGCCTGGATTTGTTATCCATGTGAGCGCACATGACTCGATGAGTCCCGCCGATGAGCGAACGCTCCAAGATCGAGTGGACCGATGCGACCTGGAACCCCGTGCGGGGATGCACCAAGATC
>CALLYK010000271.1 GCA_937858365.1 uncultured Isosphaeraceae bacterium | reverse complement strand
CGAGACGGCCGCCTTGTACGGAGCGACCTGGTTCGCCTACGTCCGCGACTGGCATGCCCGGTTCTGACCCGTCGATCGGGCCGTCAAAATCATCACCGGGGGCGCTCGTCTTGACCGTTCGGCCCCCGCTACAATGGCCCAATCCGTCAGGCTGAGGACCAAGACATCATGTTCGTCGCCTTGTCCATCATCGGGACCACGCTGACCTTGGCTGCCGTGATCGCGGACGCGCCCTCCACCGCACCGGCCCCCTTGCGCGTGCCCATCACACGCGACACTTGGCTCTCGGCAGTCGGCGGTGAGGCTGATGGTTCCAACGGCGGTTCGGGCCGGCTCAAGCTGAAGTCCATCCAGGAATTCACACTGGTTGACATCGACCCGGCACCGCTGAAAGGGCGCGTCATCACGTCGGCCACGCTCCATGTGCGATCGACGGGCGAGCCGTCGCTCAAGCGCGTGACCGTCAGTACCATCAGCGCGGATTGGTTCGAAGGGACAGCGACCAGCTATCAAGCCCAACCGGGGGCTTCCACCTTCAACCATCGCCGCCACCCGAACGTCCCCTGGTCTTTTCCCGGTTCCGACCTGACGAGCGTCGTGCTCGGCCAGGGCGGCAGCTTCTGGCGCATGGCCGACGCCACGCCCCCCGACAAGGAGGGTTGGCAAACGATCGCGATCGCGCCCGAGGTCCTCGCAGCGCGCGTCGCCGGCCTCAGTCACGGCCTCTTTCTCTTCGACGACACCGGCACGGAATGGACCCGTCAGGGGGACCAGTTCCGCATGAGCCTCTTCCCCAATCGCTTCATCTTCGGCAAAGATGAGAATGCGTCGCGGGCCCCCTTCTTGACGGTTGAACTGGGCGCGAGCGACACCCAATCGCCCCAGGCGCCAACCGGTTTGAAGGTCGAGTCCGGCAGCGACCGCCTTCCCAGCGGCGAGGCGATCGTCTCGTGGCTGGCACCCAAAGACGAAGGCCCGGCCGGCACGCTCGGCTTCTTCGTTCAAGTCGATGGTCGCGACGTGCCCCGCCACATGGTCCCCGCCCTCGGGGCCGCGAACCAACGGTCCCTCATGCACATGCGCGACGGCCTTCTCAAGCCGGGCGCGACGGCGACGCTTTCCGTGCGCGCCGTGGACGCGGCGGGAAACGTCGGTCCGGCCGCGACCTTGCAGGTCTTCGGTTCGGCCCGGAAAGTGCCCGAGATGCCCGGTGCCGACATGGCCCCGTTCACCGGCAATGGTCCCGCACCCAAGCTGATGGCCGCCGAGGTCGCCGTCATCGACGAACTCGACAAGGTCCAGCCCGAAACGGGGACGATGGTCCCAGCGCAAGAGGGTCCTTATCTCCTGTCCAATCACCTTTGGGACGCTTCCAAACGTCGGGTCCGTTTACAGGCTGCCAAAGGAGAATATGTTGGCTTTCAAGTCTTGATCAAAGGGGACATCGGCCCGATCACGCCTTCGCTCGCGTTTCGGGGGTCGCCGGTCCCCGCGGCCTTTGGACGTTATCAGGCCGTGAGGAGCAAGCAAGGGCCCATGCCCGACCCGATCGTCCCCTTGAACGAGCCGCGAGTGAAGGCCCCGCGCGAGTCGCTTTACGCCGAACTCTACGTGCCGCCGGAAACCAAGGCCGGCACGCATCAGGGCACTTTGACCCTGAAGGCCGGCAATCAGTCGCTCGCGCTCGACGTGGAGCTAACCGTTTGGGACTTCACCCTGCCTGACTTCCTCAGCTTCATCCCCGAGATGAACTGCTATGGCCTGCCTCCGAACGAGCGGGACTTCTACCGCCTGGCCCATCGCCACCGAACGGTCGTGAATCGTTTGCCATACGGCCAGAACGGCAAGATCGCCGACGGCTGCGCCCCAACCTGGGACGGCAAGGCGCTCGATTGGTCCGCCTGGGACCACCGCTTCGGCCCGTATCTGGATGGCTCCGCCTTCGCCGACTTGCCGCGTCCCAACGTGCCGCTCGAAGTCTTCTACCTGCCCATGCACGAAAACTGGCCGACGCCCATGGAGGGGAACTACAACGGCGATTACTGGGCTGATCGGGCCTTCCCGCCGGCCTATCGAGCGGCCTTCGTCTCCGTCTCCGAGCAGTACGCCCGGCACTTTCGCGAAAAGGGTTGGGACGGCCCGATCTTTCAGGGCTTCCTCAACAACAAGAACAACTTCAAGGCGAATGGCTGGTCGCGGGGCAGTTCCCCCTGGCTGCTCGACGAACCGGCCAATTTCCAGGATTATTGGGCCCTACGCTGGTTCGGCGAGGCCTTTCACGAGGGCGTCCGCAAGGGAGACCCAGGACCAGCGCGCCTCGCCTTTCGCGCTGACATCTCTCGCCCTGAATGGCAACGCGATTCCCTCGACGGCCTGCTCGATTACAACGTGGTCAGCGGGGCCTTCCGGCGTTATCGGCGGATCGTCCTGGATCGCAAGCGGGCCGACGGCCAGTTCGTCACCGAGTACGGTTCGTCGAACCCGATCGAAGCGCCCAACACGCACTCCGCCGCGTGGTGTCTCGACGCCTGGTGCCTGGGCGCTGATGGCGTGGTCCCGTGGCAAACGATCGGTAAGGGGGACTCGTGGGAACAGGCCGACGAACTCGCCTTGCTCTATCCGTCGCGTCGCGGAGAGAACGCTCCTCCGGTTGCCTCGGCGCGCCTGAAGGCCTTTCGTCGCGGTCAGCAAGACGTCGAGTACCTGACTCTCTTGACGAAGGTCATGGACGAGCCGCGCTGGGCCATCGGTCAAGCGGCGCGCGCGGCCCTGAAGCTCGAACCGAAGCGAGCGGGCACGGCCACGGCCGGCGACGGCGAAGACGCGGGTCGGATCGACTATGGCCAGCTCAAGCCGCAAGACCTCTGGAAGTTCCGCGTCAGGGTCGGCCAATACCTCTCGGAAAAGCGGCCTGAGGCGGCCAAGCGTCTCGCCGACTGGCGACCAAAGCGGCGCGACGAGAGGTGACCGCGACTTACCCGGTCGTGTATCCTAGGTCGCCCTCTTCATGTCGAAGATCGGCCCATGGGCCCTTGCCCGCTTTTTTTCCCGAGTTGATGGACCGATGAAGCCCATTCGCCGATTGCTCGTCGCCAACCGCGGCGAGATCGCCATTCGTGTCTTTCGCTCGGCCCACGAGCTGGGCATGCGCACCGTGGCGATCTACTCGCACGAAGACCGGTTCGCCATGCACCGCCTGAAGGCCGACGAGGCCTTCATCGTGGGCAAGCCCGGCGAGCCGATTCGTAGTTATATGAATATTCAGGAGATCGTGGACCTGGCGATCGAGAAGAAGATCGACGCGATCCATCCCGGTTATGGCTTCCTTTCGGAGAACGCCAAGTTCGCCCAGGCGGTGAAGGAGGCGGGCATCATCTGGGTGGGCCCTCGCCCGGAATTGCTCGACGCCCTGGGGGACAAGGTGACGGCCCTGAAGCTCGCCGAGAGGGTCGGCGTGCCGGTCTTGGGCGGTACGAGGTCGGCAGTCGAGCCTGGCCCGGAGGCCAGGGCGCTCGCCCAGGAGCTTGGTTATCCGGTCATCGTCAAAGCGGCGATGGGTGGCGGCGGGCGCGGCATGCGCGTGGTCGAAACGCCCGAGCAACTTGACCCGGCCCTCGACCAGGCGCGCCGCGAGGCCCAAACCGCTTTCGGCGTCCCTGACGTTTTCCTTGAGAGATTTGTCCGCCAGGCCAAACATATCGAAGTGCAATTGCTGGGGGACCAGCACGGCAACCTCGTGCATCTTCACGAGCGCGATTGCTCGATCCAGCGCCGGCACCAGAAAGTGATCGAGATCGCGCCGGCGCACAACCTCCACGCCGGCCTGCGCGCCGCGATTTGCGAGGCGGCCCTCAAGATCGGCCGCGAGGCCCTCTACGACAACGCGGGCACCGTCGAATTCCTCGTCGACGAGGAGGCCGGCACCTTCTTCTTCATCGAAGTGAACCCGCGAATCCAAGTGGAACACACCGCCACCGAGCAAGTGACGGGTGTCGATTTGATCAAGTCGCAAATCCTGATCGCGGGGGGCACGCCACTGTCCGACCCAGAGATCGGCCTGGCGAGTCAAGAGGCGGTGCGTTGCAACGGATACGCGATCCAGTGTCGGATCACCACCGAGGACCCCGAGAACAACTTCACGCCGGATTACGGTCGGATCACGCTCTATCGCTCGCCGGGGGGCATGGGTCTGCGACTCGACGGCGGGATCGCCATGTCGGGGGCCGTCATCACCCCTTTTTATGATTCGTTGATGGTCAAAGTGATCGCTTACGGGCAACGGTTCGTGGATGCCGCCCGGCACATGCAACGCGCGCTCGACGAATACCGGATTCGGGGCGTGAAGACGAACGTCCCGTTCCTGTACAACGTGGTCACGCACCCGGACTTCCTGGCCGGCCGCTGCACGACCCGTTTCATCGACCAAACGCCGGGCCTCTTCCGCTTCCGGAAGCGCCGCGATCGCGCCACGCGCTTGCTCACCTACGCGGCCGACATCACCGTGAACGGTCATCCGGGGGTCATCCGGCCGGCCGGTTACGAGCACCGCGTCGAACCGGTATCCCCGAATTATGATCATGTGCATGCTCCCGCCTTGGGTACGCGGGACAAGCTGCGCGAGCTCGGCCCCGAGAAGTTCGCCGCGTGGGCCCGCGCCGAACAGCGCTTGCTCTTGACCGACACGACCTTCCGCGACGCGCATCAGTCGCTTTTGGCGACCCGAATGCGCACGCGTGACATGCTCCGCATAGCCGACGCCTACGCGCATCTCTTGCCTCAGCTATTCTCAATTGAGATGTGGGGCGGGGCCACGTTCGACACGTCGATGCGCTTCCTCAAGGAAGACCCGTGGGACCGCCTGGCCCAAATGCGCGCCAAGGTGCCGAACGTCCTCTTCCAGATGCTCTTGCGCGGGGCCAACGCGGTCGGCTACACAAGCTACCCCGACAACGTTGTGAAGGCGTTCGTGCGTGAGTCGGCGGCGGCCGGCATCGACCTCTTTCGCATCTTCGACTCTCTGAACTGGGTCCCTAACATGACCGCGGCCCTGGAAGCGGTCCGCGAGGCCGGCGCCCTTTGCGAAGGCACCATTTGCTACACAGGTGACCTGCTCGACCCGAATCGTCCCAAATATAACATGAAATATTATGTGATGATGGCGAAAGAATTGGAACGTCTGGGGGCCAATCTTATCGCCATCAAGGACATGGCTGGGCTCTGCAAGCCCTTCGCGGCCGAGAAGTTGGTGAAGGCCCTGCGCGAGGAGGTTGGCCTGCCGGTCCACTTCCACACGCACGACATCGGCGGCATCCAGGCCGGCAGCGTGGTGCGTGCCTCAGAGGCCGGGCTCGACGTGGGCGACGGCGCCATCGCGGCGATGTCGGGACTGACCTCGCAGCCCAGCCTCAACGCGATTGTCGAGACCTTGCGCTTCACGCCGCGCGAGACGGGCGTCGACCCTGCCGCGCTCATCGAGATCAGCCGCTACTGGGAGGAAGTTCGGGCCATGTACGCCCCCTTCGAAAGCGGTCTGAAGGCCAACTCGGCCGAGGTCTACGCCTACGAAATGCCCGGTGGGCAATACACGAACCTCCTTCAACAAGCCAAGGCCCTGGGCCTCGGCACACGTTGGAAAGAGGTCTGTGAAATGTATGCCAAGGTGAACGTCCTTTTTGGCGACATCGTCAAGGTCACGCCCAGCTCAAAAGTGGTGGGCGACATGGCCCTCTTCCTCGTGGCGAACAACCTTGGCCCCGACGACACTCTGGACCCCGAACGCGAGCTGGCCTTCCCCGAGTCGGTCGTGGAACTCTTCGAGGGGCGGTTGGGTCAGCCGCCCGGGGGCTTCCCCAAGGCCATTCAAGAGCGCGTGCTCAAAGGACGCGCGCCGCTGACCGACCGCCCAGGCGCGAACATGGCCCCGGTGGACATCGACCAGGCACGCGACAAAGCGGCGACGTTCCTCGGTCATCCGGCCACCCATCGCGACGCCCTCAGCTATTTGATGTATCCGCGCGTGTTTCCGGACCTGGCCAAGCACCTGCGGACCTATTCCGACACGTCGGTCCTGCCCACGCCGATGTTCTTCTTCGGGCCGGAGCTGGGCGTCGAACACGTCGTCGAGATCGAGGAGGGGAAGACCCTCATCATCAAGATGCTGGCGATCGGCGAGCCCCACGTGGACGGGAAGCGCACCGTCTTTTTTGAAGTGAACGGGATGCCGCGCGAGGTCCAAGTGCTGGACCGTTCGCTTGCGTCGTCGGTGCGCGAGGCCCCCAAGGCCGACCCGAACGACCCGAACCAAGTGCCGGCGCCCCTGCCCGGCCTCATCGTCGGCGTCTTCGTCCAGCCTGGCGACCCGGTCCGCAAGGGCCAGAAGCTCATGACGATGGAAGCCATGAAGATGGAAACCACCATTTACGCCGAGCGCACATGCCGAGTGACCGACGTTCTGGCCAAGGTGGGCCTTCAGGTCGCCACGGGCGATTTGCTCGCGCGCCTCACTCCCGGCTGACTTGAGGGAGAATGGGCCTCGTGAACCTGCCGTTCCTCCGTTCCCTGATCCGTCTCGACGAGATCGACTCGACGAGCACGTTTGCCCGACGCGCCGCGATGGAAGGGGGCCTGGGCCCTCTTCCCGCACTCATCCGCGCGCGTCGCCAAACAGCCGGGCGCGGCCGAGGCAACCATGTCTGGTGGTCCGATGAGGGCGGACTCATGTTCACACTCGTGATGGACCCGGCCTCCCACGGCCTGCGGTTCGACCACGAGCCTCGCCTCGCCCTGGCCGCGGCGATCGCCCTGGTCGACACGATCGGACCTTGCCAAGTGGGGACCGCCCTCGGCGTGCGCTGGCCCAACGACGTGGAGGCCAATGACCGCAAGGTCGCCGGCCTTTTGCCCGAACGCATCGAGACCCCGGAAGGCCCCCGCCTATTGCTCGGCATTGGAGTGAATATCAATTCACGTCTCGAATCGGCACCAGAAGAAGTGCGGTTGATGGCGACGACGGTCGAGGCGATTCGGGGCCGAAGCGTGGAGGCCGACGCTTTCCTCGCCGATTTCCTTCCTTTATTCGCTGATGGTCTGGCCTTGCTCGGGCGTGATGACCCCGCGCTGATCGAGCGCTTCAACGCGCTCTGCACGTTGACC
>CALLYK010000270.1 GCA_937858365.1 uncultured Isosphaeraceae bacterium | reverse complement strand
CCTTCGTCCAGGCCGGCGAACAACTTGCCAAGCTTCATCTCGACTATGAATCGCTCGAACCCTGGAAACTGAAGTGGGTCGAAACGCCCGGCGTGCCGCTCTCGTACCGCGTCGAGAAGATGAAGCTGAGCAAGGACAAGACCACGCTCACGGTCAACCCGTCGCTCACCCTCGGCGGTATCCCGCCCGAGGTCTTCGACTACCGCCTGGGCAACCGAAGCGCCCTGGAGTGGGTCATCGACCAGTACCAGGTCTCCACCGACAAGCGCAGCGGGATCACCAGCGACCCCAACCGCGAGGACGACGAGGAGTACATCGTCCGCCTCGTCGGCCAGGTCGTCCGCGTCAGTCTGGAGACCGTGAAGATCGTCAAGGCGTTGCCCGCTGCGTTTTGTTGACGGCGGGATGGTGAGGCTGGCTTGAACCCCTCGTTTCCCGCGGTGTGGGACCCGTGACTCGTCCCTTCAGGCTTGGGTGGAGGTGCTCGTCCGCGCTGTCATCGGGTGGATGAGTCAGGGGTCGTTGATTCCGCTGAGACCCCTCGCCGATCATCACCAATCACCGCCAGGATGGAGTGCGGTCCCGGATGGTCGTCGAGAAGTTACGCGACCGCGCGAGAGGGGTCCGCCTCGATGCGCTGGCCGCGCGTCGGGAACTCGGTTACAATAATTCGTACAGGATCGGGGCCCCTTTTGAGACTTTGCCCCGCGAACACTTCCTCCCGCCTTTTTCTACCAGGCGGCGCCGAAGGAGCGTGCGAGATGGCCAAATTGCGATTGCTCAAGACAGGTCATGGCGACCTTTGCCTCGCCGAGTGGGACGTGCTGCGTCCTGAGACGATCAAGGACGCCGAGGCGGCATTCACAGAGAACTTAACCGCAGGCCGCATGGCCTTCCGCCTGGACGGCCCAGGTCAAACCAAACCCATCAAGACGTTCGACGCCGCCGCCCCAGAAATCCTCCTGGTCCCGGCGATCCAGGGGGGATGAGGACGGCCTCGTCGTTCGTACTCGACCGATGATCCGAACTGGTTATCTCCGCTGGGAAATCGAGGCGCGCGACGAGCGCTCCCAGGTTGATCTAATGGCGCGGGAGGTCTCCCTCCTGGCCCGCCCCGGTTATCGCCGCGTCGTCGTCGTTAACCATCCGGCCCAGCAAGTGGCCGAGCGTTTCCTCCGCCATGAGGTGGCCTACGACGAGGTCCTGCGCCATCAGGGACTGGTCGTCGAAACCGAACACATTGTCGGCGACGTTGGGCCGCACATCTTCCGTTACAGCGATTCCGACCGACTCCAGACGCCTCGCTTCTGGATGGACAAGCTCCAGCGCGAAGTCAGCTCCTTCGCGCACGAAGTCGTTCGGGCGGCCGCGAAGTTCCCTCAGTTGGTCATCGCCAATCCTGTCTTGCGGGCGAACTACGCGAAACTGGTCGAGCGCGAGGTCTTCCGCGTCATCGACGGCTCCAGCGCACCGCAACCGACGAACGACCTTGAGCCGATGCGCGTGGACGCAGGTGCGCAAACGACCGGTATGCCGGAATTGGTGGCCGCGGAACTCGTGCGCGATGTCGTGGACAAGAACGAGTTCGAGGAGTTCCGCACGTTCGACCGCGTGACGATCCGCAACGGCGACAAGTTCTATCGCATCCCCCGCATGACCCACGGCCTGATCGAGGTCTGGGACGCGAAAAGCCTGAAGGGCCATTGCCGACTCTGCGTGATCTTCAAAGACCCGGGGATGCCGCCGTCGGACGAAGTGGTCATGAAATACCTGCTCGCTAAACATGACCCCGACACCCTCTGGAACGTGGGAATTCGGTTCGCCCCGCCCGCCGGCAAGTTCGACGGCGCCGCGCCCAGACGCTGGACGACCCCATGAGGT
Organism: uncultured Isosphaeraceae bacterium; assembly: GCA_937858365.1. Lineage (GTDB taxonomy): Bacteria > Planctomycetota > Planctomycetia > Isosphaerales > Isosphaeraceae > CALLYK01. The sequence continues at coordinate 9,027 of CALLYK010000270.1, read as the reverse complement.
GCGAGACGAGCGCCACCGGCCGACCGACTGATCGCCGTTGAGTGTGATCGCGGTGTCGGGTCTGTCCCCCTTTTCGAATGAAAGGGGGTTCCGCGATGGGGTGGGTTTCGTCGCGGCCGCTTTTGGTTACACTCATGTTTCCGCGTTGCTCGATCCATCGAACCCTGTGAGAAGTCACCGTCATGGTCCTGGCCCTCGGCTTGCTCGTCTTGGCGTTTGGTCAAGACGTTCCCCAACCTCGAGTCGTCGCCTCATGGCCCGCGGGACCGATGGAAACACGTGTCGCTTTCGATGCTCCGTGGGACGAGTCGAAGGGCCAAGCGCTCGTCGGCAAGGCGGTGCGCTTCGTGACCGACTGGAAGTTCGAAGGCGAACTCGCGATCGCCGCGGCCCACCTTCGGGACGAAGGTCGCACACTCGTCCTGGCCACCGACCCACATTCGGTCAACGCTTCGTTCTTCTTGCCGAACCCGCTTGCGCACAGCGCCCTTCAGGTCACTCCGTACGACCTCTCGGGGGTTGAGGCCACCTGGCGCGAGCGCGAAGATGACGACTCTCCGAGCATCGTGACGTGGTGGCCGTCGCTCGAAAGTGCGGCCTTTCAGGCACTCGCCGATCGCTCGATCGAGCACGGACGCTTCCGCGCGGCCTTGATGAAACAAGGTCGTCTCATCCTGAAATCCCGCGTCGCGCTCCCGAAGGGCAAGCGCACGCTACGTCTTGAGTCGAACGTCGCGATGAGCGTGGAACTCAACAACGATGAGAAAGAAGGCAAGTCGGTCCTCTTCGAGTTTGAGGCGACCGAGGTCCCCGAGGATTTGACCGTGCGCCTCTCGACCGGCGCGACCATGCCCTCGTTACGAATGACAGTGGGCGCCGACGCCCCTTCGAAACTACCGAAGATTCTCCTCGTACCTTGGTCCCCGGACCCGCCGGTCGTTGGCGGCACGCCCTTCGAGGCCCCCTACGACCTTGTGGGCGGCGACGCGAAACGTGGCGAGATCGTCTTTTTTTCCGAAGACTCGAAGTGCTCGATTTGTCATAAAATCGGCGGTAAGGGCGGCGACGTCGGTCCCGATTTGACACGGCCTCGTCAGCGCGATTTGCCTTCGCTCTTCCGGGCCATCGCCGCGCCCAGCGATGAAATTCGTCCGGATTATGTACCCTACACCATCGCCACGAACGATGGGATCGTGGCGGTGGGCACGGTGCGGGCGGAAGGGGCCGATTCGCTCCGCGTGCTCGACGCCGAAGGAAAGTCCACGATCTTCAAGCGCGCCGACGTCCAACTCTTCAAGGCGGGAAGCACGTCGATCATGCCGGTCGGCTTGGCGGGCGCCTTGGGGGAAGACCGTATGCGCGATCTTCTCGCGTTTCTTCTTACTCAGAGGCCCCAACCCTGAAGGACTGTGCCGATGCGGCTCAATCAATGTCTCCTGGCCATCGCCCCGTGCTTGCTCCTCCTGCCCGCTTGCGAGGAATCCCCCAAACAAGCGGGGTCGGGCGATGACGGCGGAGGACCTACGGCAGGGGCAGCGAACCAGGACGCGGAGGCCGGAAAACTGTTGTCCGCGAGCGGGTCGACCGCCGAGGCCCGAGATTGGTTGGCGGCCGACCCCAAGAAGCACGTCCTTTGGAAAGGCGACCGCGCCTCGATCGCTCGCCTCGTGGACGATCTGTACGAGGCCGGCGCGACAAAAGTCTCGGCGGTGGAAATCTCCAAAGAGTCAACCTTCGAACTGGCGGCGACGTTCGTGTGTACGCTGCCCATTGAACGCGAAGCTCGCCGGAAATTGTTCGAGGTCCACAACCGTTTCTGGAAGTCCTACCTCAGCGATGATGATCCGGAAGACGTGAACGAGTTTCTGCGATTCGACCAAGGGCAGAAGTACTTGGTATTCGACTTCGATTTGTGAGACCGCCGCTCACGCCCCGAACTTCTGGAGCCTCCCCGCGTGGGCCAGGGCCAAGGGCATGATCTCCTTGGCCAGAAACTGACCGAGACCGCCTTGGATACAGGGGCGCTCGCCGAACTCGGTGACGAGGTCGGGCCGCACGGTCGCCGGGGCCCAGAAGAGCGTCGGCACGGGGTGGAAGCTGTGCGCTCTCAAGCGGCTTGGCGTCGAGTGGTCCCCCGTGACGATCACCACGTCCGGGTTCAGGGCCATAAGCTTGGGCAATTCCGCGTCCAGGGCCTCGATCACTTCCACTTTCTTGGGGAAGTTCCCGTCTTCACCCGTGCTGTCTGTGTACTTGTAATGGATGAAGAAGAAATCGAACTTTTCCCAGTTCGCCTTGGCCACCTCGAACTGATCGGCCAGCGTCTTGCCAGGTTCCACCACGGTCATCCCCACGAGGCGGGCCAGTCCCCGATACATCGGATAGACGGCGATCGCGCACGGCCTCACTCCGTAGACCGACTCGAACGAGGCGATCTCAGGGTGCTTGGCGAACCCGCGCATCATCAGGAAGTTGGCGGGTCGTTCGTTCTTGAGCACCTCCTTCGCTTGGCGGAGGAAGTCGGCCGCGATCTCGGCGGTCTTCTCGGAATCGCGGTGGGTGGCGCGTGGTTCGAGCGTGTGCAGGCCCGTTTGGAGCGGGTCGGTGTCGGCGACGTGACCGCCGAGGCCTTCGCCGCGGAAACGCACGACGAGCCTGTAGTCTTGCACGGGCATGATGAGCGTCTCGACGCCGTCGATCCGCACCCCCGCGCGCAGCAACTCGACCAGCTTCACGCACGTCTCGGTGGGGATGCGGCCGGCTCGGCGGTCGGTGACGCGCCCTTCGCCGTCGATCGTGCAGAAGTTGCCCCGAATGGCCACGTCGAGGGGGCCGACCTCGACGCCGATGCCGAGGGCCTCAAGCACTCCCCGACCGATTTGGTGCGCGATCGGGTCGTAGCCGAAAAGGCCGAGGTGCCCCGGTCCCGACCCCGGAGCGATCCCGGGGGCGACGGGCGTGCTCAGGCCGCAAGTCCCCTCGGCCACGAGTCGATCGAGATGGGGTGTTCGGGCCGTTTCCAACTCGGTCTTGCCGCCCGGTTCGATGGGCAAGCCGCCCAGACCATCGGCCACCAGTAGGACGATCTTCGTCTTGTTCAAGTCGCGAAGCTGAGCGATCAATTCGTGCGTCGTCATGGCGAGAACTCGCTGGAATCGGAAGGCCCCAGTCAACGCCAGACATTGTCGCGCGGGGCCAACGCGGGGTCAATTGGCCGGAAAGATCGCGCCTATGTTCGTCTCTCCTTCGACTTCGAGCGCTGGTCCGTACGCTTTTTGCCGGGGTGGTCGCCTGGTCTCAGCTCGGCGGACTTCCTCAGCCCCTCTTGGAGAAGGTCCTGCTCTCGGTCGTCCTCCGCTTGAGCTCGCCGGGCATTCGGGTCGCGATCCGCGCAACCGGAAAGAGCCCCGAGTGCGGTGGCCAGGATCACCAACCAACCAAAGATAAGAGTCCTCATCAAACACTCCTCCGGGACGCGGAAACGGGACGGCGGGGACGACGCGCCCGGCGTTCCCCGCCCTTCACCGTGAGGACCTCACATGGAAGTCAGAAGGAACCTGACGAAACGACCTCGCCACCGGCGCGCGAGCCGAGAGATCGCCAGACCGGTACGGCGACCGTTTCCTTGACGAACCGCACGGACCCGTCCCCCAAGAGCACGTTCACGCCACCCGGATGGGCGCTCGAAGGGGGTACTTGCATGTACCAGGGCAAGTGCTGCGCATCACCCGACCAGGGGGCCGCCATCTGCGGGCCGTCCATGATCGCGCAGGCCCGTCCATTGGGCGAGGCGACGTGGTTGTAGCCCGTGGCGTTCATTTCACCGGACGCCCAGACACCGCCGGTTTGATTGAACCAGATCTTTTTCGAAGACGAAACAATCGATTGACACTTCTGATAAGTCTCTTCCAATGTCGTCGGCATCGGCATGGTCATGTACATGTACCAGCCCGACAGGTCCTTGTTCGTGATGCCCCCACCCAGAAGGCGCTCGCTGAAGAAGGCGGTTTGGCTCAATCCATCGGTCACCAGGGCCGCACCGCAGGGGCCGCGTTCAGTCATCGGACCGACCGAGGCCGTATTGTACGAAGGGTCGTACATCCATCCGCCCTGGTTCGCGACATACGAGTTCGCGCCCGTCCAGTTGGCGGCGGTGTTGTCATCCGGGCACACGAAGATCGCGATGCGCGTGCGGCAGGCCGTGTCGTTCGCGTCGGTCGGCAACGCCGCCAGAATGACGGTGCCCTTCGAGTTCACCCCCATGTCGGGCAGGGTCGGGGACAAATTGAAGTTGATGGCCTGATACGCGGCGCCTTGTTCGATTTGTGAAAGCAGCATCGCATGGCCGGACCAACGTCCATACCAAGGCTCGTACGGATAATAGCCGCCCCGGACGAACGGGAAGGACCCGTACGCGCTTTCGTATGTGCCCAGCGCGATCCCGATCTGTTTCAGGTTGTTCGTGCATTGGACTCGGCGGGCCGCTTCCCGCGCGCCCTGCACGGCGGGCAACAGAAGCGCGATCAACACCCCAATGACCGAGATCACTACGAGAAGTTCGATGAGCGTGAACGCGCGGCGCGCAACTTGAGTGTGCGACATCTGTCAAGGTCTCCGGAAGGTCCTGTCGATTGAGTCATGAACCAAGACGACGTGCGATCGACGGCGAAGTCCAGCAGGGTCAAGGACAATCGTCCCCGCTGCGCCCCGACCGCTTACGATGCAGGGTAGGCTCAATCTTCAGGCGGACGCTCCAGAGGGACCCGACTGACTACAGGCCAGTGGTGTGGGGCCGACTCGGCCAACCACTCGGCACCTTCCCGTTCCGCGGGCACGAGCACCGGGCCCCAACAAGCACGCGGCACGTTCGGTGCCCGTGACGAGCGCGGGGGCAGGTCGTGACCGCCGTTCGGGGCCTCGTCCAGACACGTACAATGCCGAAGAGATTGCGAGGTCACTTCGATCTGTACCCGCGGTTTTCTGGCGTGCGACCCGCAACAGCACGACTCGCCCCCGCACCTTGTCCCGCACGCACATACGCGGGAGTGCTCATCCTCGCGTTTCGGCGGGGTCGACGCAGCCGATCCCGTCGGGAGCAAGGCGAAGAGGATGTAGAACGCCCCCGCGATCAGCATGGGGATGACGCGAGGAAGACCCACCGCCGGAAATGCTCGTGAAGTTCGCATCACGACCAGGTCCATGATCGTTGGTCAAGTCGTCCATCGACTTGGCCACAATTATCAACTTACCCGGCCCCGAGAACGGAATCCAGTCCCGGATAGGGGTGGCCCAGGGTCCCCCAAGGGTCCCGGGCCATTTTCGATCGCGTGCCGAGAATCCACACCTCCAGCAATAGGATCTCGCTTGTCCGCGACACGCACCGAGGCGCGCAGACGTTCGAGTCGACCGGATCGTAGGGGCCACATCGCTTCGCTGGCACCTCTTTGGCCCGAGGATCGACGACACCGTGATTCCCGCTAGGACGGCCTTGGGAAGACCTGCCACCGAGAGTCGGCGCGCGTTAAGATCGCGCTTCGAGTCATTCGAACCAGTTCCCGTCTCAATGTACAAGGGGAGACATCCTCGTGAGGTCCGCTCTCACTCGCCGTCGCTTCGTCGCCACGACGGGCCTGGCCGCCGCCATGCCCGCGATCGTCCCCTCTTCCGTTTTCGGTCGTCCCGGTCGACCGGCCCCCGGCGACCGTCTGGGCGTCGGCTTCATCGGTATGGGGACCATGAATCGCAGCCACCTTGGTCGGTTTGTCAAGTACCCCGATGTTCAAGTCGTCGCCGTTTGCGACGTCGACACCCCCCGCCGCGACTCGGCCCGCACGACGGTCGAGGAAGCGTACTCCAAGGAGGAGCGATCGGGCCCCAAGGACTGCGCCGCGTATGTCGATTTCCGCGAACTGATCGCTCGCCCCGACATCGACGCCGTCGTGATCGCGACGCCCGACCACTGGCACGCCATTCCCGTACTCGAAGCATGCAAGGCCAAGAAGGACATCTACTGCGAGAAGCCCCTCACGCTCACGGTCCACGAGGCCAAGGTCCTCATCGACGCCGTTCGCAAGTACGATCGGGTCTTCCAAACGGGCAGCCAGCAGCGCTCCGACAAAGAGTTCCGCCAGGCGTGCGAATATGTGCGCAGCGGTCGGATCGGCAAGTTGATGGCCGTGTATGTCGGCGTGGGCGGGCCAAGCAAGCCTTGCGACCTGCCGGGCGAGGAAACGGAACCCGGCCTTGATTGGGACCGCTGGCTCGGCCCAGCGCCGATGCGGCCGTACAACTCGGTGCTCAGCCCGCGCGGCGTGCATAAGCACTTCCCCAACTGGCGGGGTTATCGCGAATACTCGGGCGGCGGCTACACAGATTGGGGCGCGCATCATTTCGACATCGCCCAATGGGGCCTGGGCATGGATGAGTCGGGCCCCGTCGAGATCATCCCGCCCGAGGACCCCAAGGCCATGCAGGGCCTGAAGTACAAGTACGCGAACGGGGTCGAGGTCGTCCACGGAGGCCCGGGCGCGACGTTCGTGGGGACCAGCGGCGTCATCTCGGTCGATCGCGGACGCATCCAAAGCTGTCCAGGAAAGATCCTAGACGAACCTCTGAAAGAAAGCGACGTTCATCTCTACGAGTCGCCAGGCCATCACAAGGACTGGCTCGATTGCATCAAGACGCGCAAGCGTCCGATCTGCGACGTGGAGATTGGGGCCCGCTCGGTGACGGTTTGCCACCTGGGGAACATCGCCTACTGGACGCGCAAGACGCTCAAGTGGGACCCGAAGGAATGGAAGCTCGTGGGCGACCAATCGGCGGCCCCGTGGCTCGACCGCGAACGTCGCGACCCCTGGCAGCTGCCCAAGGTCTGAAACCCAGCCGACGAATCGCGCCGGCGTGGACAGCACGCCGGCGCGCGGCAAGCACTCGGGGCCGCAGGCGCCTCTCCTAGGCGCCCAGAACTCGCACGGAGGATTTCATCCGCCTAGTACCGCCGCCAGCTCGGCCCTTAGTTTGGCTCCGGTCTCGGGACGGGCCATTTCCACGAACGCAATCTTGCCTTTCAGCCAGGCTAAATAGTTCGCGCGGCCTTCGCGATTTTGGGCGTCGATCCCTTCCTTGCGGGCCCGGTGCAGGATTGCCCGAAGGCGCCGCACTTCCGCGCGCGCCACGCCTGGTCGGTCATTCACCACCAGGCCCGTCACCGTTTGGGCCTGGTTGCGTCGTAAGACACGGCTCTTCTTCTCGTTGACTAGAAATCCCTCAAGCTTGGCAATGTGTCGCACGCGGGCCATCAGGTAGCCCACGCGCCCTTCAAGGCCCTCGTCGCCCGAGAAGGTGAGGTCGTCGGCATAGCGCGTGTAGGTCAGATCGAGCTTCGTCGCCAGACCTTGCAAGCGGCGATCGAGGCGCCTCGCGACCTGGTTTGAAAGCCCAGGGCTGGTGCGCGCTCCTTGCGGCAGACCTCGCGGGCCCGTCGCCACGTGGTACGTCTTTCCTTGGTATACAACCGTTTTTCTCGGACACTCGGTGCAAAGCAGCGCCAAGATCGTGGCCACGGCCGGCGAGTAGCCCGCTCGTTGAAAAACGCCGCGCACCCGCGGAAAGCCGATGCTCGGAAAGAAACCCTCCAGGTCCATGTTCACGACAATCGCGCGCCGACAGTGTCCTTGCGCATTGCTCAAGATGCTGCGCCCAGGGACGAACCCGTGGGCTGGTCCTTCCACCGGCAGCTTCTTGACGATCTCGTGCAAGACCCAGAATTGGGCCTCGTCGAGAGCGCGATGGGGGGCGCTCAGCGTCCGCGTGCCACCGCTTCGCTTGGACACCTGGAATTGGACGTAGTGCATGCGCGTCGCGGCCTCGTTGTGGAAGGCCAGCCAACGCAGTTTGGGGACCGAGATTCGCAAGGCCGCCGCCAGTTCGGCGGGCGTGCTCAACACGGGTAGGCCCATCTCGGCGAGCCTGTCGAAATCGCTGGTCCGATCGGCCAGGCGGCCACTCACACCTCGACCAAGAAAGACGATGTCGTTGGCCTTGCGGTCGGCGATTGCCTCGGCGCGTAGGCGTTTTCGCTCGGTCGCTTGCTCTTTCTTTTTGGCCTTCAGACGCGCGCGGGCCTCTCGGTCCGCCTCGACGGCCGTTTGCCCACTGAGGGTTGCCTGTTGGTCCACGATGGCCATCGTCGGCCGGACCGTGTCCAACAGGGCGCCGACCTCATGGATGCGCTGCAATTGCTCGGGTGAGAGAAGGCCCTGAGTCACCATCGCGCGGTCGATCAGCTTGGTGCGCGGGTCGTCGGGCAAGTCGGAGGCGTTGAGGTAATTGACCAGCGGGCGATCCAAGTCGAGCAGCTTTTCTTCGCGCAGCTTGAGCACGCCATAAGCGAAAACCGGCTTGCTCAAGGAACCGGCGGCAATCAACGTGTTGTCATCCATCGGATTATTCGCGCCCGCCCGCTTCAGGCCGAAGCTGCGCGCCCAGGCGAGCTTGCCGTCATTAACGATGGCGGCGGACAGCCCCGGCACGTTGGCCCATTCCAGGAACTGCGGCACGCGCGCCGTGAATTCGGCGGACAGCCCGGCGGTCTTGTTCGTTTGCGCCGTGCGTGGCAACGCCGGGAGTGCCAGCGCCGCTGACGCCTGCTGCACAAAGCAGCGGCGATCGAGAGATTCATTCATCGGATGTCTCCTAATAAAATTGGCTACTCACAGCGGGGCGTCACCAGCGGATTCACTTTCGTCGCACGCCGCGCAGGCAGCCAGCACGCCAGCACGGCGATACCAGCCAACAAGCCAGCAATCACCAGATACGTCAGCGGATCGCCTTCGTCATCACAGCCTTCCACCTGGACGCGGAACGCCGTGACATCGACGAACCCCACCGCGATTCCACCGAAGGCCTGACAGATCTCGGGCGCCGTGTTTTCGTGGCCGGCCTGACTGAAGACGACGGCCCCCGCCGCCGCGCCGCCGGCTGCGGCCGCAATGCCCACCGGGAATCCGCCGCCGCCACCACCGGCAC
>CALLYK010000269.1 GCA_937858365.1 uncultured Isosphaeraceae bacterium | reverse complement strand
CGCCAGGCCCTTCATCTCCAAAATGAACACCTGACGGGCCCAACGTGTCCCGTTCCGACGCTCTTTGACAATCTGGTTGAATGTTGGGCGATCCCGCTTTTGCAAGGATCATTGGTGGGTCAAGTCGCCGTTGTCGGCACCATCGAACTTTGTCTCGCAAAGTTTTTGGGGCTGATGGGTGGACAATCCCCGTCGGAGAGTCCACAATAGGCGAGCCTGAGGCGGCGAGCCGTTCCCATGATGGCACTTGGGACGGTCTTCGTTGGTCCTCTTCCCACCTTCGGACTAGCCCCGGGCCGCTGATTTCCCTTCATGACCACGACTTCCGCCCCCGATGAGGCGCGTGCCGACCTCGCTGACTTTCTCCCGAAGGCCAGGAGGTTGGTGGAAGAGGCGCTTCAGCACTATCTGCCGGTCGCCGACGACGCCGGGGGTTGTCCTTCGCGCCTCGCCGACGCGATGCGTTACAGCGTGATGGCCGGCGGTAAGCGATTGCGGCCGATCTTGGCGTTGATGGCGGCCGAAGCGTGTGGCACGAACCCGGCCCTGGCCCTTCCGGGGGCTTGCGCAATCGAGTTCATCCACACTTATTCGCTCGTTCATGACGACCTTCCCGCCATGGACGACGACGACCTCCGACGCGGCCGGCCGACTTGCCACAAGGCGTTCGACGAGGCGACCGCGGTCCTCGCGGGGGACGCCTTGCTGACGCTGGCCTTCGAGGTGGTCGCTCGCGACGTCCATCCAGCGGAGGCGGTGGTGGCGAGTGTCCGCCTGCTTGCCACTGCAGCGGGCCCCAACGGCATGGTGGGGGGCCAGATGGCCGACCTCCTCGCCGAGGGACGCCAAGACGGCACCGCTCTTGCCCTGGAAGCAATCCACAGACGCAAGACCGGGGCCCTGCTTCGGGCCTCGCTGGGTTTGGGTGCGATCGCGGCGGGGGCCGATGAGAGGACCCGACAGGCCCTCGACACGTATGGCCGCGCGGTCGGCCTCGCCTTTCAGATCGTGGACGACCTTCTGGACGTTCAAGGAGACGAGGCGAAGCTGGGTAAACGGGTGGGCAAGGACACCGGTTTAGGAAAGTGGACCTATCCCGGTTTCTTGGGTATCGAAGACTCGCGCCGGAAAGCGCGACTACTTGCCGAGGAGGCCGCGGCCGCCTTGGCCCCTCTGGGCGAACGGGGGGCCCGGTTGGCCGCCCTGGCATGGGACCTGGTGGAAAGGGACCGTTGATGAGCGGCACTGCGGCGATCCTGCCCCGAATCGGCTCTCCAGCCGACCTGAAGGGCCTTTCCGAGATGGAACTGGAACGGCTCGCGCGGGAAATGCGCGCCGAGTTGATCCGCGTGGTCGGCCAGCGACCCGCCCACTTCGCCAGCAACCTCGGCGTGGTGGAGCTTTGTCTGGCCCTGCACCTCACGTTCGACTTCTCCCAGGACCGGATCATCTGGGACACCGGGCACCAAATTTATCCCCACAAGTTGCTGACGGGTCGGGCCGATCGCCTCCACACGATCCGCACCAAGGGGGGCCTGATGGGCTACCCCAACCCGGCCGAGAGCGAGTACGACCTGTTCATGACGGGTCACGCCGGCTGCGCCCCGAGCACCGCGTTCGGCCTGAAGGTGGGCGACGACCTCATGGGCCGCCCCGAACGGCACGCCGTGGCCGTGATCGGCGATGGCGCCTTCCCCTCGGGGATCGTCTTCGAGGCCCTCAACAACTGCGGCGGGCTGGACAAGAAGTTCCTGATCATCCTCAACGACAACAAAATGTCGATCTGTCCCCGCGTGGGCGGCCTGGGATACTACCTCGATCGCGCCCGCATGGGAAACACCTACCCGGGCGTGAACAACTGGGTGAAAAAGGTCCTGCCTTCGATCCCTCTGGTGGGCCACTCGGCCGAGCAGTTGCTCCAGCAGTTCAAGGACGCGGTGAAGGCGTCGATGCACGGCGGGATGATCTTCGAGGAGATGGGCCTGACGTACCTGGGACCGATCGACGGACACGACCTGCGGACGCTCGTGCATTACCTGGAAAAAGTCAAGGCGATGGAGGGGCCCGTCTTACTCCATGTCTTGACCGACAAGGGGCGAGGCTTCCCGCCGGCCGAGGCCGACCCGGTCAAGTTCCACGCCCCGGCACCGTTCCTACTGGAGCGGGACGCGATCATCCCCCTCAAGACGTCCTCGAGCAAGGCCTACACCGACGCCGCCAGTGAGGCCGTCTTCGACGCCCTGAAGCGGGACAAGACGGCGGTCGTGATCACGGCCGCGATGTGTGAGGGGAACAAGCTGCAAAAGGTCCGCGAGACCTTCCCGAACCAGTTCTTCGACGTCGGCATCTGCGAGGAGCACGCGGTCGCCTTCGCGGCGGGCATGGCCAAGGCGGGGGCCCGGCCTATCGTCGACATTTACAGCACGTTCTTGCAACGTGCATATGATCAAATTTTCCAGGAAGTGTCCCTGCAAGACCTGCCGGTCGTCTTCTTGCTTGATCGGGCCGGCGTCGTTGGCGCCGACGGGCCGACCCACCACGGGACTTACGACATCGCCTCGCTGCGGGTCTTCCCCAATATGGTGTTGATGGCCCCAGGAGACGAGCGCGACCTGGCCCCGATGCTCGAATTCGCACTCAAACATACGTCTTCATGTGCCATACGTTACCCGCGAGCGGGCCTTGAGACGATCGAGCGCGACGCCGCGCCGATCGAGTTGGGGCAGGCCGAGGTGCTGGAATGGGAGACGGACGGGATGCTGGTGGCCTTCGGCGCGATGGCGGGCACATGCCTGCGCGTGGCCGAGCGTCTCAAGCAGAGGCACGGCCTGAACGTGGGCGTGATCAACGCGCGGTTCGCCAAGCCACTTGATCAGCGCACGATCCTCAAGGCGGTCGAGGAGTGCGGGTTTGTGCTCACGGTCGAGGAAGGCTGCCTCATGGGCGGTTTCGGCTCGGCGGTGCTTGAGGCGGCCAACGAGGCGGGCCTGAACACGAACCATGTCCGGCGAGTGGGCCTGCCCGACCGCTTCGTGATGCACGCGGAGCGAGACGAACAGCTCGCGGAAGTCGGCCTGGACGTGGACGGGATCACGGAGTCGGCCCTGGCCCTCGCTCAGCGCTTGTCCCTGGTCCCCACGACGACGGGAGGGGCCAACGGGGACCACTGGGAGAGCACACCCATTTCCGCTTGAGCGCCTGGTTGGGGACTTCGATCAGAATCGGCCGATGTCCGCTTCCATGCCGATGTGGGTTGGATCATCATTTCAGGCTGTGAAGACGGTCGTGACCTCGGACCCTTGATGTGAGGCTCGGGCCCATGGACGAGAAGGGACCCGCGGCTGATCGCGACCTGACGGCCCTCGCGTCGCCGACCGTGGCCGGAGGGGCGGACCCCACCACCAAGGCGAAGGGGGCGACGACCGTCCCGGTGAACGCCGACGAGACCCTCGCGGGCCCCTCCGACTCCACCCGCGACGGCGATCACGGTCCTCTTGACGATGACATGCCGAGTCGCCGCTTTCTCGGCGGCTATGAGCTTTTCGAGGAGATCGCCCGGGGCGGCATGGGCGTTGTCTGGCGGGCCGAGCAAGTCGCCCTGAAGCGGCCCGTCGCCTTGAAGCTCATTCGCGACGCCGGCCTGGCGGGCCTGGGCGACCTCCGTCGCTTCCGCGTCGAGGCCGAGGCGATCGCCGGACTCGATCATCGTCATATCGTGCCGATCTACGAGGTCGGTCAAGTCCAAGATCAGCCCTTCTTCAGCATGAAGCTGATCGAGGGAGGCAACCTCGCCAAGCACGTCGGCCGCTTGAAAGATGACCCACGCGCCGCGGCCGTGTTGATGGCGAAGGTCGCGCGGGCCGTGCATTTCGCGCACCAGCGGGCCATCCTCCATCGCGACATCAAGCCGTCCAACATCCTGATGGATGAGCAAGGTGAGCCCTACGTCACCGACTTCGGTCTGGCCAAGCGGATCGAGGCGGCCGACGCCAGCGCCCAGACGCAGCCCGGCGCGATCATGGGGACGCCCGCTTACATGGCCCCGGAGCAAGCCCGAGGCGAGGTGCGCTCCTTGACCACCGCCGCCGACGTTTACGGCGTGGGAGCGACGCTCTACGAGGTCTTGACCGGACGACCCCCCTTCGTGGCCGACTCGGTGCCCGAGTTGCTTCGGCTGGTGGTGGAGCGCGAGCCGGTGGGCCCGCGGACCCTCAATCCCGGCCTGGACCGCGACCTGGAGGCGGTCTGCCTGATGGCCTTGGAAAAGAAGCCGAAAGACCGCTACGAATCGGCCGAAGACCTGGCCCGAGACCTCGAAAACTGGCTCGAGCATCGACCCGTGAAGGCCCGCCGGGTCACCGTCTGGCGACGGGTCCGACTGTGGGTCCGCCGCCGGCCCGCGATCGCGGCCCTACTGGGCATCCTCGTGGTGTTGGCCCTCAGCTTCGTGGGCGTCGGCGTTTACTCCTATCGGACGGTGCTCGCCGCGTTGGACCAGGCCAACCGCGGGCGATATGCGGCCGACATGAACCTGGCGCGCCGGGCCTACGACGATCGCGAAGTTTATCGCGCCCGCGAGTTGCTCGGCACCTACCTCAACCCTCAATCCGGCCTGCGCGAGCTGCGGGGGTTTGAGTGGTATTACCTCTGGAAGCTCTGTCAGCCCAAGCGGCGCGAGCTGATCGGCCACACGGCGGACGTGGACGCCCTGGCCTACTCATTCGATGGCACGAGGCTGGCGTCGGGGGCGCGTGACCAGACGGTGCGGATCTGGGACCCGGAGGCCGGGAAGGAGGCGGTGCCGACCCTTCGGGGACACACCGGGATGGTGAACTGCCTGGCCTTCTCTCGTGATGGGACGGTCCTGGCCTCGGGGTCGGAAGACGGCACGGTGCGCGTCTGGGAGGTCGCCACGGGGGCGCCACGTCATGTGTTGAAGGTGGACCGCCCGGTCCTCAGCCTCGATTTCGGCCGTGACGCGGCCACGATCGCCCTGATGACCAACGAGGAAAACGTCTGCTCGCTCTGGGACTTCGCCACGGGTCGGCAACTCTTCAGGCTCAAGAACCCGAACTCCCGGGACGAGGAGACCCTTCTCGGGAATCGCCAGGGGCAGCTTCTCTGTTTCTCACCCGACGGCGCGCGGATCTACATGTGCGACCATGAGGTCGGGGGTGTCCTGGTCTGGGACCTCGCCACGCGGTCGGTGCTGAGGCGCCTTCCCTTCCACGCCATCCAGGCCGGGCTGACCCTCAGTGGCGATGGCGGCCGGTTCGGCTCCTTCCACGACGCGTTCGTGTACTGGGACACGCGCTCGTTCACGTCCGAAATCGTCCAGTCCTTGGCGGTGCCGATCAGCGAGCTCAGCGCTTGGGGACAATTCAACCGCGACGGGACCCTGCTCGCCTACTACGCCAAGACCAATGGCGGCTCGGCGATCTTGGACGTGGACCGGAAACAGCGGCTGGAGTTCCTGCCCGGGGTGAAGGCGCGGGCCTACCGCGGCGACGGCCTGCGGCTGGCGACCTTGGAAGGCCCTCGGGTCGTGGTGCTCTCGGTGCTCGCGCCCGAGTTGGACCCCGACCCGCTCTCGGACGCGCCGCCCATCCGCGCCGCGGCGGTCTTCGCCGGTGAGAGGCGATTCGCCCGGGTCGCCGACGACTCATCCGAGATCGTGATCCGGGACACGGCGGCAGGTCGCCATGTCCGCCGTCTGATCGGTCACGAGGCCCCGGTGCTGACCCTCGGGCCGGGCCCACCGGACCATCCGGGCCTGCTCGCTTCGGGCGCCACCGACGGCTCGGTTCGTGTCTGGGACATCGACCACGACGAGCCGGCGCTCCGCGCCTGGAACGACCACGAAGGTCCGGTGAACGCGGTCTGCTTCTTGCCTGACGGCCGAACGGTCGTCTCGGCGGGGGCCGACGGCACGGTCCGCTTGGGAGACGTATTCTCGGACCAGCGCCGGCTGGCCAAGACGGTGTGGAACACCGGCGGATGTAGCAGCTGGTACCTGTCGAGCGACGGGCGAAACACCACGGCGTGGCCCGGGCTCACGCTCGAGTATCGGCTGGCGGTGCGGCGGTTTCACGCCAGCCATTCGCATGACCCCAGAGCACCACCAGGTAATGGTCGGCGGGGAAATGAGTCTGTCCCCAGTTTAGAAAAGCCGTCAGTTCCCGCGGGTCGCCCGTGTTGACTTCGCTCAAGGCTTGTTCAACGTCTTCTTCCAACCGCGTCGTTTCGTCACGCAAACGGTAGCGGAAGGTTTTACGGGAAGTGTGAGTGTCCAGTTGGGCCAACAGATTGAGTTGACCATCCACTGAGCCAATTTTCTTCAAGTCCGACAGGTTGTGGAAAGCGAATTTTTCCAGGTCGTTGTCGGCAGCGAAATAGACCATCACGGTCCAAGCCGCTTTGGGCGTGGCGATGGGGGAAGTCTTGGGTTCCATTGCGTCTCCTATGGAATGTTGGTGGAAATGGTTTGACCGCCCGCAGATGTTTTTCCGGTTTTGACTGCTGGCCCACCGGAAACGCTGCGGCCTAAAGAAAGGTGACGTTCTGTTAACCCAATTTGCCCGATGTGTGTGACAGGAAAACGACTCGAAAAGCCGTTGCCAAAGCGCGC
>CALLYK010000268.1 GCA_937858365.1 uncultured Isosphaeraceae bacterium | reverse complement strand
CTTGCCGAGCGCGATGATCCCGTGGCCGCACATGTCGCTGTAGCCCTCGTTGTGGATGAAGATCACGCCGAAGTCCGCCGCCGGCGTGACCGGCGGCCTGCCCTGATCCGTTGGTCAACGGGCTGGGGACCGTCTTGACCTCGGGGCCAGTCCTCTAGCCCTGATCGACCTGCCGGGCCGGACGGAAGACGTCCCCTGGTTGGTCGACTTCGCCCGCCATGACCGCGTGGC
This sequence comes from uncultured Isosphaeraceae bacterium, assembly GCA_937858365.1. Lineage (GTDB taxonomy): Bacteria > Planctomycetota > Planctomycetia > Isosphaerales > Isosphaeraceae > CALLYK01. Next base: position 24,446 of record CALLYK010000268.1, on the reverse strand, counting down.
CGGACCGGGCCTTCAGGACAACGGTTCGTGTCCAGACACAACGCGCGAGGTTCAGTTGCCCGATGAGGTGCGCCATGCCGATGCACGACTGGACCCGTGTGAACGCGGGGACATATCACGATTTTCATCACGAATGGATTTCGGAGATTAAAAGGGCCCTCAATCGAGGGTTGCTGCCCCCGGACTACTACGCCATGGCCGAGCAAGTGGCCGCCGGGTTCGGACCGGACGTGTTGACGCTGCAAGACATGACGATCGAACCAAGGAGCGGCGACGGGGGGACCGCCACCCGGACGAGACCCAAGTCGACCTATTTCGCCGAGTTCCCTGGCACATTCCAAGCCCAGCGCAAGTCGATGGTCGCGGTGCGGCATGTCAGCGGCGACCGGGTCGTCGCGATCGTCGAGATCGTCTCGCCGGGCAACAAGAGCACCGCCAGGGCCCTCAAGGCGTTCGTCGGCAAGGCATGCGAATTCCTTGAGAACCAGGTCCATCTTCTCCTTCTCGACCCGTTTCCTCCCAGTCCCCGAGACCCCGACGGCATCCACGCGGCCATCTGGGACCAGTTCACTGGCGAAGCGTTCGCATTACCGCCAACGAGAGCGCTCACCCTGGTCGCTTACGAGGCGGACATCGACATCCGCGCCTACATCGAAACGATCGCCGTGGGTGAAGCGTTGCCCGAGATGCCTCTCTTCCTCGCCCCCGAATACCACATCCTGGTGCCTCTGGAAGCCACCTATCAAGCCGCCTGGGACACCGTGCCCGACCGCTGGAAGCGCGTCGTCGCGCCCGTTTGAACGAACAGGACCTCTGGGCGTCGAACAAGAAGTGGAAGCGCCGACATCACGACTCGGTCCGGTTGAATCGGGCCAAAGACCCACATCCGTGGGGAGGGCAAACCCGACGGAATCACCATGACTCCCTAACCAGGCCTCATGAAACCGACACCCCAGTTTCTTTGTACACTCTTGATCTTCTAGACGACCGGTCTAATACTAGGTTCCAACGTCATCGCGGCGACTTACGAAGGTCAGGTCTCCTAGACCGTCCTTCGTTGCGAATTCCCACACGGAGGGGGACGCGAACCGATGTCCTCAAACAAACGGGTCCGCAGGATCGTATGATCAGGAAAGACTGCACGCGGAACATGCTTCTCGAGGTGGGCCGAAGGGCCTTCCTGGAGCGTGGTTACGCGAACTCTGGAATCGAGGCGATCCTGAACGAGGCGGGGGTCCCGAAGGGCTCTTTCTACCATTACTTCTCCAGCAAAGAAGAGTTCGGTCTGCAAGTCGTCGAGGTCTTCGCGCAACAATGCGAGTCTTGGATCGACGAGGCCCTGGGCGACCTCACCTTATCCCCGTTGGCGCGAATGCGGAAGTACTTCGAGGGGATGGTCGATTCACTGGCCGGCCAGGGGTGTCGCAACGGCTGCCTGGTCGGCCGCCTGAGTCAGGAAATGGCCGACCAGAACGAGGTCCTTCGGCAGCGGTTCGAGTCGATCTTCTCGGCTTGGACCGACCGACTTGCCGATTGTCTTCGAGAAGCACGGGATGGCGGCGAGATCGCCGCCGATCTGGACGTGCGCGATCTCGCCGAGTTCTGCATGAACGGTTGGCAAGGGGCCATCCTCAGGGCCAAGACGGCGCGATCAACGGTCCCCTTGAGGATTTTTCTCGGCGTGTTGTTTCAACACGTCCTTCGGCCGCGTTCAGGAGATGGGCCGGCCCGTATCGAACCCCGGAATGAACAACCGGGTCCATTTTAACGAAGGACTTCGGCCGGGCCTCGCAAGGTCGGTCGGACGCTGTGGCGGTCGCCTCTCCGTGAGGAAGGCCGCCGGGTCTCAATGTTCGGTGACGACATTAGGGGGGAAAGCACATGAGCCGCACCATGATGATGACCAAGTCGGGACGATCGTCCAAAAACGCCCCCGCCAAGAAGGCCTCGAATCGCGCCTCGAGACCGGCCCCCGTCCGCGCTTCGCTCGCGGACCCGGCCCGTCTCGAACGACTCCGTGGTCTCGAAGTCTCGTACATGAGGCACCCCAGCTTCGACGCCCCCGACGCCGAGCGGACCATCCTGGCCCCGATGCCCGACGCTGAGAAGGCCGGTCGTCGCGCGAGGGCCCCCAAGGGGCTGCCGCCCTATCTGGCCAGTCTCTACGACGACCCGCTGCTCACACGCGAGCAGGAGCAGCATCTCTTCCGCCAGATGAACTACCTGAAGCACAAGGCGGCCGTCCAGCGCGACGCGATCGACCCCGAAACGGCCACTCAAGCCGACCTGGACGAGGTCGAGCGCTGGCTCCGTCGCGCCGGCGAGGTGAAAAACAAGCTCATCCAGGCCAATCTACGTTTGGTCGTGTCGATCGCCAAGCGGCATGTCTCGGCGCCTCTCAACTTCTTCGAGCTCGTCAGCGACGGCAACATGAGCCTGATGCGGGCGGTGGAGAAGTTCGACTATAGCCGCGGCAACAAGTTCTCCACCTACGCCTCTTGGGCCATCATGAACAACTTCGCGCGGTCGATCCCGACCGAGGCGCACCGCAAGGGTCGCTTCATCACCGGGTTCGACGAGGTCTTCGAGTCGGCCGCCGGGGGGCGTCGCGACGACCACGAGGCGGAGGGAGACCAACGCCAACTCCGCGAGACCGTGCAAGGGATGCTCGCACGTCTCGACGAGCGGGAACGACGGATCATCGCCAGCCGCTTCGGCCTCGACGGGGCGATGGAGCAAACCCTGGAACAACTCGGACGCGAACTCGGGATCACGAAGGAGCGCGTTCGTCAGCTCGAATCGCGAGCCCAGGACAAGCTCCGCAAGATCGCCGCGGAACGTCGCGTGGATGGCCTGTTCATCTAAGAAACCTCAGGCGGTCGCGAACATGACAAGGGACTTGGCCCTGAGTTCGCCTCGGGGCCAAGTCCCTTGTTTCTTTGGATTGGGGCCTTCCGACCGAGGAAGTCGCTAGCCAATCAACTCCGGCACGACGACGCCACCGGGAACGATACCGACCGGGCGTTGGAACCGATCGATGAGTACCGTTTCCGGGTCGATGCCTAGCAAGTGATATGCGGTCGCCAGAACGTCCTTGGGTGAGACGGGCCGATCGACGGGTTCTCCCGCGATCTTGTCCGACTTGCCGACCACGCGGCCTCGCCCTATCCCACCGCCCGCGAGCGCGACCGAGTAACAGCGCGACCAATGGTCTCGGCCCCCGCCTTTCTCGCGTGTCAGTTTGGGGGTCCGGCCATGTTCGCTGAGACAGAGGACGAGGGTCTCGTCCAGCAGGCCGCGCGCCTCCAGGTCCAACACCAAGCCGGAAAGCGCCGCGTCGAGTCCCGGCGTGAGTTCGTCTCTCATCCTTGCGAAGTGGTCCCAATGGGTGTCCCAACCCGTCCCGGCCAAGCCGTACTCGTCCCAAAAGACGGAAATGAAACGACCTCCCGCTTCAACAAGCCTACGCGCGGTGAGCGCCGCTTGACCAAAGAGCGTCATTCCGTACGATTCACGTAGGGACATCGGTTCCTGACCGAGGTCGAAAGCTTGACGAAGCTTCGCGGAGTTAAGGAGGGCGTAGGCTTGGTCCATCCGGCCATCATGGACACGGCCCTTTTCACGGTCCCAAGTGGCCCGGGCGGCGTCGAACTGTTGGAGCAAGGAGCGGCGACGGTCGAGACCGTCCACCGTGGCCGCGCCCCGATCGTCGAAGCCCGGCAGATGGAAGCGGCCTTCAGGGTCGATCCCGCGATACGGTTCGAGGTCTTCCCAGACCTTGTCGTTGAGGGTCTTGGATGCCTTGACGGTGGCCCGGCCATGGAAGTTGGTCGCGATCGGGTCGGCGGCCGGACCGAGGAAACCGCCATACGGACCCGCGCGCGGCACTTCGCCCACGCGCCTGCTGCTGAATGCGAACGGGAGGAGCATGTTGCGCGGGACCTCGGGAGCGACGGGGTCCCGCAAACCATCGAGATGATCGACCACCGAACCAAGGAAGGGCCAATGACCGGGGTCGCGCGGGTTCAGCTCGTGAGCGACCTCGATCCTCGGGATCCCGGTCAGGGCGTAAGCCACTCCGTGCAGCGGATAAGGATGTGACATCGAGCGGATGATCGTCATCCGGTCGAGGACGCGCGAAGACCTCGGGAGGAGTTCGCCCACGCGCACACCCGGCAAGACGGAGTCGATCGTGCCGAAGTCGCCTCGGATTTCCGAGGGGGCGTCGGGTTTCGGGTCGAACGTCTCAAGTTGGCTGGGCGCGCCATACAAGTACAAAAGGATACACGACTTCGCCCGACCGAAACCGGGCAACGCGGAAGCGCCCGCCCGCCGAGCGAGGGCCGCACCCATCAAACTCGCCCCACCGACCCGCAACACGTCGCGCCGCGTCAGGCCGTCGCAAAGGCGCTTCGCGTTTCCAAGGACTCGGATCATCGACGTGTCCCCGTGAGACAGCGGTCCATGACGGCAATGATGCGTCATTCCGGCGGAAGATACAAGCCGTCGTCTCTCAGGCCCCGAGGTCGGTCCCATCGTCCCACTTCTTCGGTTCGGCCTTCCGTTTGCCCATCCTCATTCTGAATCCAGGGAAAAGAGCGACCCCCGCCGCGTTCCTTCCCGATGACGCGGTCGTCAACTTCGTTGTTCCTCACCTTGGCCGGTCGGATGGAGGCACTCTCTCATGACGGACGATCGACTTGGCGAGCCCGAAACGGATCGAGAAGGGTCCACCGAGCGAGTGGCCGACCTCGCGATTTCCTTGGGACATCGTCGCGCCCTACTCGCCGGGATGTTGAGCCGAATGAAACGGGACGGTTCCTGGCGCGTCTCGGGTCACTTCCATTTCCGCGGCTACGTCGAAAACGAGTGCCGCCTTTCCTATCGTTTGGCCCTAACCTGGATTCGGGTCCACGATCTCCTCGAGGCCCAAGGCGTCTCCTTGGAGCAACTGGCGGACCTCCCTTGGGAGAAGGTCACGTTAGCGTCGCGCGTGATCACAGCGAAGAACCGGGAGGACCTCCTCGACGACCTGAAGGTCCTCACGATCCGGGCACTTCGGTCCAAGTACGACCCGAGTTGCTTGGAGGTGGCGACCCCCGAGCCGGCACCGAGCATCGGCACCCCCGAGCCCACGATCTCGGGCCTCGCCAGGATGGGTTGGCGCGTGGCCAAACCGCACGAGGAGGAGTTTTACGTCACTGAAGAAGTTTGGGAGCAGTGCGCGTACGGCGTGGAGCATGGGCGGTCGGTATTGGTCGTGGGGGAATCGGGCTGCGGCAAGACGGAAGTTTGCTATCGGATCGCCCAGGCGATGGGACGGCCGCTGGTCGCCATGAACTGCGGGGCGATGTCGGAACCTCGAAGCGCCTTGATCGGCGTCACGCATCTGGATGGACGTCGTGGGACGCGCTTCATGCCCAGTCGCTTCGCCCGGGCCTTCCAATGCAGGATGACGTGTCTGCTCTTGGACGAACTCTCGCGCGCCGGCCCAGAGGCCTTCAACATCCTCGTCCCGGCCCTCGATGCTCAGGGCTACCTCGCTCTCGACGAAAGCGAGGACGCCTCGGTGGTCCGTCGGGCCTCGGGAGTGGCCTTCCTGGCGACCGCGAACGTCGGCCTGGAGTATACGGGAACGGAGCGCCTCGACCGTGCGATCTTGGACCGCTTCCCGATCCTGATCGAGATGGCCTTTCCGCCGCCCGTCCATGAGCGCCGGGTCTTGCTCCATCGCTGCGTGGGGTTGAGCGAACACGACGCCGAGCGTCTCGTGGCGATCGCCGATCGTCAGCGGACGTTGGCCCACGAAGGCGAGTTTGTAGGCTCTGTTTCGACCCGGGCCCTGATCGCGGCCGGCGAGCAGGTGGGTCGTGGGGTCGCCTTCGACATCGCCTTCAAGTATTGCGTACTCAGCCGCTTCAGCACGGAAGGCGGCGAGGCGAGCGAGCAGGTCAAGCTCCTCCAGATCGCCCAGGGGATCGGCGAAACGCGGGCCGACGGGTGGGAGAAGATGCTGGAAGAGCACTTCGGATCGAGCAAACGACCAGCGCGTCCGGGCACACCACCCTTCTTCCTCAAGTAGGCCAACCCGAGGACATCTGCTCATGTCGCACGCGGCCAAGCCGGACGATGATTATTACTCCCAATCGCTCGCGACCCACGCATGGCGCGAGGCGAAGACCCGGGACGGCCCGCGTTCCTCCTCTTGGAGCAAACGGCGCTGGAAGGCCGGGCCAAGCCAGGTGGCCCCCGACCTACGAGCGTTGCAAAGCGCCGGCCGGAGCTTCGCGCGGGTCTTGGGCGCGCCGCCGAACACGTCGGTCTCGTTCGCTCGGGTCGGCCAGAGAGGGGCGGCGGCCACCGGATTTCACGACGCGCCCAAGTCGTTCGAGAAGCCGTTCGTCCTCCTCGATAAGCTCGCCTATCTTCAGTCGGGGCCCGACGAGGTGCTCGACGTCTTCTGTGGGATCGTCTTTCACGAGGTCGGGCACGTCCGTGAAACGCGCGACGGGTTCCGCCGCTTGACGAAGGACACTCCGCAACAAATTCAGATATACAACAACCTTTGGGAAGACGAGCGCGTTGAAGCGATCCAGGAATCGCGATATCCCGGTTTCGCTCCCTTCCTGCAAGTCGCCAAACACGTGCTCCTGGAACGAGGCTCGTGCGCCGCGCCCCTGGCCAACTTCGCCGACCTGCCCGACCTGGACAAGGTCGAGTTGCTCATCTTCACGTTTGTCCGATTGGCGCACCGGATCGACGAGCCGATGCGCGAATGGCGCGCGATCAATGGCGAATGCGTTTTCGAGACCCTGCGCCGCCTCTTCCCCGTGGGACCTCGTGACGAGTCCGGCGTGGAGGCGTACGCGAACGCCCTGCGTGACCTGATCGAGCGCCTCCGCCTACATTACGAGCGAGACGAACCCAGCCCGACGCCCGACGCGGACCAGAGGCGCTCTCGTCAGCGGGAGGCGGACGCGGAGGACAGGGCCCTGGGCCCGCGCCCGGATCGTGAGAAGTCCTCGCGGTCCAAGATCGCGAGCGGCGAGGCATCCAGCCTGGCCGATCGCCTTTTCGACGAGTCCGCATCGTTGGAAGAAGCTGGAGATGCTCAGGTCGCCGAGCGTCTCCTGGAGCGCGCCGTTGAGGCGGTGATAATGGGAGAGGATCGCTTCCTTCAGGCCCGGGCCGGCCGCCGTTTCGGTTGGACGGAGGTGGAGCGCGCCTCGGGCGCCTTCTCGATCGCGAGAGAAACGTTGACCCGGAAGGAGACGGCCACGATCGTCCGGATGGACCGGGAACGCACGATCGAAGGCGACGCCTGGGATTGGGGCGGCGATCGCGCCACCCGTATCATTCGCCCCGAGCCCTCTGCCGACCAACGCAAGCGGTACGAGCAAGCTCGAGAATCGATCAAGCCGCACCTGTCCGCCATGCGGAACGTCTTCGCCGTTCGTCACGGCGAGCGAGTCCGGGTGGATCGCGAACAGGAGTCGGGGAGGTTGGACCGAAGGCGCCTGGCCTGGGCGACCGCCACAAAGCGTCTATATGTTCGCCCGCGGATCGTCTCCAGTCCGGGACTGGCCCTGTGCCTCCTTCTGGACGAGTCGGGCTCCATGTCGCAAGGAATCCCGCCCAGGGCCGAAGTCACCCTGAACGCCACCGTCCTCATTACGGAGGCCCTACGTGGTGTCCCGGCGGTCGAGCTGGAGGTCTATTCCCATTCTTCGTTCGGCGACTCCGACCGCGACTGCCTGGTCCGCCACCTTCACGGCAGAGGGGACACCGACCCTTCACCGATCGGCGTGTACGGTCCCAAGTCCCAAAACTACGACCATCAGGCGATCTTGACGGTCGCCCGTCAGTTCGAGCGGCGCACAAAACAGCCGACCAAGGTCATGCTCGTCTTGTCGGACGGCCTGCCCAGCGGCCACGGTTACGACGGTGAACCCGCGATCCGCGCGACACGTAAGGCCGTGGAGACAGTCCGTCGCCGGGGTGTTCGCATCATGGGTATCACGATCGGGGACCAAGACGGCGAACTGATTTTTGGGCGCCGGGACCACATGCGGTTCACGGACATGAGTCGGTTGGTGAGCGACATGCGCGCCTTGGTGACCTCGATCGTGCGCGAAACGACGGAAGGGGCATGAGCGATCCGGCCAACGGGACATCCACCGGCGATCGTCCTGAGAATGAGGCGTTCTCAACCTCCGGGGGACCCGTGTGACGCCTGGACTCACCGCTTTCCTGTCCGGTCACCCCGCCGCTCGACGGCCCTTGGCCGCCCCTCGGCCTTTGACGGGCGGCTTGAGCGGCGCTGAGCTTTGGCGCTTCGAGAGCGCCTCCGGCCCGCTGGTGGCGAGGGCCTGGCCGATCACGATGACGGCCGAGCGACTCGCTGCAATTCACGACTGGCTCAGCACCGCGAGCGGTCTGTCTTTCATCGCGGTCCCCTTGGCGGACCTCAAAGGAAGGACGGCCAGTGAACACGGCGGCAGGCTCTGGGAGCTTCAACCCTGGCTGCGCGGTTCGCCGGGCCCTCCCGAACGCGCCAGGGTCGAAGCGGCCTTTCGGGGCCTCGGGGCCCTTCACGCGCTTTTCGCCTTCGCTCGGATGGAAGGTCAAAGCACCGGCTTGGCCCAACGAGCCGACGAGTTGCGAGGTTTGCTGCAGGAGGGTCTCTATCGAATCGAAGGAGGTGCGATTAAGTCGTTCGGAGTGGCGGGGCGCGAATGGCTCTCACGAGCCCGGGCCCTCGCCCCACCGCTCCTCGAGGCGACGACTCGGGCCGCTCGCCGGATCGTCCCACTGCAACCCTGTCTGCGCGACGCTCGCCCCGATCACTTCCTTTTCGATGGGGAACGCTTGAGCGGGCTCGTTGACTACGGCGCGATGGGCATAGAGACGGTTGCGGCCGACTTGGCCCGTCTTATCGGCGAGTGGTTTCCAGGAGACCGGCCTCTCAAGGGCATCGCGTTGGCCGCGTATGACGGCGTCCGGCCGCTCGCGACCAGCGAGACCGCACTCATCGACGTTTTTGAACGGTCCTCGGGCCTCTTGATCGGCGCGCACTGGCTAACTTCAGCGCCCTCGGCCCTCGCACTGGAACGCTTGCGACTCAGCCTGCGGACCTTGCGAGGGGCTTGAAGTCGCCAATGGCTCGCCCCTCCCTGGCGACCTCGAAGACCAGGATTGTCCCCATGACGTGGGCGAGTGGGACGAAGATGGGGGCGTAAAGGAACTCGAAGCTCCCGGTCACCGAGGGATGACTCGGCCAGATCAACGCGATCGCCAATGTGGATGCGAGCAGGGTCGGGACGAGCGAACGGTACCGTTCCTTCCAGGCCCGGTCGATGAACCAGACGAGGGCGGGAAAGAGCAGGACAAGGTCGTAAGGTCGGTGATACGTGAACACGGCCGCCACGAAACAAGCGATCGGCACTAGGTCGCGGTCATCGCGATGGCGGAATGCCCAGAAAAGGCCCCCAGCGACCATCAAACAAACAAGGGCCACGGGGAGCGTCAGGCCCGATGTCGTAGGCCAGACTTGACCAATCAACGAAGGCCAATCAATCATTCCGGCCGCCTCTTGGCCACTCGCGAGGGCCACCCACTCGCGTCCCAGGGTGATCGGGTCGATCCGCACCCAGATGGAGGTGACCAGCCAGAGACCAGCCTGGACCGCACCCGCACCGAGGAGGGCGTTCCAACGTCTGCGAATGGTCCAAAGCAGGACCAGAGGCAAGACCATGGTCGGCTTGATGAGCGCGATCCCCATCAAAATGCCCGCCAGGACGGGCCGTTCCACCGTCAGGCAGGTCGCGGCGAGACCCAGTCCCACGGGCATCAGGTGGAACTGTCCCAGGGCGATACCCCCGCGCGCCGGCTTCGTCGCCACGAGGGCCAACGCGGTCGCCGCTTGAAGCCAACGCGGCCAGTCGCGCCCCCAAACGTTCACGAGCACCGCGCAGCACACACCCAAGGCGATCAAGTTCAAAACAATCCAGTAGGGCCGGACGAGCGACTCAGGCACCGGCGCCAGAAGGGCCGTGAAGACGGGTGGCGCCGAGGGGGGGTAGGTCATGTCGGGGTCTTGATACGGGTCGGCCCCGGCGACGAAGAGCGCAACTTCCTCCAAGCGGCGCGTGAGGTCGTCACTGCTCGTCAGGGCCGGTCTCAGTGCCCAAGCCATCCCCCCCATCGCCAAGGATGAAAGGACGATGAGGAGGGTCGCTCCCGGCCAGGTCGCCTTCAGCGTCATGAGGAAGCATGTCTCACGGGCCTTGCCGGCAACTGGCCGGCCGGTTTCATGTTTAGTCGTGATTTCCGCCGATGACCCGACATGGAGGTCTTCGCTGACCGGACGGAGGAGCTTGGACCATTGTCGAGACGCGCGGGAAGCGTTAAGCTGGGCGAAGAGGGGAGCGGAGTTGCCCCCCGACTCGAAACCGGACGCGACGTTCCCGAGAAGGGGGGCCGGTTGGAAGTCGTCTTCGTCGCTGCTGAAGCGGTGCCGTTCGCCAAGACGGGTGGCCTGGCCGACGTGATCGGCGCGTTGCCGCCTGCCCTGGAGCGGATCGGTGTCGGCGCCCGGGTCGTCATCCCCTGTCACCGCTCGGCCTGGAGCGCGGGTGTCGCGATCGAAGCGACCGGCTTGACCGTGCGCGTACCGGTCGGTCCTCGGATCGTCGAAGGCAAGGTCCACCGCGCCACCCTTCCCGAATCGCGAGTGGGTGTTTACTTGATCGACTGTCCCCAGTTTTTCGACCGACCCGGCATCTATCAATCTCAGGGAGTGGATTACGCCGACAACCCGTCTCGGTTCGTCTTCTTCACCCGCGCCGCGATCGAAACGGCCAGTCGCATGAACTGGCGGCCCGACGTCTTTCACGTGCACGATTGGCCCACGGCGCTCCTCCCCGTATACCTTGAAGAGACCTACCGTCGCAAGGGCCAGTATCAACGCACCGGGACACTTGTCACGATCCACAACTTGGCGTATCAAGGGTCTTTCTGGCCGGGAGAGATGAGCAACACCGGGTTGGACCCCCGCCTCTTCAACTGGCGGCAACTTGAAGCCTACGGGCGGTTGAACTTCCTCAAGGGAGGGCTCGCGTACGCGGACCTCATCAGCACGGTCAGCCCCACCTACGCGCGTGAGGTCCAAGAGCCGGGAGCGGGACGGGGTCTCGACGGCCTCATCCGGTCCCGTTCGTCCGACCTTCGCGCCGTCATTAACGGGATCGACGCCACGACCTGGGACCCGGCACACGACCCGCATATCGTCGCGCCTTATGACGCATCGTGCGTCTCCGCTCGCAAGGCGATCTGCAAAGCCGACTTGCAACGAAAGGCCAGCCTGGAGGTTCGAGACGACGTCCCACTCCTGGCCCAAATAGGCCGGCTCGACCCCCAGAAAGGCTGGGACCTTCTGGCCGCCTTGGCCGATGACCTTCTGCAATCCGACGTCCAGCTCGTGGTCCTGGGTGAGGGGCATCCCCGCTACCATGAGACCTTGGATCGCTTGTCGCGGCGATGGCCTGGCAAGGTGCGGGCCTTCCTGGAGTTTTCCGACGACCTGGCCCACCAAATCGAGGCAGGCGCCGACATCTTCCTGATGCCCAGTCTTTACGAACCCTGCGGCTTGAATCAACTGTACAGCTTACGCTACGGGACCATCCCCATCGTGAGGGCGACCGGCGGCCTGGCCGACACGGTCGTGGACGCCACACCAACCGCCTTGGCGGATGGTCGGGCCACTGGTTTCGTCTTCCAGGAGCCGACGGTGGACGCCCTTCGAGAGGCGATCACCCGGGCCCTGGGGCTTTGGGCCGACCGGCCCGCCTGGATGCGATTGGTCCAACGCGGCATGGGCCTGGATTGGTCCTGGGACCGCGGGGCCCTGGCCTATCGCGAACTCTACGAGGAGACGACACGGCGGCGTTCGTCGCGCGCGGTCGGCTGACCGTTGGCGAGGCACGGCGCGAGGTGCCTGAGATACGGCAAGGGACGAGGAAGGCCCAGAACCGGGAAACAGGCATCGATTTCCGAGGACTCAGGGAGGCGGCGCCCCCGGCCGCGAAACGACGATGGCGAAAGTCGCCCTGGCCATGATGTGGCACCAACACCAGCCGTATTACCCCGATGATGTCGGCGGCGAGAACCCCATGCCCTGGGTCCGCCTCCACGGCACCAAAGACTACATCGGCATGGCCTTGCACCTCGAAGAGGTGCCCGAGTTCCGCTGCACGATCAACCTTGGGCCCAGCCTGCTGCTCCAAATCCAGGCGTATGCCGACGGCGGGACCGACAAGCATTTACGAATCTCGCGCATGCCGGCGGATGGACTGGCACGCGACGATGCCTTGTATCTCCTCGACAACTTCTTCATGGCCTTTCACGACGCCATGATCCGGCCCCACTCACGCTACGCCGAGCTCTTTCAGATGCGCGCCGCCCACGCCGAGTCGGCCGCCAACGTCCTGGTCCGCTTCCGCGAACGTGACATCCGCGACCTGCAAGTCTGGTCCAACCTCGCCTGGTTCCACCCCCTGCTCTTCGAGAAGGACCCTGAGCTTGCCCAGTTCAAAGCCAAGGGCCGACGCTACACCGAGTCGGAGAAAAACTGGCTGCTGGACAAGCAACGCCAGATCATGGGCCAGATCATCCCCAAGCACCGCAAACTCGCCGAAGACGGCCAGGTCGAACTCACCACGACCCCGTTCTTTCATCCGATCTTGCCCTTGCTCCTCGATAAGCGTTACGCGCGGGAAGCGATGCCCGAGGCCCCCCTGCCCGCCCACAAGGAAGGCTATCCCGAAGACGCCGACGTCCACGTCCGTCGGGCGGTCGAGGCCCACGAAAAGCACTTTGGCGCCCCGCCCAAGGGGATGTGGCCGAGCGAGGGCTCGGTTTGCCAGGGGATCATCCCCCTTCTGGCCAAGCATGGCCTTGAGTGGATCGCCACCGACGAGGAGATCCTGGGCTGCTCCACGCACGGACGAGTCGGACGCGACTCGCGCGGTTACGTCCGCAATCCCGACCAGCTTTATCGCCCCTGGCGCGTCGCCGAAGGCCCCCACGAACTGGGCATCGTCTTCCGCGACCACGCCCTTTCCGACCAGATCGGCTTCCACTATCAACGGGCCCAAGGAGGTCCCGCGGCCCACGATTTCCTGGGTAAGATCCACGGCATCGGCGACGCCTGCCGGCATAGCGGCGTCGCGACCCTCGTCCCCGTCATCCTCGACGGCGAGAACTGCTGGGAATACTACCCCGACGGCGGCGTCTCGTTCCTTCGTTCCCTTTATCAAGGGGCGGCGCGCGACCCCGGCATCGACCCCGTCACCGTCGGCGAGTTCCTGCGCAAGAACCCTCCCACGGAAACGCTCCATCGGCTATTCGCCGGAAGCTGGATCAGTCACAACTTCGCCATCTGGATCGGGCACCCGGAAGATTGCCGGGCCTGGGACGCCCTCCACGAGGCCCGCGCGTTCCTCGTGAACGAGTCCAAGAAGGGCCGGTACGACCCCGCCGACCTCGCCCGCGCCTGGGACGAAATCTATATCGCCGAAGGCTCGGACTGGTTCTGGTGGTATGGCGACGACCACTCCAGCGCCCTCGACGCCTTGTTCGACCACCTCTTCCGCAAGCACCTGCGAAACGTCTACGAGTTGCTCGACCACGAGCCCCCCGGCCAACTCTTCGAGCCGATCTCGCATTCGGGGTCCCGCGGCGAGCCCCACGGTCAGCCCACCAGCTTCCTCCGCGTCCGTGTGGACGGCCGCTATTCGTACTTCGAGTGGATCAACGCGGCGCGGTACACTTGTGGGCAGGAACGCGGGACGATGGCCCGCGTGACCCAGGGCCCCATGAAGGCGGTATGGTTCGGCTTCAGCCCAACCCAACTGCTCATACGAGTGGACGCCACAGATCCACCCGCGAGGGTCGGCCTCTCGAGCGTGTCCACGTTGCGGGTCGGCTTCGTGGACCCGGCCGATCGCGAAGTCGTCGTGACCTCCGCCGCGAAGTCCAAACCTGAAGCGACCGTACTCCACCGCGAGAAACCAACGACGCAGGGATCGCCCATTGAGGTCGCCTGCGACCGCATCCTGGAACTGGCCGTACCCTTCGACCGACTGGAACTCAAGCCAGACGACAAAGTCCGCTTCTACATCGAACTCCTCCAAGGGGAAACCAGCCTGGACCGGGCACCACGCGAAGGCATCTTTGAGACGACCGTGCCCGGCCCCGACTTCGAACGACTCATGTGGCAGGTTTGATTGGCTATCGGTGATTGGTCGTTTTTCTTGGGACTGGCTGAGCAACGATTTTCGGCCGCGAACCCCAACCTCTTCTTCGGACCCCGGCCATGCCTGAACTTCGCAAAGACCCAATCGTTGGCCGCTGGGTGATCATCGCCGATGAGCGCGCCAAGCGCCCCCATGACTTCAAACAGGAAATCGGTCCTCAAGTTGATCAGGCTTCCTTCTGCCCCTTCTGCGAAGGACAAGAGAGTAAGACACCACCCGAGATCATCGCCTACCGCGAACGAGGCACCCATGCCAACCAAGGCGGTTGGCGCGTGCGCGTCGTCCCCAACAAGTTCCCGGCACTCAAGGTCGAAGGGGCCCTTCAGAAACGCGGCGACGGCATCTACGACAAAATGGCCGGCGTGGGGGCCCACGAAGTCATCATTGAAAGCCCCAAGCACTACATCAGCATGGCGGAATTGTCCGAAGACAATATCCGCGAAGTGATGTGGGTCTATCGCGACCGCCTTGTCGACCTCAAGAAAGACACGCGGTTGGTCCACGGGATGTTGTTCAAGAACGTAGGCGCGGCGGCGGGCGCGAGCCTGGAACACACCCACAGTCAGCTCATCGTCACGCCGATCGTGCCGATCTCGGTCTGGGAGGAGATGACCGGGGCGCTCGAGTTCTTCAACTATCGGGGCCGTTGCATTTACTGCGACATGATCTTGCAGGAACTCGCCACCGAGAAGCGCGTCGTGCTGGACACGCCCCATTTCACGGCCTTCTGCCCCTACGCCAGCCGGTTCCCCTTCGAGACCTGGATCTTGCCCAAGGGGCATTCGAGCCACTTTGAGAACATCCCCAAGCCGGCCGTGGACGACCTGGGTGTCGTCCTGCGCCAGGTCTTGAACAAGTTGGAAGAGGCCCTCGACCGCCCCGCGTACAACTACATCGTGCATACGGGCCCATTCGACCACCAGGAGTTGCCTCATTACCACTGGCACATCGAGATCATCCCAAGGCTGACGAAGGTGGCCGGTTTCGAGTGGGGATCGGGGTTCTACATCAACCCGGTCCCGCCCGAGGAAGCGGCGGCCTTCTTGCGGGACGTCGAAGTGGGTCCCTAAGTCCCCCACCCGCCGATGATGGGCCGAACCCTCGGCGCGACCGTCCCACCGGGGGATTGAGCGACTCGACCTCGGCCCTCAGACCACTTCATTCCGTGGTCGCGGTGATCTCGCCGCCGCTCCGTGTCGAGAGGGCCCGCCATGTCTTCAGGTCGATCGAGTCCTTCGCGAAACCGACGCTCCCGTCCATCCGCATGACGTTCACCCCGCCCGGGTGGTAACTGCGGGCGCTGAAGACGCCCTGAATGACCGTGCGTCGTTGCAAGGGCTCCGATTCCTTCGCGAACGCACAATCGACGATCTTCGGGTTCGGGGTCGCGCAGTGATTGTAGTTCGTGAAGTGAAAACCGGACAGGAACCAACTCTCGCCCGAGCGCGACTCGACCGGTAGGTCGCGCGGCATCTCCGAACATAGGGCCAAGGCCCAATCGCCTCCGCCCTCCTTGGCGTCGCCAACCGGCGTCAGCAGGTAGTCTCCCAGGCCAAGGCGGCCCTTCGTCCAGTCTCCTTGCACGCGTTCCGAGGCGCCGATCGTCATCGTCAGCCCATCGGCGAAGTCCGCGGGACGATAGAACCGGTGGGACGTGAACGGCCCCGACCATGACTCGGGCGCCTTGTCGCCGGGGGCCTTCCAAGGTGTCGGCCCGAGACAGAAGCGATAGTTGACTCGGCCGTACCCCGGCACCGGCGGGTCGCCGTCGGAGGGGCAAAGAAACAGGGCGACTCGCGTCATCATCACGGTCCGATTCGCGGGCAGGTTCTCCGCCCAGGCGGGTGGGACCGCGAAGTTGGCGGCGTGAAAGAGCGGGACCTGCTCCAAGTCGGCGAGCATCCGGGCCAGCGGACTGAAACAGTGCGCGGACACGAAGAGGTCGGGCCGACCCGGGACCGTGGTACGCGAGTTGATCGACGGGAAGTAACCGTCGCGCGCGGCGTACGCTTGGAGGCCCAGGCCGATCTGCTTGAGGTTGTTCGTACACTGGACGCGCCGGGCCGACTCGCGCGCCTCCTGAACGGCGGGAAGGAGCAAGCCGATGAGGACACCAATGATCCCAATCACCACAAGGACCTCGATCAGGGTGAAACCGGAAGGTCCGTCCTGGTGCTTATGCTGCATGGCCATCGCGCCGCCTCCGTACGAGTAGGAGGGCCGCGACAAGCACGATGCCAGTCGCCGCGATCGCGACCATGACCCATCTGGGCCAAGGCTCGCGCTCGCCGGAAAGGTCCGAGGAGGGGACGGCGGCCTTTGCCGCGGGTTTCTTCTCGACGGCGATGAAGTCCTTCGCGCCTCGGGATGGAAAACCCGTGAGTCCCCAGCGGTCCCTACGGCCGTAGTAAGCTGACTCGATGCGATCCAACAAAGGGACCGGCGTATCGAACGTGAGGACGAAGTCCTCGGCCTTCGGCTGGTCCAAGGATGCGGAAGTCACCGTGATGATCGTGGTGAGGCGACCAGGCTCGCTGTAGGCGACCGAGCGGAAGGGAACGTAAGAACCGCCGACCAGACTGATTCGGTCGTTGATCTCAGTGGTATGAGGTCCCTGCGCCGGCTCGGAAACGACGCGAATTGGGATCGCGCCATGCTCTCGGTCCACCGTGTAGACGCGGTCGCGTTTCCGCAACCCGAGTCGGATGACGGTCGGCCGATTGGTCCTGGCGCCATCGGGGTCGGCCTGCCCCATCGACTTGACGCGGGCCTCATCACGACCCTCAAGGGCCGTCTCGATATCGACACGCAGGCCCGACCGCTCCAGGGGGACTGGACCCATGGAAATCGGGAAGCGATACATCCGAAGGAACGCCTCGGGACCGGCCGATCGAATGACGCTATGAAGCACGTCCTGCGACTCGGGAGGCATCAGGATGACATCATGGACCGTTGATCGACCATCGAATAAATTGCGGCTCGATGACTCAATAAGAACCTGCCTGTTCGTCGTCGAAGTGGTCGGTTTCATGTCGCGGTCCACACGTTCATAGCGCATCCTGCCCCGATCGATCGCCAGCACTCCGTCCATTTCGATGTGGACCTGGTCCAGTTTCCCTTCCAAAGCATGATCGAGGTCGGAGGCCAAACCTCTTACAAAATGGAACTCGAAACGTCCTTGGGTGAGTGATGCGCGGTTGGCCTCGAATTGAAGCGCCAAGGACCTGAGGGCGGCCTCGTCGACCTCCTGGCCGAAAAGGCAATCGGCCAGGGTGAAAATCGCCATGAACATCATAAAGACCTCCATTTCTTGAAACAATTCGTTGATTTTGCATGATCAAGGGACAGGGACACAACCATTTGCGTATATGGGCAACCCTACTGAAGCTCCTTCACATTCACTCTCAGAATAGTAGTAATCAAATCCGCATAAATATCGGCGGAAGTCGCAACCGCTTCCTCCATCATCGCAAGAACCAATCTGTTGATACCGAGCTTGATCACGCGAATAATAATTGAATTGCCCGCCAAACCCGTCTTCCAGGTAGCCCACTTCGGGCGAGCAAGGCGTGTCCTCGGCGCAGTAATCGAGGTGAAGACACTGCAAATTGTCCTTCGCTTTCGCTGTCATCACCAACGTCAGACACGCGACGGAGAACAGGAACAAGCTAATGTAACGTCCGCGATGGCTGTTCATGGAAAAACTCCCGAATGTTGAGGACTTGGGTGGTCCCGTGCGAGGTCATGGGTCGATCGCGACGCGCGAACGACCCTCTTGAATCTCCGCGACCCAGGGGAGCCTGAAGTTTCGCTCCCGCGATCGGTCGAACGTGAGGGTGATGTACCCTGAAAGGTGCTTGGACGGCATGGAAATCTGAGGCGGCCTCAGGACCAGCCTGACGATCCGCGTACCCGAATCGTCGCGTTCACGACTGCGCCCGGCCTCCTCGGTGACATCGCTCGCGAAAAGCGCGGGGTCGTCAACTTCAAGACCCTCGATGCGAAAGGGACCGGCGTCCTGAGACCGAACCAGGACGTCCAGCGTGCGAGGCTCGCCGCCGACGGCAAGGACACCGAAATGGGCCACGGCCGGGACGCAAGAAAACGGGCGAACCGGTCGAGCCACAAGGCGAACCATCGCCGGAACGTGGTCCCCATAACGCACCGTCACCGACTCCGAGATCAAATCGTGCTCCAATGAGGTCCCTCCTGTGTCCAGTTCAAAACTCACGTCATAGGTGGACAACTCCCATCCACCGTCTTGTTCGACGCTTCGCGAGGATTCGTCGACCCGCACTCGAACGTGTGGAGAGGCAACCCAGTCCAAGGTTGGACGGTCCCCGCGCGGGCCCTGATAACATGTATGGACCTTTGTCCCACCGCGCGAAACGCCCGGAGTTTTGGGGTCGAACTCGCCCATGTTGAGTGTGGGTTCGTCGAACCAAACGGGTTGATACGTCTTGGCCTCGATTCGATAGGTCCACTTCGGAAGTCGCGGGTGGTCCGTATGGAGCGTGACGATCGCGACACGTTGCGCCGTCGTCCGCATGACCTGCATGTCAACCACAAGCTCCGCGATCTCGCCGGGCCGCAACTCCGGCTTCGACAAGACCGTGCGCGTGCAGGTGCATGACGAGGCGACATCGAGGACCTTCACCGCTCGGTCCGTCGAATTGGTCACCTGGAAAACGTGCCGGATCGAGTCCTTGGTCCCGGCCAGGATTGGGGGATGCCGGAAGACCTCGCCGGGTGGTCGCGTGGCCGGCCTTCCGCCGCCCAGATGCAGTAGGGACAACGTGGTGATGGCGATCACGCCCGCGAGCCCGAATCGGAAGAATCCAGCCGGCCCCCTTCGCGGGTCAAGGACCGATGCAACAGCGCCTTTGGTCTTCATCGCCGTGGACCTCTCACCGAAAAGCCCAAGTAACGGACTCGGCAAGGTACACCGCAAGCGGTCGAAAGAGGTCAGGTTTTCAGGGGCCCCACATCACCTTGCCCCAGGCAGCGAGAAAGTGGTGGGAGCGGCGAACTTCATGATTGAAGAGTGATCGAGCTTTTCGACCCCATTCGGCATCCTAGCGTCCCCCCCCCCGATCGAGTGGTGTGGTTTTTTTTCAACACGCCTTTCGTGTCTCTTGTCCTGGGACGCCAGGGGTGGGGACCTCACCGTTCTTTCAGGCGTGCTTGTCCGCTCATGTTCCCCCCAGATCGTAGTCACGCACCTTATCGAAGAGCTGCCGGCGACTGATCCCCAGTCGTTCCGCCGCTTTGGTTCGGTTGCCGCCGCAGACGCGCAGGGCCTCCGCGATCGCCCGGCGCTCGACCTCCGCCAGAAGGGCCCTTAGGGGCACGGGTTCGCTCGTTTCGGGGGTCGCGAGGCCCGCCACGATCGTCTCGTCGTCGCGAAAATGCTCGGGCAGGATCGCGCGACCGCGGGCGGCGATCGCCGCTCGCGCCAGGGCGTTTTCCAATTGCCTTACGTTTCCCGGCCAATTCGCCCGCTGAATGGCTTCCAGGGCCTCGGGAGTGAGCGAGAGATCGGACCAGCCGTAACGCCGCTCCAGCCGCGAGAGGATCGCTTGCGCCAGCGGTTTGACGTCCTCGGGACGCTCGCGTAAGGGCGGGATCGCCACTTTCACCACGTCGAGCCGATACAGCAGGTCTTCACGGAACCTTCCGGTGACGACTTCTCGCGGCAGGTCGCGATGCGTGGCCGCGATCACGCGGACGTCCGCGCGCAGCGTGCTCGTCCCGCCGACGCGTTCGAACTCGCCGAATTGCAGAACACGGAGCAACTTCGCCTGCGCGGCCAGGGGGAGCTCGCCGACCTCGTCGAGGAAGATCGTCCCCTTGATCGAGCGTTCGAAGCGTCCGAGGCGTTGCCGGTCGGCCCCTGTGAAGGCGCCGCGTTCGTGTCCGAAGAGTTCGCTCTCCACGAGCGACTCCGGCAGGGCCGCGCAGTTGACACGCGTGAAGGGCCCCGAGGCGCGTCGCGAGTGGCGATGCAACGCGGTCGCGACAAGTTCCTTGCCCGTCCCGGATTCGCCCACGATCAAGACCGGCTCGTCGGTCGCGGCGGCGCGGCCGATCGCCTTGAAGACGGCGCGCATCGCCGCGCTCACGCCGATCAACTCCGGCTCGTCGGGGGCCTCGCCTTCGTCGTCCGAGCGCGCCCGCAGCGTTTCGACCTCGCGGGCCAGAGCGCGTTGTTTCAGGGCGCGGCGCAAGGTGATGAGCACTTGATTGAGGTCGAACGGTTTCGTCAAGTAATCATAGGCGCCGCGCCGCATCGCTTCGATGGCCGCCGAAGAGCCGCCGAAGGCCGTGACGACGATCACGGGCAGGTCGCCCAGCAGTGGCCCCAATTCGGCGAGCACTTCCAGGCCGTCGCGACCGGGCATCTTCAGGTCGAGAAGGACGGCGTCGGGCCCTTCTTCGCGGACCAGCCTAAGCGCGGTCTCCCCTTCGGCCGCTTCGAGGGTATCGAGACGCTCCGACTGAAGGAGTCGCACGAGGTTTTTTCGGATCGTCCGATCGTCATCGACCACAAGCACGCGGGGCATCTTGAATGGCACCTCCCACTTCCACTATCGAGGAGGCAAGGACCCGCGACAAGGCCCTGAAAGGACCTTGCCCTGGAACGTGGTAGCCGGTAGGATCGCCATTCGATCTGTCCGTTTGTTCAGAGGACAAAAGAAATGACCCATCACGAGACAATCACGGCCGACCTCTACCCGAGTCTCACTTACGAGGACGCGCCTGCCGCGATCGAGTGGCTTTGTCGGGCCTTTGGGTTCACCCGGCGGCTGGTCGTTCCCGGCGAAGACGGCACCGTCTTGCATTCGGAGCTCTCGTTCGGCAACGGGGTCATCATGGTCAGCTCCACTCGTCTCAAGGGGGACCGTGCCTGCCATTCGATGAGCGTCTTCGTCGCCGACCCGGACGCTCATCACGCGCAGGCCGTCCCGGCGGGGGCGGAGGTGGTCCGTCCACTGACCGACGAGGAATACGGAGCGCGCGGATACATGGTCAAGGACCCGGAAGGAAACCTATGGTGGTTCGGGAACTACCGACCAGGGGCACATTGGACGTCTGCTGAAACGTCAACGGGAGCTTCAGGGTGAACCGTGCCCCACCTTCGGGGCGGTCCTCGGCGCGGAGGTCACCTCGGTGCGCGAGGGCGATTTCGCGCGCGATGGCCAGGCCCAGACCGGTCCCTTCCGATCTGGTTGTGAAGAAGGGCTCGAAGAGGTGTGCGTGGAGCTCCGTCGATAAGCCGGGGCCTGTATCGGCGACTTCCACAGTCACCGTATCCTCGGGTCCCATCTTGGAGGAGAGGATGAGCTTGCCGCCGACGGGCATGGCTTGCAAAGCGTTCGTGGTCAGGTTGCGAAGGACCTGCAAGATGCCTGGGGCCGACATCATGACGCGGGGCAAGTCCTCGTCAAGCCGCAATTCCACGATCACGCCCTGTCCATCGGCGATCGGCTTGGCCAAGCGGGCCGCCTCGGCGACGACCGCGTTGAGGTCGTCCGGGACCAAGTTCGAAACGTCGGCCTTGGAGAACTGAAGGAGGCGCGAAACGAGACCTTCCAGACGATCGACCTCGTTGATCACGTCTTGGATCGACTCATCCTCCACGTTCAATCCACGCTGCCAAAGTTGCACTGTGGAGCGAATCGCCGTGAGCGGATTGCGGACTTCGTGGGCGACCCCGGCCAGGAGCTTCCCCAAGGCCGCGAGACGTTCACTTCGCCGAAGTTCGACCTGAAGGCGGTCGCGCTCACGGTTCTGACGCCGGACGGTCCGGGTCAACGAGGCGGTCACGAGCAGGGCCAACGTGATCCCGGCGATCGCCAATCCGGCGGCCAATCGGTAACGCCCCAGGGCCTGGTCGAGCGAGGGCCCATCATCAAGGCGGGCGACGGCCCACGTGGCGGCGACCTTCCGGTCGTTGATGCGCACGGGGACGGACCGGATCGCGACCGCCCCACCCGGACCATCGATCAACGCGGCGGCCGCGGCCTGATTGTCGAGGGACTCGCGGACGTTTTGGTCGATGAGATCGTAGTCGCGTCGCGGCAGACGACGGTCCGTGGACGAGGCCCCCTTCGGCTCATATCCGAGATAGAGGTCGTCGGAGGTCACGTAGTAGCCCCCTTCGCAGGCGGGGAAATCGCGGAGGGCCTCGCGCGCCCGCTCCGTGAGCCAGCGGTCGAGTTCCGTCCAGTTCTCGGGCCCCAAGGTCTCGGGCCAAACCGGTAAGAGGGCCAGACCGTCCACCCCGAACTCGGCCAATCTTGTCGTGGCCAATTCCAGTTGTCTTTGGATATCTGCTCGCCTCTTCTCCCGGGCCACAACCGAGTCACCGGCCCACCAGAGCACCCCCAGCGCGGCCGCAAAGAGCCCAACAACAAGACCGACTTGCGACCATGACGCCCAGCGACCCATGTTCGGCCCTCCAAAGCCTCCAACGATAGCATTCTTCGGGCCGGTTCGAAGGGTGACAAGAACGCCGGAAATCTCGTCTAGGCCCCTCCCCGGTTGGGCGGAATCCCCCCGTTTCGGTGAGGTCATTTCGCCCAACGGATGCACTCCATCTCCGAATTCACTCGGTTTTTCCGGATTTCGTCACTGGCACGAGGGATGCGAAGTGAGAACAGCAAGGTCGGCGTGGACCGACCTTTGTCCCCACCACTCAGAGTCCATGACCATGCGCAGACTGATTGGCATTGGCGCGACCGCCCTCTCGGGCCTCGGGCTGCTCGGCTTGCTGCCGACGACCCCCGTAGCCCACGCGGTCCGCGGAAATGACGAGCCCAAGCGTGACGTCTTGATCCTCAAGAAGGCGGAAGCCCCCGACGACCAAGCCCCCGATGCGCTCTTGCGGCGGGCCTATGATCGCATCCGTCGATTGAAGACCGAACGGTTGGAGGAACGCCAGAAAGGGATGGTCGACCAGGCGAGCGCCTTATATCGCAAGGCCCTTCAGGCCCTCAAGGACGAGAAGCCCGCCGAAGCGCGTGCGCTCGCGATGGCGGCCGCGGAGCTCGCGACGGCGGTCGAGCGGGTCCGAGCCACGCGCGAGACGGAGCGACCCGACCCGGACCTGCCTCCCCCCCCACCACCTCCGCCCATCCGGGCCCTCATACCACCTGCGCCTCCCGTTCCGCCGCTGCCTCCATTGCCGCCCATGATCGACGGCGAAGAAGACGCCGGCCCCGGCCGATCCCAAGAAGACCCCTGCCCCCGCCGATCCGAAGAAAGGTCCGGATACGGCAGGCGGTCCGCCAGAGCGTCGGGAAAGTCACCCGAATAAAAATCCGCGGAGAGGAAGCTCTTGCTGGGATCGATCGGATTTTCCACCAGCCGGAACTGGTCGAACGGTGCTATCGAGGGCGGCGTGAGAAATTTCTGGACCTCGGCAATTTCCTGCGCCGTCCACGGGGTCATCTTGATCATCAACGCCGGCAATGGCAATTGCGAAGGCGAGCTGAACACGGCGACGTGCTTTTGAAAATCGGTCCTGCCCATGCGCTTCCATGCCAGCGCGGCGGTCGTCACCGGATCATCGAAGTCGGCAATGATGCCGTGCCCGGCCCAGCGTTCGATGCCCTGCGGGCGGCAGCGGAAATCCTCCTCCAGGTACAAGTCCCAGGAGGCACGGGTGCTGCTGATGTATTCGCCGATGCCGGAAATGATTTCCCGATCGAAGATCTTGTTGCCATTGAAGAGCAACGCAATCCGGTGCACCGTGGGGGTTTTTGCCACGCTGTGTCTCCTGGTTGCCGGCGTCGTCCGCCCCGAGGAGGTAGACGACCTCGATCTCTCCCCTGCCCGCTCCGTCGAGAATAGCTTCCACATCGCGTCCGGCGGGTCCCGGCACGAGTCCGAGGTCGAGGCCGGCCACCCGTGCAGCCGCAGCATGCAAGACATTGAACCCGTTCCACTCCGGCCTCACGGCGCCGATCGCAAGCGCGGTTAAGACGCAGCCGGCCACGATGACAAGCGGCGCTGCGCTGAACCGTGCGGTTTTTTTCTTGACCGCGGACTCGGCGCGGAGCAATGTCTGTAACTGCTGCGTGGCCGCGGTGACCGACGACGGTCGTGCCTACTGGAAGTACGGCGGTG
>CALLYK010000267.1 GCA_937858365.1 uncultured Isosphaeraceae bacterium | reverse complement strand
CGGGCTCGCCGGCCTTGGCCCCCGGCGCGATCAACAGGTCCACGAGATTGTCATTGATCGTGATCGGCGAGACCCGTCGCGGGCCGCTCCCCGTGCTGGTCGCCGGCGCGAAGAAACGATCATCAATCAAAACGTCCCCCTCGACGTTCTTGATGCCCGCTTCGACGACCTCGCGCGCGAGGTGGTCCAGACCGGCCAGTGGGTCGGCCGGCACGACGTCGCCGCTCAGGCCGCCCGCGTAGGTGTGGTCGTCATCCATGAAGAGCAGGTGGCCCGCTTGGTCGGTGCGTCCGCCCATCGCCAGGTCCCCCTTGGCCACCAGGATGAGGTCCCCGTGCAGGGCCCCCGACCCGTCCACCTCGCCCCGGCGAACGACCGGTGTCTGAAAACGGAAGTCGGGCCCGAGCTCAACTAAGGCGGCGGCCGTGCTGTAGAGTTTTGTGACCGAGGCCGGCCGGAACATCTCGTCGGCCGCGCGCTCGAAAAGCGACTTGCCCGACGCGGCGTCCACCACGAGCACCCCCCAGCGCGCGTGTTCATAACCGGGGGTCTTGAGGACCTTTTCCACACGTTGGGTCAGCGTGTCGGCCGAGGATTGCGACGGGCCTTGCAGAAGAAGGCAAAACGCGACGCCGGTGAGGACCGTCATGGACGAACACCTTTCACGGGGACGAGTCGGCGGGGCCGTGCGCACACGAATGGGAAGTAGCCTAGCCGAAGCGGGACCGCTGGACCACGCCTTCCCTCCCGATCGCGCCGGTTCGTGGTAGCCTGGTGGAGACGACCCCTCTCGCGACCCCGCAAGGCCCAGCCGACATGGACCGCGAACGCTTTCAGCAACTGATCCAGACCTTCTTTGTCTGCAACAAGCGACCACTCTTGCAGATCCTTGACGAGTTCCTGACCACGTTGCAGGCGGAAGAGCTCTTGCCCCCCGGCATCTTGATGTCGAGGAACTACGAGACCGCCCAGGAAAACCCCGAGATCCACACCCTGCCCGGGAACCTCAAAGACGCCCGCGACGCCATTTTCCCGTACTTCTGGGGGACCGACGGCTGGTCGTCGCACTTGCACTTGGAGAACGTGAAGGGCCCCGCGAATTACGCCTCATTGGTGGGGGCGATCGCCTGCCTGCTCAAGAACCCGAACCTCTGCGTGGACACGTACAGCCAGCGCTCCAACGAGCTTGAAGTGAAGGCGATCACGTCACTGGCGAACCTGATCTTCTACAACACCGAGAGTCCCTGGGGAGTCTTCACGATGGGGGGGACGATCTCCAACCTCTACGGCGGCAAGATCGGCATTGAGAAGGTGCATTCGGGGGCGATGCGGCGGGGCCTGGAAGGGGCCAGGCTGTCCGGGGTCGTTTCCGAGGCGGCCCATTACTCGAACGCCACGCTCGCCGGTTGGCTCGGCCTGGGGACAGACCATCTCGTCTCGGTCCCGACCGATCGCAACCTGGCGATGCGCATCGACCGCCTGGCCGAAACGCTCGACCATCTCTATCACGACGGCCGGCAAGTCGCCTTCGTGATCGCCACGTTCGGCAGCACGGACGCGTTCGGCATCGACGACGTCGCCGCGGTCCGCCAAACGATCGAGGAAATGGCCTGGAAACATGGTCAAACCGTGCCCCAGCTCCACGTCGACGCCGCGGTCGGCTGGTCCCTCTGCTTCCTCACCGAATACGACCGCGAGCGCAACCCACTCACACTCTCCGCCTCGCTCCTGAAGCAGCTTGAGAAGGCCCGCGCGGAGTGCCTCAAGCTCCATCATGCCGACTCGTTGACGCTCGACTTCCACAAGATGGGCTGGGGCCACTACCCGGCCAGCGCCTTCATCGTGAACCGCAGGGCCGACCTGAAATACCTCTTCCGAGAGCGCGAGGAGATGCCCTACTTCTCCGAGGCCGACTACCGCCACGACCCGGCGATCTTCACGCTCGAATGCTCGCGACCGGGCATTGGTCCCTATTCGGTGATGGCCTCACTCAACGGCCTGGGGATGGTCGGCTGCCAAATGCTCGTGGCCCACGCGATCGAGATGGCGACGAAACTCAAGGAACGGATCGAGCGCCTCGACCATTGCAAGGTGCTCAATCTGGAGACGATCGGCCCAAGCGTCGTCTGGTGGGTCTTGCCGCGCGGTCGCGACGCCAAGGCGATCTTCGAACAACTGGAACGCGGCGAGCTGAACGACGAGCAGTGTCATCGCTACTTCGCCGAAGTCCGGCGTCTCTACGACAAGCGCGAGGTGACGCTGGACAAGGCGCGCGACGCCCGACTCAGCTTCTCCACGTCGATCGGCTACAAGCCGCACGGCCACGATTTACCGGCCTGGAAGGCGGTCTTCTTCAATCCGAGGACCGACGACGCCGTGATCGACCAGGTGATGCAGAGCATCGAAGACCTGATGTGAGTGCCGTCAGGGCACCCGCGCGGGTATGGTCGAACGGGCCCAGGCGTCGTCCTCGGGACTGAGCGGCGGACTGGGAAGGCCCTCGTAGATGAAGTCCGCGTAGCCCGACTCATCGTAAACCTGATTCAGCAACGACTGAAGGTCGACGCGCACGTCCGGGTCCGGCGACCGGAGCGGAATGGGGACCTCAGGCAAACACCTTGAGACCCACGGGCCAGTAGCCGGCCCGCGGCCGATCTTCAGCCCGACTGACAAGCACCGAGTATCGGCACTCGGGACGACCCTCCGCCTGCAAGGGCGGGCCGCCGCGCAAGAGGTCGACCTCCACGAAATGGGCCGGACTTCGCAGCAGTCGCATTCGCTTTTGAAGGTATTGATCACGGTAGGCGCCGCGTTTGTTCGACGGACTAAGCAGTTCAATGACCGTCACGAGGTCGCGACGGGCACGGTCCCGGATTTCGAGATAGGGGACCCGCTCGAACTCCAATTCGGTCAATTCCACCTCACAGGGCGCCTCAATCACGGCGCCTCCGGACGCGGGCGCGGAGGACCAATCGTGCTGGGCCCGAGCCGGGGCGACATCGCCTTTTGCGAGGACCCGACGCTCCTCATCGGCCGGCTCATGAAGATAGACGTCGTGCTCGGCCAGGACGATGTACTTGGGACGCACCGCGGCGACGAGTCGGGACTTCAGACCGGCGATGAACGTGGTATGGAAGTCGGGCCACAGACCGTCTTGCTCGATGAACGGGTCCATTCCCGGAAAGGTCGTGGGCATGATTGGGCCTTTCGTCGACGGGCCTTCCCGTGGGCACGATGGACATCCTATCCGTAGGAGGGCCGCCCCGTCGAAGCGATCAAGGGCTTGACGCTGAAAGCGGGCGCACGGCACGATTTGCATCGCTCGACCCGCCAACCCCCGTGCGTTGCCCCGGGCCTTGGGTCCGCTACCCCGATGGGACACGAGGACTTCGCCCCGACGGGGCGGAGCAACGTGGCCCCAGGCCACACCCGTGGACCATGTCGGGAACCGTGAAACAACGAGACTTCTCGCCGATCTCCACCGCGGATGGGGTCCCACTCTTCAGTCCCCGGGGGTTTCACCCCTGGCAATCGATGGCCTGGGAGACGTTCGGCCCCGGCTCGAAACCCGGAACCGGCTGACTTGTGGGTAACAACGAGGGCTTCGCTCGTGGGCCATCTCGGGGCGCCTTGAAACATGACCAGCGCGGTGGGATCGGCAATCAAGACGATCAACATCCGTGTCAAGGGAAGCGAGAAGTCCTAGTCGGAGAATGGGACCGCGGCGATCCTGCGATCGCGGGCCGACCACTTCGGAGAAACGAGAGTGACCGAGCGTGACCGGGTCCAACGCCGACCCAGCCCCTTCCGACTCTACCGACAATCCGCATAAGCAGTCCTCAATTCAAAGGACCTCGTGCGCCCAGTGCTTCCGAGGTCCCTTCCCCGCCGTCGCGCTGACGCAATGGTCCGACCCTCAAAACCGTTTCAACCATCCCGGCGGATGGCCCATTCGGTGAATGCCCCCCAACGGGTGTTCTGGAAAACGACCGTCACCGCGATGTTCTAGGTAGGAGGTGTTCGTGTCTTTCAACCACCCTCCCGCGAGCGACCGACGACCGGGTGTTTACGTTCCTCTCCACTTGTGTCATCCTCCTTGATCGAGAATGGGATGATCGCTCGCCACGATGACCGTTCTTTGGCATCCCGCTTGTTTGTGGTTCACTTCACACGTCTCCGCGTCACGAAGCGCATGTCCACGGCCCTTGAGGGGTTCGCTTCGCTCGGCGCCGGGGCGTGGTCATTCTTGGCGCAACACCCTGGTGTTCATTGAGTTCTGTCAAAGACGATGCGCACGCGGCCCTCTTGCCCCTAAACGGAAAACAGACCCGTTTTCTCGTCGTAAATGG
Source organism: uncultured Isosphaeraceae bacterium (assembly GCA_937858365.1). Taxonomy (GTDB): domain Bacteria; phylum Planctomycetota; class Planctomycetia; order Isosphaerales; family Isosphaeraceae; genus CALLYK01. The sequence goes on along the minus strand of CALLYK010000267.1, from coordinate 13,113 downwards.
CATGTCAAAAGGCGTTTGTGGCGAGGTACGAATCGTCAACATGGCCGTTTTCGGGGGCTTCGGAAGGATCCCGCCGAGTGCGCCGTATTCAGGAGGGCCCCGACCGCCGCTGAAGGCGCATTCCACGATGCGCCGCGCTTTTCATTCCGATCGGCGGGCACTAAACTGGTCCGGAACTGGGGGCCAGCCCGGCAATGACGACCTCCCTTGATCGAAGTCCGGCCATCCTTTTGCGTCCCGAGGACAACGTGGCCGTGGCCGCGCGCCCGATCCCCAAAGGACTCACCTTGGAGTTCGCGTGCGGGTCGGTGGTGGCGCGCGGGCCCATCGACCTTGGTCACAAGGTCGCCATTCGCGAGATCGCCGTCGGCTCGCCCGTGATGAAGTACGGGCAGATCATCGGCTTCGCTTCCACCCCAATCGCCGCCGGCGATTGGGTGCATTCCCATAACCTGGGGGCCGACCTCTTCGAACGTGACTACGCCTTCGCCGGTGAACGACCGGTCACGCCTGGTATGATCGAGCAACGGACCTTCCGCGGCTATCTCCGACCCGACGGTCGAGTTGGCACTCGGAATTACATCGCCGTCATCAGCACCGTGAATTGCTCGGCCAGCACCTCCAAGTTTATTTCGGAGCGGTTTCGCGACGGGGCCTGGAAGCGCGATTTTCCCAACGTGGACGGGGTCTTCGCGATTACACACAAAGGAGGATGCGGGCTCCCCTTTGAAGGTCACGATTTCCAAATCCTGGAACGGGTGCTCGCGGGCTTCGCCAACCATCCCAACGTCGCGGGCTACTTGATCGTTGGTCTGGGTTGCGAAGGGACTTACGCGAGTCATCTCGTTGAGTCGCGAAACTTGATGACGTTGGGCCCCGCTCGACCCAACGGGAAGGAAGGCCCCAAGCCCGCTCGGCCGCGTATGCTCAACATTCAGGACGAAGGGGGCATCACGAAAACGGTCGAGGCCGCGGTGAGGGCCGTCTATGAACTGATGCCCGCGGCCAACTCGTGGACACGGACCGAACAGCCGGCCGGCAAGATCTGCCTGGCCCTGGAATGCGGCGGCTCCGACGGCAATTCGGGCGTCACCGCGAACCCGGCCCTGGGCGTGGCGGCCGACCTGATCGTCGCCCAAGGCGGGAGCGCCGTCCTGGGCGAAACGACCGAAATCTACGGGGCCGAACACCTCCTCACGCGCCGGGCCGTCAGCCGCTCGGTCGGCCAGAAACTCGTCGACCGCATTCGTTGGTGGGAATGGTATACAAATCTTTTCAACGCACAAATCAATAATAATCCATCGCCGGGCAATAAGGCGGGTGGTTTGACGACGATTTATGAGAAGTCTTTGGGGGCGCTGGCCAAAGGGGGAACGACCGCACTGGTGGACGTGGTCGAATATGCCGAGCGAGTCGACACACCTGGTCTTGTCTTCATGGACACGCCTGGATATGACCCTCCTTGCACGACGGGCCTGGTCGCGGGCGGGGCCAATGTGCTTGTCTTCACGACAGGTCGTGGGAGCGTGCTGGGCCTCCGGCCCACACCTTGTGTGAAGGTGGCCACAAACACGCCGATGTATGAAAGAATGATCGACGATATGGACCTTGACGCCGGGACCATCTTGGATGGCGAAACGGTTGAGTCGGTCGGCCGGCGTTTATTCGAGATGGTGCTCGACGTGGCCAGTGGTTCCGCCACTAAGAGCGAGCGGCAAGGGGTCGGCGAGGAGGAATTCGCCCCGTGGCAAATCGGCCCGACACTATGACTAGTCGCGGCCGGAAGACCGCGATCGCCGTCGTGTGCCTGGCCTTCGTCGAAGTCGTCTGGCTCGTTTGGTTCGTGCTCGTCCCCTTGCCCAACACGGAGAGGAAGCTCACGAGGGGAGCTCTGGCCCTCGTGGCCCTACCGGGCATCGGCGAGCCGTCCACGATCGGCGCCGGCTTGGCCAAGCTCTCACGTTGGGAGTTCCTGCCCCAGCGCTTGCCGATCCTCGCCTGCGCGGCCTGGATCGGTATCGCCGCGATCGCATCGGGACTTCTCGTGTTGAGGGGCCTCAAACTGCGCGGGGTCTTCAGTCGCGCGGAGCGGCTCGCGCTGGCCTTCGGCGTGGGCATGGCGCTCTTGGGGTCCTTGACCCTTCTGGCGGGCCGATGGGGCATCTTGGGCGTCTGGCAGGTCCGCATCGCCCTGGCCGTGCCGCTGGTTTGGGAGCTTCTGCTGCGCGGCTGGAAGGGCCCAGACTCCGATCGACTCGCTTGGTCGTTTCCAGGCCTTCTGGGATGGGCCTGCCTGGTCGCCCCCTTCTTGGTCACGTCGCTGCTGGCGGCCATGCTGCCCACGATCGACTACGACGCCCTCGAGTATCACTTGCAGGCCCCCAAGGAGTTCTTCCAATCGGGCCGCGTGGAGTTCCTGAATCACAATGTCTATGCGAGCATGCCTTTGAATGTGGAGATGGGACACCTCTTGGGCATGCACGTAATCAACGACTGGTGGTTGGGCGCGCTGGTGGGACAAGTCCTGATCTGGGCCTACTCTCCCTGCGCGGCCGTCTTGATCGCGGCAGCGGCCACTCGTGCGGGCTCCGCTCGGGCTGGTTTCGTAGGGGCCTTGGCTTATCTCGTCACGCCTTGGGTCTCGCGTATGGCCTCTTTGCCTTACGTGGAAGGCCCCCTCATGGAGCAACACGCCGCACTCGTCGGCCTCGCTTTCTGGTCCCGGAAGGTCGACGGGCCAAAGGCGCGGCGCGCCTGGGTCCTACTCGGACTCATCGCGGGGTCGGCCCTGGCGACCAAGTATCCCGCGTTGATCTCGGCCGTCTTACCGTTCGGCGGTCTCGCCGTCTGGGACGCGGTCCGTCGCCGGTCGCCTATGGTCGCCGCGGCCTTCGCCTGTGGTGTCTTGGCGATCTCGGGCCCTTGGCTGACGAAGAACGTGGTGGACCACGGGAACCCGGTTTATCCCCTGGCGGTGCGTGTGTTCGGCGGTCATCCCTGGAGCGAGGCCCGCGAGGCCAAATGGTCGGCCGGTCACGGTCCCAAGCCGATCGTGATCGGCGAGCTTTCGGAGGCGGTCATCGACGTCGCCGGGCGATCCGACTGGCAGTCGTTCCTCTACGCGGCACTCGCCCCATTGGCCCTGGCGCGGCCTGGGTCGCGACGTTTCGCGGTCGCCTTGCTCGCCTACGTGACCTACATCTTCGCGACATGGTGGCTCTTCACTCATCGCCTGGATCGGTTCTGGTTGCCCCTCTTGCCCGGCTTGGCAGTCCTCGCGGGCCTCGGGGCGGACTGGACCAAGTCTCCGGCCTGGTCGTTCGTCCTCGCGCCGGTCTTAGGGGCCGGCGTCTTCTTGGGTCTGGCCTACTCGTGGACCGACCTTGTGGGGCTGAACGACTGGACGGCTGACCTGCGTCTCTTGCGCTCAAGCGTCCCGCGACAACTCAACGCGCCCCTTCTCCAACTCGACATGTCCCTTCCCGTCGACGCGAAGCCACTCTTGATTGGTCAAGCGGCCATCTTTCATATGAACCACGCCCTCGTTTACAATACTGTGTTCGACGACGAGGTGTTTGAAATGATCGCCAAGGGCCGTACTCCCGAGGAGGTCGGCCGGGGACTCGCCGAACGCGGGATCAGCCACGTTTACGTCGATTGGCAGGAGGTGGAACGGCACCGCAAGCCGGGCGGCTACGGTTTCACGGACTTCGTCCAGCCCGCCGTCTTCGACGGACTCGTCGCGGCCGGTGTGCTCGGCCCACCGGTGGCCCTCGATCCAGGTGCCAGGCGTTTGCTTTACGAGGTCTTCGGGCCCCAGCCCCAGTCCGCCACTCGATCAACGAGGGAAGGCCCATGACGATCGTGACCGGCGGAGGCGGGTTCATCGGCAGTCATCTTGTCGAGCTTCTCGTGGCCCGTGGCGAAAAGGTCCGGGTCGTCGAACGTCCCGAGGCGGACGTCGCCCATTTGCCCGCTGAGGTCGAAGTCGTCCGCGCGGACGTCCGTGATCGCGAGGCGGTCTTACGCGCCGTGAGCGGGGCCCGCTTCGTGTATCACCTCGCCGCGAACCCCAACCTCTGGGCACCCGACCGGCGCTCGTTCGACGAAGTCAACCACCAGGGGACGATCCACGTCCTGGACGCGGCCCTCGAAAGCGGTTGCGAGAGGGTCCTGCACACGAGCACCGAGAGCATCCTGACGAAACGTGCGTCGGATGGCCCCATCGACGAGAACGTGAAGATTGAGTTGACCGACGCGGTGGGGCCCTATTGCCTGTCCAAACTGCTGGCAGAACGAGCAGCGATGGACCGGGCCCGCGCGGGTGGCCCTGTCTTTATCGCCAACCCGACCATGCCGGTCGGTCCGGGCGACCGCGGCCTCTCGCCGCCGACTCGGCTCGTTCTGGACTTCTGCCAGGGAAGACTGCCTGCGCTGCTGGAGTGTACCCTGAACCTTGTGGACGTGCGTGATGTGGCCGATGGTCTCGTTCGCATCCTCGAACACGGCCGACCCGGGCGCCGCTACTTGCTCGCCGGCGAGAACGTGACCCTTCGAGGCCTCCTTGAGGCCCTCTCGCGCCTGACGGGTCAACCCGTGCCCGGTTGGAACGTGCCATACAATGTCGCTTTGCTGGTCGCCTGGGCCAGTGAATGGTGGGCCGACCATGTGTCAGGCATGGCGCCCAAGGCGACGCTCACGGGAGTGCGCCTGGCCCGACGCATCATGCACTTCGAACCAACCCGTTCACGCCAGGAGTTGGGGCTACGCAATCGACCTTTGCTTGAGTCGTTGACGGACATGATCGAGTGGCTGGGGGTCGCTGGGACCTCGAAAGAAACTGACGTCAGATAAAAAAAGAGGACAAGGTATGGACAAGTCGCCTCTTGACCCTTATCGTGACCATTCGCTGATGAATGAAGCGACTGCGCCTCGATCATTCACGGCCTTCGGCGGACGACTTTTCGGTTATCGGCAGCTTTCCCCGCGCCCACGAGGTTCCAATCGCAACGACGTTGCGAGGACTGAGGCGGTTCGTGGATTTTCTCGTCCCTTGCCTTCGGGCCGTTCGCATGGTACAGTTGGTAGTTGCCTCATCATCGAGGTCGCCATATTAGGAATTGTTCGGATGCCAACCCGCCTCGTCGCACTTAGTGAAGGTGCCGACATCCCGCTTGACCGAGCGATGGTCGTGGTGGGCCGTCATCCCCAATGTGACGCCAGGCTCGATTCCATCCGCGTTTCCAGGCGTCATTGCTGCATGACGCAGGACAATGGGGAAGTCATCGTGCGGGATTTGGGGAGCACGAACGGCATTCGGATCAATAGCCAACGAGTGGAAATGGGGCGGCTCCGTCCGGGAGATGAGTTGTCGATCGCCCATTTGCGCTACCGTCTCGAGGTGGCCGAAGGTTATCAGGAAATGACCTTGGCCGACGCGCGAGACGGTCGGGAACGGCCGTCGACCGGCCCGGGATCACCTGTGGCGATGGCCGTGGCCTCGGCTCCCGTCGCGCACGCACCGCTGGTCACGGGGGGCCTTCCTCCGGGCATTGAAAGCCCTTTGGCCGCCGCCGTCCGAGACTTGTTGCCTTCCGAGTTGGCGGATCGTTGCAAGATCCAGGTCATCGTTCAGATGGAACCCGAGGCCCAAGTGGGCCCTGAAGGGCCGCCGCCGTGCCCGTCCAACTCGCACCATTGACCCCTGGCACCGCCCCCACGGTCGCCATCGAGCGCCCCGTGATGTTGATCGGGAGGCACCCCGATTGCGACATCCGGATCGAGTGCCCACAGGTCTCGCGCCGTCATTGTTGCATCGCCCTGGCGTACGACCGCTTCGTCCTCCGGGACCTGGGCAGCAAGCATGGGGTCCGCGTCAATGGCGAGGTCATCGAGGAACGTCAGCTCGTCTTGGGAGACGAAGTCGCCATCGGCCCCGTGCTCATGCGGCTCATCGACCCCGCCGTCGCCCTGCCACCGCCGCGGATGATTCTCCTTGCCAAACCTCCCAAACGGCCAAAACCGCCTTCGCTCCCAGAAATCGACGTGCCCCGAGGCGATGTCTTGCCCCTGAGCGAGATGGTCCCGGACCTCTGATTAGGGACCGATCTCCTTGACTGGCAAGGTCGGAATGAGTCCGGATTGGGTTGGGATCGTGGCCAACCCAGGGTCAGGGTTGGGGACTGGCCGGCGGCGAGTCGCCCATCTTGTGGACCACTTACGTCAACGAGGGCTCGCCGCGAATGTGGCCTGGTCGCCCGAGGAACGAGGCCGCCTGGTCGCCGCGACGGGGGCCGACCCAGCCTGCCGCTGCATCGTGGCGGTTGGGGGAGACGGCACGGTATCCGCTCTTTTGAACGAGAGGCCCACGGTGCCGATCACGGTCCTCGCCTCGGGGACGGAGAACCTCTTCGCGCGTCACTTCGGCATGTCGGGCCATCCCGAGCGGGTTGGCGAGACCATCCTTGGCGGCCGGACGATACCGCTCGACCTCGCTCAAACGCCCGATTGTCGCTTCGCGCTCATGGCGGGCATCGGCTTCGACGCGGACGTCGTGACCCGCCACCATCAGTCACGACTCGGGAGGGCCGGTAAGGCGCTGCCCACCAACCGGATCGCGTACGTCCTGCCTTTGTTGGGTTCGAGCTGGTCGTATCGGTTCCCCCCTTTGGAAATCACGGTGACCGACCCCGGCCCGGAAGAACGCCTGGTCGGGTCGATGGCATTCGTCTTCAACCTGCCACGCTACGCGTTGGGGCTGCCCATCGCCCCCGAAGCCCGTGGGGACGACGGCTGGCTCGACCTGGTCGTCTTTCGAGACCCAGGGCCCTTTCAGGCCCTTCACTACTTGTGGCTTGTCTTTCGGGGCCTACATCTCGGACAAGCGGGCGTGGAACACAGGCGCGTCCGTCGCGTGACGGCCACGGCGGCCGAGCGTGTCCCTGTCCAGCTCGACGGCGATCCGCGCGGGACTGTCCCCAAGGCTGGCGACTCCTCACCTTGGTTCGCGAAAGTCGTCCCTGGCGCCTTGAAGGTGCTTGTCGGTCCCGAATACTCGGGACCAACGCTTTCGTTTCAGGGCCTCGACGCTCGTCGCTCGACGTGAGAGAATCAAGCCCCTTGAGCGCGGTCACCCCAGACTCCCGCACGGAGGCATGTCGATGCCCGTCCTGAACCCGGTCCCCGTCGGCAAGGTCTTGGTGGGCCGCGGTCGGCCCCTGGTCGTCATCGCCGGCCCGTGCGTGATCGAGCCCGGGGATACGACCCAGCGCATCGCCGATCAGATGGTCGCGGTCCAAGGCCGTTTGGGTGTCCCGCTCATCTTCAAGGCGTCGTTCGACAAGGCGAACCGGACCTCGAAAACGAGCTACCGAGGTCCCGGCTTGAAGGAAGGGCTCAAGGTCCTGGCCCAGGTCAGGCGCGCGACGGGCCTGCCGATCACGACCGACATCCACGAGGCCCATCAAGCGGCGCCGATCGCCGAGGTGGTCGACTTGCTCCAAGTCCCGGCCTTTCTGGCCCGTCAAACCGACCTGCTTGAGGCCGCGGCGGTGACCGGTCGTCCCCTCAACGTCAAAAAGGGTCAATTCATGGCCCCGTGGGACATGAAATATGTGGTTACCAAGGTAACCGAGTCGGGCGACGGCGGCGTGCTCCTGACCGAACGCGGTACCACCTTCGGATACGGCCGATTGATCAACGATTTTCGAGCCATCCCGCAAATGCAGGCGACCGGCGTGCCCGTGGTTTTCGACGCGACCCACTCCGTGCAAATGCCCTCGGCCGGGGCGGGTGTGACGACCGGAGAAAGGGAGATGGTGCCCTATCTCGCCAAGGCGGCGGTCGCCGCTGGTTGCGACGCCCTCTTCTTGGAGGTCCATCCCGACCCGGACCGGGCCCTCTCCGATGGACCGAACAGCCTAAGGCTGGACGACCTAGAGGGCCTGTTGCGCACCTGCCTGCGAATTCGCAAGGCGCTCGCGGGCGATGAACAGGACGGCCCGTGTTAACCTATAGAGCCAGACTGATTTCGATCCGTCGCCGCGCCCAAATGAGCGACTTTGGAGTCTCGATGGTGAATCCGCGTCTTCCGATCCTTTTTCTTGGTCTCGCGCTGCCCGCCCTACTCTTCCTGGCCGGTTGCGAGGAAGAACAATTCCGCCCAGGCACTCCAGCGGCGGTCACACGCCCGACGGACGAAGATGAGCATGCCCCTCAAGGCGCGAATGAAGACCGCAAGGTGATGCTCTTGCGCAGCGTCATTCAACTCATCGAGGACGCCGCCACCACGCCCGGAGGCAAGAACCTCGTCACGGCGAGCGACTATTTGAACGAGTATTTTGAAGGGACGAAGCCGGAGGAGTACGCCCTGGCGCCTGAGACCCGCGCGTTCTTGACGGAAAGGAAGTTCTCGCAAGGGGCGATGACGGACCGAGAACGACCCCGCTTTGATGCCCAGGCCGACCCGCTGCACGTCCAGGACTGCTTGCTCTACCAGGCGGTGGCCACCCACGCGGCCGGACGAGGCGACGACCTTACGCGCGTCCGCCGCGTCTTCGATTGGGTCAGTCGCAACGTGCTTCTCGTCCCGCCCGAGTTTCTCTCCACTCCCGGCGTCGTCTATCAGGCCCAGGCGAGGCCGTACGACGTCCTCGTGCGCGGCATGGCGACCGAGGGGGACGGCGCCTGGACCGACAAGAAGGAGAAAGGCTACTGGTCGGAACGCGGCTGGGTCTTCATGGTCCTATGCCGTCAATTGGGGGTGGATGTCGGCCTCGTGGCGATTACGCCCCAAGGCGCGGAGAAGCGCCAATACTGGGTGTGCGCCGCCTTGGTCGATGGCAAGGTCTACCTCTTCGATCATCGCTTGGGAGTGGAGGTCCCAGCCCCCGACGGCCGATCGGTGGCCACCCTCGACCAGGTCTTGGAGCAACCGGCCCTCCTCGATCGCCTGAATCATACCGGCGATGAGAAGTGGAAATACGACATTTCCCCATCGGACTTGAGCGGGGCTAAGGTGGAAATCGCCCTTGACGCGAGCCCCGGCTATTACACGCCGAGAATGCGATTGCTTCAGCGGGAACTGGCCGCTCGGAATCGCATGGTCCTCTTTCGGGAGCCGGCCGCACAAGCGCAGGCGTTCCAAAAGGCCCTGGGGGACCGCTTGGCCGGCGTGGACCTCTGGTTGCTCCCGCTGGAAGTCGAATTCAGGCTCTTCCGGGACCCCCAATTCGTCCAGTCGACTCTGGGACCACTGAGGCTTTACCACCCTGGTTTGCCCCTTCTCGGAGCGCGTTTGCTTCAACTTCGCGGTGAGACGGCCACCGCCATTCAGACGTATGTCAGCTTCCGCATGAACCCCAACGTCGTCTTCGAAGAGAACAAGAAGAAGTTCCCCGTGCCGCCCGAGCAACTCGACGCGCTGAACACGACCGCGACTTACTTTTTGGCTCTTTGCCAAATGGAGAACGGCGCGATGGGCCAGGCGGAGAACCTCTTCGAGCAGACCTTGAAACGTACTCCCGAACCGAAACCAGGACCACCTTACGTCTCCCTCTTCCACTTTGGGGCCGTTTCCAACCTGGGTCGACTCCACGAGGACAAAGGGGAACTGGAAAAGGCGGTCGCCTTCTACAAGCGCGAGTTGCCGACCCCCCAAATGATCGGCAATTTGTATCGGGCCGGTCTCCTGGCACCGAAGGTCGCCCCCGAGGCCCCCGACGAGGCGAAGTCGAGCCGGCCCGAGATCAAACCGGAGAGCAAGGTCCCTTGATCGAATTGTTCGCCAGTGAGCACTTGTCGTTCTTCACGTGCGCCGTATGCTAGGTGCCAGTCCGTCTTGATCCGAAGCGGATGGGTCGTCCTTTCAAGGACTTCCGCAAGCGCGCGACCCCACCTGGGACCAGCGGAGGACGATCATGCGACCAGGCGATCTCGGCCCCGACTCGGCCGCCGCGACCGCCCCTTCCCGCGCCATCGCGACGGTCCCCACTCGGCCGCCGGGTCCGGTCATTGTGGAGACGATCGTCAGCCCGTTTCACTGCCTCTATCAAGACGCCCTCTTCTTCCACACGCAGAGCGCCCGCAAGCTCGCCACGTCGGAAAGCGAGGCAAGCCGACTGGCGCGGGCCGCCTTCCTGCTCTATCTCGACGCGCTTGAGGCCCTGGTGCATCAAGCCGCGATCGAGTTGGGCCGCGCCGAACTCGCGAGCTTGATGACCGACCCGGAACGCCCCCTGCCCTTGGGACAGGTTTGGAGACTCTTACCATCGATCGTCGTGGACGGCATGGGTTGCTCAGGGGACCTCAATGCTCCGCCTTGGCCGCAATTCGCGGAGTTGCTCGCCTTGCGGACGGCCTGGACCTATCCGGGACCCGCACCGGAACGGGCCACTTATTATCGTTCCGATCGCGAAGACGGATCGTACGAGCCCCTGGGACCCCATGAAGCGCCGGCGGAGCTCGGACTTCGATCGGAGCGAGTGGCCTTCCCGCGCACAGGCCTGCCGCGCGACCCCTACGCGATACGTCCACACCACCTCGACACCGCCCGAAGCGTGGTCGACGCTGCGATCGAGGCCCTTGACCGTCGCCTGGAAGGAGCGCTCACGCGCGGCGGCCGGCACCGTCGGGAGCCGGTGCGGGTCGTATCGGCCTGAATCGGCCAGCGGGCGGTCGAGATCGGAATGCTGGCGTCACCCCGAGGCCGAGGTCTTACTTCGAATGTCGTCGGCGTAGAGGTTCATGCGATCGAGGACCCCTTCGATGTCCTCCCGATCGACACCTTGACTTCTCAGTGTTTCCAGGAAGTGATTGGCGAAGATGCGATAGTGGTGCAAGGAGATCCCTCGTCCGGCGTGGGCGTGGCTGAGGGCGACCCCGGTGTACTTCACCGGCCCGTCGAGCATCGAGGCCAGGAACTCGGCTTGCATACGCCTGAGTTTGTCCATCGACGTGTGCTCAAAGAAAGGGGCCAATTCCGGGTCGGCCAGTACTCGCTCGTAGAAGCGCTTGACCGTCTCGTCGAGACCCGACAAGCCGCCCAGACGTTCGTAGAGTGTTGACGGAGTCTTGTCCATCAGACGTCCTCGTCGGAAGGAGGAAAGGGGGCCATGCACGACCCCGACCATTGACTCTCACAATAGCGGCTGCGACGTCCGGCCGCAACGAGGACAGTTTGAATCACATGGTTATTTTGGCGTTTCGTCCTATCGTGCGACAGAGGGCCCTATTATGGCCTTGCGTGCGGTCGATTCGTCCCGCACAATTAGATGGATTGAATGGTTCCCGGATCGGTTCGACGATCCGGCGGGAGAGGAGACCGGTCATGCGCATCCGGCATCGCGGTTTCACGCTGATCGAACTACTCGTGGTGATCGCGGTGATCGGGGTCTTGATCGGCCTCTTGCTGCCTGCCGTCCAACAAGCGCGCGAAGCGGCACGTCGGACCCAATGCCAGAACAACCTCAAGCAGATTGGTCTGGCCCTGCTGAACTATCACGAGACCCGAGGGACCCTGCCGGCGGGGTATCTCGCCAAAGGGGCTTGGCTCTCGGGTGTCCTCTATGGGTATCCCCAAGACTTTTATGTCGAGAACGGTCCAGGCTGGGGGTGGGCTTCGATGGTCCTCCCCGAACTCGACCAAGCGCCCCTCTATCAGGCGATCAACTTCGATTGGCCGGTCGGCGAGCCGTTCATCAACCCGTTTCTGGACAACGACAACGACGGGAAACATGCCCGGCCCGGACAGGGAGGACCGCCGCTCCCTCCGGGCTTGACCAATACGCTGCCCGACATCGCAGTTGAGACCATTGAGAACCAGACGGCCCGCTTGACGGTGCTCTCAACGTTTTTGTGCCCGTCCGACCCGCGACCAGGAATCATCACGGTGATGGCGCGCGATCGCGCCACACGCCGATTGAGCATCAACCTCTGCGACACAGGGGCGTCGAACTACGTGGGGGTTTTCGGCACCACGGAACCGGGTGTGGATGGCGACGGCCTGTTCAGCAGGAACATCTGCTTGCGCTTGGCGGACATCACCGATGGGACTTCGCAAACCCTGGCCATCGGCGAGCGTTCGGCGAACCTAGGCCCCGCGATTTGGGCAGGCACGATCCGCAACGCTTCGTTGGAGAGTCCCGCTGGTGGCGTCGGCCGCTCGCGCATCCAGAATTCCGCCGGGCTCGCCCTGGGGCACGTGGGAGAATCGCATACGCCCAGTCAGCGCGGTTCGGATTGCAGCCAGTTTTACAGCTACCACTCCGGCGGCGCCCACTTCGCGTTCGCGGACGGCCATGTCGGCTTCCTGAAGACCTCCATGAACTACCCGCTCTATCGGGCCCTAGCGACCCGCGCCGGGGGAGAGGTCCTTTCCAGCGACTACTGATACCGATGTCCTTCGAGACAGCAAGAATGACAAGACGCGCGTTTCTCGCGGCCGTCCCTGTTCTCTTGACTCCCCTCGGCTGCGGGGAGAGAGAGCCCGACCCGGAACAATGGGTCGCCATCGACGACGTGCCCGAACCGATCATCTCCAAGGCGCGCAAAGAACTGCCCGACATTAAGTTCACGCGCGCGTGGAAGGTCCAGCGAGCTGGCAAGGACGCCTACGAAATGCGCGGGTTGACCAAGAACGGCAAGACCCGCGAAATCATGATCGGCGTCGACGGAAAAGTCATCGAAATCGAATAAGTCTCCCGGCGGCGTGTTATCCTATTTCGACGCCTTCAACCAGCTTCACGGGGACGCCCGCTCATGAGCAAGCACCATCGTCAGGCCCCTCGCGGCTTCACCCTCATCGAATTGCTGGTGGTCATCGCGATCATCGGCGTGCTCATCGCCCTGCTTTTGCCCGCGGTTCAACAGGCCCGTGAAGCGGCCCGACGCATCCAATGCACCAACAACCTGAAGCAAATGGGATTGGCCCTGCACAACTATGAGACCGTGGCGGGTACCTTCCCTCCCTCGAATGTGCTCCAAGGGACCGGCAACACGGTCGTTTGGCGCAACGGCTTCAGCGTCCATGCCCGAATCTTGCCCTTCTTGGAGCAGGGTCAGTCGTTCAGCGCACTCAATTTCACGTTCGACCACCGCTCCGCCCAGAACTCGACG
>CALLYK010000266.1 GCA_937858365.1 uncultured Isosphaeraceae bacterium | reverse complement strand
CCTTGGCCTGCCGCGGCGCCGGGGTGAGGCGATGCCTGACCCGTACTGACGACGTCCGCGCGCGGAGTTACTCCCCTTCTTGGGCGACAATACCCGGTCTTTGTGACAGAAACATGAACGCCGCCATGACCGAAGCCCTGCCCGTCGTCCAGCTCAAGAACGCCTGGAACTCGACCCATCCGTGGATCTTCCAGCGGCTGGTGGAAAAGCCCGCGCAAAAGCCCAAGCCCGGCAGTATTGTCGATGTGGTCGGCGTGGACGGCGTGTGGATTGGCCGTGGCTTCTACAACGGCCATTCACGAATTGCGCTACGGATGCTGGAGAAGGATCCGGACGTGGCGGTGGATGCCGACTGGTTCGTGCGCAAGATCGGCGAAGCGTTCGGCGAGCGCGTACTTTTCCTCAACACCAATCAAGTTGTTAAAATTCGTGAACGTTTTCAATCGCGATTGGTCGGCCAAGGTCGTGCCTTCCTGGTGGAGTCGCCGGTAGAGGTCTTCCATCGCTTGAGCCGCCGCGAAGAGGCCGGTCAGGGGATAGAGGACCAGTTGAAAGCCGAGTCGGGCCAGTTCCTCGCGAGGGAGGACCGGCGTTCGACCGCCTTCGATCATGTTCGCGACGTTGGGCCGGGGGGAACGAAGGCCGATCGTCTCCATGTCGGCGAGTGAGTTGGGGGCCTCCACGAAGCTGGCATCGGCCCCCAATTCTCGGGCCTTCCTCACGCGATCAAGCGCCTCTTCCATCCCCATCGAGGCCAGGGCGTCGGTCCGGGCGACGATGAAGAAGTCTCGACCTGCGCGGGCATCCACGGCCGCTTGGATCTTATGGAGATATTCTTCACGATCGATCACACGTTTGCCGCGCATATGACCGCACCGCTTGGGCCATACTTGGTCCTCAAGAAAGCAACCGGCCGCGCCGGCCGCGATCAGTTCCCGGATGGTCCGATGGACATTGAGGGGGTTTCCGTAACCGGTGTCCGCGTCGACGATGATCGGGACCGACACGGACATGCAAATCCGGCGGGCCCGATCGATCATCTCGGTTTGGGTCAGTAGGCCCAGGTCAGGCTCGCCGATGGTCGTCGCCGCGACGGAGTAACCCGAGACGAACGCCATCGGGAAGCCCACATGCTCGGCGATCTTCGCGGAGAGGGTGTCGAAGACCCCGGGAAACGCGAGGGAACCAACGCGATCCAGGACCTCCTGGATTCTCGTTCTTGACACGATTGGACCTCATTTCTCGAAGGGGTGCCGGCTGGTGGCGACGACCCGTATTGTAGCGTCCAACCGGCGCGGTACGATCGTCCACTCAGCCTTGGCCCGCTTTTGGGAGGGAGATCGTGAAAGAGCATTGGATCGCCGACCGGATGCGACGTGTCGAGGCGTCGGGCATACGTCGCGCCTTCGAGCTGGCCAAGTCGATGAAAGACCCGATCAACTTATCGATCGGCTTGCCGGACTTCGATGTGCCGGACATGCTCAAAGAGGCCGCATGTGAGGCCATCCGCGCAGGGCGCAACGCTTACACATTGACCCTGGGGGAACCGGAACTCCGGCGGCGCATCGAGGCGGACGTCCACGCGCGGTTTCCTCACGAGCATCGTCAGGTGATCGTCACGGCGGGGACCGCGGGCGCTTTGTTGTTGTCGCTTTGCTCGACGGTCAATCCGGGCGATGAGGTGATCGTCTTCGACCCTTACTTCGTCATGTACAACAACCTGATCGCCCTGGCGGGCGGCGAGCCCGTCTTGGTCGAGACCTATCCCGACTTCCGCCTCTCAACGGAAAGGGTCGCCCAAGCGATCACAGCGCGAACGAAGTGCGTGATCGTCAACAGTCCGGGCAACCCAACCGGGGTCGTCGCCACCGCCGCCGAGATGAAGGCCCTCGCCGAACTCTGCCGCGAACGGCACCTTTTGTTGATCTCCGACGAGGTCTATCGGGCCTTTTCTTACGATGGTCCATGCCCCAGCCCGGCGACATGGAATGAACACGTGCTTGTTGTTGACGGTTTCAGCAAGACTTATGGGATGACCGGCTGGCGTCTCGGCTACGCGCACGGGCCGGGCCCCTTGATTCAAGAGATGGCCAAACTTCAACAGTTCAGCTTTGTTTGCGCACCCAGTCCGTTGCAACATGCGGTGATTGACGCGTTCACGGTGGACCTTTCCGGTCAGATCAACGCGTATCGCGGCAAGCGCGACCGCGTCGTTGAGGCCCTAGGCGGCTTGTACGAACTGTCCGCCACGGATGGGGCCTTCTACGCTTTTCCCAAGGTGCCGGCGGGTTGGCCTTCGGCAACGGAGTTCGCGGCGGAAGCGGCCCGACACGACCTCTTGATCATCCCCGGCAATGTCTTTAGCCGCCGTGACACCCATTTCCGACTCTCATACGCGGTGGATGATCGCACGCTCGAGCGTGGTTTGGAGGTGCTCAAGCACCTGGCCCAATCGCGGTCATCGGCAACAAGACCGCCGATCCCCCATTCGAATGAAGTCAATTGAAGAGTCCGAGGAGTGCCTCCACGGCGGGGCCGATTTCGGGGGCCCTCATCAGGGTCTCGCCCACCAGGACCGCCGACACACCCGCGCTTTCCAGTCTCTCCACGTCTTGACGGGTCCGGATGCCGCTTTCGCTCACGAGCGCGACGTCCGCCGGGAACCGGTCGCGCAGGCGGAACGTCAACTCCAGGTCGGTCACGAACGTTTTCAGGTCCCGGTTGTTGATGCCGACCAGGTCCGCGCCCGCCTTCAAGACCCGGTCCACGTTGGTTGCGTCGTGTAGCTCCACGAGCGCGGACATCCCCAAGGCGCGCGACCTGGCCAGCAAGCGCGCCAGGTCGGCATCGTCGAGCGCCTCGGCGATCAGCAAGACGGCGTCGGCGCCGGCCATCCTCGCTTCCACGACTTGGTATTCGTCGATGATGAAGTCCTTGCGCAGAATCGGCAAGACGACCGCCGCCCGGACTCGCGCGAGGTAACTCAGGTGTCCCTGGAAATAGGGGGCGTCGGTGAGCACGCTGAGGCATGAGGCCCCGTGGGCCTGGTATGTCCGCGCGATCGCGACCGGGTCGAAGTCGGCCCGGATCAAGCCCGCCGAGGGACTCGCCTTCTTGATCTCGGCGATCAAGCGGATGGGCCCCGGACCCATCAGCGCGTCCTTGAAGTCGCGCACGGGCGGGGCCTGGGCGGCCTGTGCTTCCAGTTCCACAAGGGGCAGGCGGGCCTGAGCGGCGGCCACTTCGCGCCGCTTCGTGGCGACGATCTCGTCGAGGATGGTTGCGCTCATGGTCAGGCCGATTCGCCGCTGATGGCGGCTTCGCGGTCGTGCTGGATCAGGGGGACGGTCACGAGGTCGAGGTCCCCCAGGATGATCCGGTCGAGGTTGTAGAGGGTCAGGCCGATCCGATGGTCGGTGAGGCGGTTTTGGGGGAAGTTATAGGTGCGAATGCGTTCGGAGCGGTCGCCCGAGCCGATCTGGCCCTTGCGGTCGGCGGCGCGCTGGGCGTCCAGCTTGGCCCGCTCGGCGTCGTAGAGCCGCGCGCGCAGCACCTTCAGCGCCTTGGCCTTGTTGCGGTGCTGCGACTTCTCGTCCTGCTGCTGCACCACGATGCCGGTGGGGATGTGGGTGATGCGCACCGCGCTGTCGGTGGTGTTGACCGACTGGCCCCCGGGACCGGAGGAGCGGAACACGTCGATCCGCAGGTCCTTGTCCTCGATCTTGACGTCGACGTCCTCGGCCTCGGGC
>CALLYK010000265.1 GCA_937858365.1 uncultured Isosphaeraceae bacterium | reverse complement strand
TCCGCATCATCAACGAGCCGACCGCCGCGGTCCTCACGTACGACCCACACCCGCCCGAGATGGAACTTCTCCTCGTTTACGACCTGGGTGGCGGCACCTTCGACGTCTCGATCGCCCAAGTCGAGGACGGCGTCGTGGAGGTCCTCTCCAGTCACGGCGACACGCACCTCGGCGGCGACGACTTCGACCAGCGCTTCCTCGACTACGTCGCCGACCTCTTCCTCACCGAACACGGCATCGACCTGCGCGACAAGCCGCTGACCCGAAGCCGCCTCCTCCGCGCGGTGGAAGACGCCAAGAAGGCCCTTTCCACCGAGGCCGTCGTCCGGATCGAGGAGGAGTTCATCGCCGAGAAACGCGGCGTCCCCCTCCACCTCAAGATCGAAGTCGAGCGCAACGAGTACGAAGACCTCATCGAACCGTTGTTGATGAAGACCCTTTCATGTCTTGATGCCTCTCTGAAAGACGCCAAGGTCCAGGCCAATCAGATCGACAAGGTGGTGCTCGTCGGCGGCGCCACGCGAACGCCCCTGGTGCATCGGTTGCTTCAGGAACGACTGGGCCGCCCCGTCCACTCCGAGATCGAGCCCGACCTGGCCGTGGCGATGGGCGCGGCCGTCCAAGGGGGCTTGATCGAGGGTGTCGAAGTGGGCCCCATTCTCGTGGACATCACGCCGCATTCCCTGGGCGTGGAGACGCTCGGCATGCTTAACGGCTTCCCTTCGCCCCACTCCTTCACCCCGGTCATCGAGCGAAACACACCTTTGCCAGCCTCCCGGACCGACCTCTTCTCCACCGTCGCCGACGGACAGGAATCGGCCGACATCCGCGTATTTCAAGGTGAAAGCGGCGACACGCGCTACAACACCCTGGTCGGGTCCGTGACGATCGAAGACCTGGCCGACGTCGAGGCCGGCAACCAGATCGTCGTTCGCCTCGACTTGGACCTCAATGGCATCCTCAACGTCACGGCCACCGAACGACGCACCGGAAAATCGCGCCGGGTGACGATCGACAACGCCATGGAACGGTTCCGGAAAGACCATCGGACCGACGCGATCGACCGTTTGGAGGCGATCTTCGAGAGCGTCGAGGACGCGGGACGGGATGACGACGAGGGCGACGATGACGAGCACGACGCCGACGCCGACCCGGGCACGTTGGCCGATGAGGACGAGACCCCCTTGACGCCGAACGTGCGCGAGGCGTTCGAGGTCGCCTCCCACGTGATCGCCAAGGCCGAGCGCCTTCTGCACAAGGCCCATGCCGACGACGCGGCCGAGCTGAATGGGATGCTGATCGACCTGCGCGCGGCCATCGTCCGGCGCTCCGAGGTAGACGTGCGCCGGATCGTCCACGAGGTGGAGGACATTGTCTTCTACCTGGAAGACAAGTGATGGATGAGTTGACGGTCCATCAGGCCGAGGCCCGCTGCCCGACCTGCCGGGCGACCCAAGACTGGTCGGACACCTGCCGCCGCTGCAAGAGCGACCTGCGATTGCTCCGCGCCTTCACGGAGGAACATGTCAGGGTCAAGCGGGCCGGCCTGCACGCGATCAATGAGGGCGATGCGCGTTCGGCGACCCGCCACGCGCGAGCCTATCATGCGCTTCAGCCTGGTCCCGACTCCCGCCGCCTGCTCGCCCTGGCCGCGTTCCTGCGCGGCGATTGGGAGGAGGCGATCGCGTTGGTCCGGATGGTCTGATCGCTCCCGCGCGTCTGGTTGTTGCCTCAACTTCACGCTGTTCGGACAATGACCGACGTGAAGTCTCCCGGCTTCAAAGGCCCAATCCATCGAGAAAGAGGTTGGCGATGGAAGACCTACGGCATTCCCCATCGTGGCCCGTCCCACGGCGTTTTCTGACGGTCCTGTGCGGCACCGTGTTCGTGGTGTCTTCCGGCGCGGCCTTGTGCCAGGTCCCCGGACAACTCGTCGTCCCCCGGAAGGCCCCCTTGGTCTTGAAGACCGAACGCGGGTCCTACACGATCCATACGGAGCTGAAGGAGTTCGACAGCGACCGCGACGAGTTCATCAAACCGTCGTTCGCGGCGAAGGCCAAGAAGAAGGCGGAGTTCCCTGGTGAGTCGTTCGTGGGCACGGCGCGCACGGCGGCCAAACTCTCCATCGGCACGGGTGAAGTCGAGGAATTCGCGAGCGTGGGCGACCTGATCGCGACCTTACCCACAAAGGAGGACATGGAGAAGAAAGATATCTCGACCGACGAGGGCTCCGATCGCGTGGCGGAGGAGGAACGGAACGTCCGTCTGAAGTGCTTCCTCTATGCGGCCAGCAAAGAGGCGGACAACGACTTCCACCTGATCCTGGGCGACGCGCCAGGAGGACCCAGGAAGCTCATGACGATGGAACTCGCGGGCCTGCCGCCCTCGTCATCGGCGTCGTTCGGGACGCTGAAGGCGGCGCGCAAGGCCTTCAACGACTTCTTCCAAAGCGGCGGACAAGACCGCCGCCCGGGCGGGAACTACGACTTCTACGACCCGCCGATCCCAGTGGAAATCGCGGGTTCACTCTTCTTCGACCAGTCCCACGTCCACGGGACACCGCCCGGGCCCTCGCGACTTCGCGCGTTGATGCCCGTGATCTGGGAAGTCCACCCGATCACGAAGATCACGTTCGAACCGTGATGAGCGTCCGAAATGGAGAAGCCGAGGATGTCGCGAAAGCGAAGCCCATCGCGAGGGCCCCGGCCGCCTGAGACGATCGCGGACCTGGTGGACCCCGCGTCGATCGTCTCGGAAGAGGAGTTCATCTCCCCGTCGGGCAAGACGTACCGGATCATCCACACGAACGAGACCAACGCGCCGCCGCCCCGAGAAGAACGTCGGGGTGACGAGCAACGGGAGGGCCAACGGATGACGTCGCTGGTTGACCGATTTCGCCGGTGGTACGAGTACGAACGGGACTGCAACGCGAAGACGCTCGCGATGCTTGAGTCCGTGCCCGTCGAGGCCCGCGCGACCGCGGAGTTCCAAAAGGCGGTGGATCGAATGGCGCATCTGGTCGCGGCGCGAGCGCGCTGGCTGCATCGACTCGGCCACTGGCCGGAGTCGCCCAAGGTCTTCCCCACGGGGACGAACTTGACCGACCTGCCCGACGCGATCGCCAAGATCGAGAAAGCGTGGGTGGAGTACCTCGGCGGATTGGACGACACGGCCTTGGAACGTGAATTCGAGTGGGTGGCGCCCGATGGCAAGCGTTACCGCTGGGACGTCGAGGGAGTGCTCACACAGGTCTTCGGGCACGCCTGGTACCACCGCGGCCAAATCGCCCAACTCGTGGCCGCGCTGGGCGGCAAGGCGGTCGACACCGATTACATCCTCTGGTGCAAGCTCACATCCATCGAAGAAGCGAGCGCGACCAAGGGTTGAGCACGCGTGAGCGCGACCAAGGGTTGAGCACGCGTGTCCGACGCCCGGTTCGATGGGCAAGCCACCCGGCCGGAACTGGTGCAGTCCGTACGGGTTGATGTGGTCGTGACGGGACGGCGAGAGGTGGGCGAGGTCCTCGAGGGCGGTTGGCCTGGTCCTCGGGTTGGCCCCGCCGCACCCGCCCCTGGTGGACGAAGAACGGGGACCATCGCAGCGCGTGCAGCGACTCCCCCGTGTTCAATGACATGCCGATCCGGCGGCGGTACGCCTCGTTGCCGAGGTGCCGCATCGGAGAGTGGTCCTGCCGGCGAGTGCGAGCTCCCGCACGCTCGGTGACTTCACGGGGCGCGCCTCGGGTGAGCGTCTTATAAGTGGGCAGAGTTCACCCGGCCTTTCGGCGGTTGGCCCAGAAGGAAGTCCAGAGGGTGGACTCGCTGAGATAAAGGGCACGGAGGTGGCCCATCGCGTCGGCCCCCTGGTGTCCCCAGCGCATTCCCGCACCGTTCATGCGTGAGTTGATCACCAGCTTGCAGGCCGACTCCACCGGGCCCGAGCCGATCTGCCAGCCCTTGGCCAGGTAGGCGGGGTAATCCATCCGATGGTGCTGGTTACGGAAGTAGGTCACGACTTCCTCCCAGGCCCCTCGCGCCCGCGAGTTGGCGGCGAGGTCCAGGCCCTCCAGCCAGGCCAGCATCGCGGCGCCCCCTTCGTGCTTCAGCCGATGCGACCACGCGGCGTGCGCCGCCTTCGCCTCGGCGTCGCCAGCGCACCAGACCTTGGCGAAGTCCGCCAGGTGCTCGCTGGCGTGGAAGAAGTCGAGGATCACCGCGTCGATCCGGCCGAAATGCGACCTCAGCAGGCTCTCCAGCCCCGACCCGCCGTCGCAGACGGCGATCCAGCGCTGAGCCGCGCTCAACCCGACCCGGGCCGCCACGTGCCGCAGCGGCTCGGCCACCGCCTCCTGGCCTTCCAGGCTGGTGACGTAGCGTGCCTGCCAGGGCGGCCGCCGCCGCCGGCTCGATGTGGCCCATCGGTCGCGAGCCTCGGGGATGGGGTTGTAGACCATCCCCACCGCGATCATCTCCCCCTCGGCCGCGGCCCCCTTGGGGCCCTGCTTGCGGACCCCCGTCAGGTCGATCGACACGTAGGCGCAGGTCTTTCCCTCGGCATCCTTGTGCCAGGCCCAAGGGCGAGCTTCGTCGAAGGGGACCTTGGCCTCGAGGGTGCGGCCGACCTCGCCGCCGATGGCCTCGGCCGTCCGCTCGACGGTCGACTCGGCAAGCCTCAAACCGCTCATCCTCGGGAGGAGGACCTCGGCGGCCTTGGCAAAACTCTCCGTGGCCGTCGCCAGGCCAACCAACTCGGCGGCCCCGGCGGTCAGCTCCCCGCCGGTGAGGGCGAAGGCGGCATCGGCTGGGCAGTGGCCCGTCTTGCAGCGGGGGCAATGATAGTAGCCGCGTTCGATGCTCAAGGGCCCCAGGGCCGAGACGATCCCCTTGGGCCGATACCCCTTGAAACGGGCGGCTTCGGAGCAATGGGGGCAACTCGTGCTGGACCCTACATACCCCCTTTTTTCCGCTGCGTGACAGCGGTCTGGAGGGCCTTGGCCCCAACGCGATGGACCATCTCGCGGAGCTCGAATTCGGTGGCGCCAAAGAGTTGGCCGTCCGACTTGGAGGTCAGGAGCTCGGCAATGGCCCGGAAGTCCGAGTCGGCAGCGGCTCGGAGCGATTCGTAGAGCTCCTCGGCGCGACGGGCCTGCTCCTCGGGGAGATGCTCGAACGACATGGCGGGAACCCTCCGTGAACAAGAGACCACTGATTCCAAGGCGACGCATCCAGGATCTCTGTTCTACGGAATTCCCCACCCACTTTCGAGACGCTCACCCATTCTGCTGAGGAGGCAAAAAAGAAGTTGACACCGAACAACTCAGCCAGGTAGCATTTCTGAGCCATATTAGGAGGAGCCCACGATGAAAATGATGAAATTCGTCCTCGCGGCAGTCGCCTTCGCCGGCTTCTTCGGCTTCGAGAAGAGCGCACGGTCGCAGCTCGTTTTCAACATCCAGGAGACCACGACCGGCGTCGAGTTGACCGGCTCGGGGAGTTTCCATTTCGGCATAGGCTTTTCGGTCCAGGATACGCCGGCAGGCGAATCGATGTTCCCTTCATTCGGCTTATTGGAAGTGGGCCCGACTGTCCCGAAATTCGGCATCTTTCAGAATGCCATCACCTCCGGCCCGGGTTCCTTCGGGCCCGGCTCCTTCGCCATAGGCGGGACATCTTCCGGGGACACCTTCGGCTTCACCGCGAATCAGAAACACGTAAAGCTCCCTTTCAATTACGTATCGGGGGCCCACCTGTCGGGCCAGACGACCTGGGCGGGAGCGACACTCACTAGCCTAGGGGTCACGCCCGGCCAGTATAACTGGACCACTGTCAGCGGCGGCATTAACGACTCGATCAGACTGAACGTGTCGGCCGTCCCCGAAGCGTCGCCGCTCACGCTTGGGGCGATCACGGCGGCCGTTGCCGGCCTCGTCACCTACTACCGCCGCCGTCGCGTCACTGCTTGAGTTCCCGCTCCGCAGGATCTGCCCCCCTTCGCCGGCCCACTCCGCCCGCCGGGCGGGAGTGTCGCCGGCGAAACTGTTTCGTGAAAGCGGTTTTCCGGGGCGTCTGGCCATTTACTCCACAAAGAAATTCGCGTCAGTCCTCTCTTGAGAACCGCCCTGAATCCGGCAACACCCATTCACAGCCGTCGTTAACACCAGCATCGAGCCCAGACCACCCACCCCCCTGAAGGGAGTGCGTGCCTGGAGCCAAGGGGCGGCTCACGGCTCTCGATGATCGTGAACGGGGCCAGGAGGCTTTCCCTGGCTGAGAAGTTTCAAAGCCTGCTCGCGGTGCTGGGCCGCGAGTACGGATGAGCCTTGCTCCCGGTAGACCTCGGCGAGTGCGAGGTGGACGTCGGCCGAAAGGGAATTGCCGGCCACGGCGATCTTCAGGTCGGCGAGCGCCTCGTTCGGGCGGTGCAGTTTCAGGGGGCCAGGTCAGAGGGCCGACGCAGACAGCAGCAGAAAATTGGTGTCAGCCGTCACGCCGCCATTCTGGCGGCACCCGAACCGATGAAAATGG
>CALLYK010000264.1 GCA_937858365.1 uncultured Isosphaeraceae bacterium | reverse complement strand
CACTCGCCGGCCGGGCGGCGCGGACAGGTGAACCTGTATCCTGCCGGCGGTAAGCAAGCTCGGACGAGCCGCCCTGCTCTTGGTCGCGCTCCTGGCCGCCCCCACCATCGGAGAGGAGCCGGCGCGTGCCGCAGGCCCGGCGCTGCCTTCCCTTCCTGGCGCCCTTCAACTCGACGAGGATGTACTCGAAGGTGATCTTGCCGACGTTCACGGCTGCGTGGGCGCCCTCAATCCCCCAGCATTCGGACCGCCTGCCCCTCGCCAATCGCCAGTTGAAAGACCGCCAACAGCTCGCCCATGACCCCAGGGCAATCGCATCATCCAGCGACGGGGACTCCGGCGAGCACCTGCTCCAGAAACGCGTCGTTACTCGCGGCAACCAGTCGGCGCGTCTTGGCGCCGAGCTTCTTGCCGACCTCGAGGGGAAGAATCGAGATGTTGGAACCGGTATCAAGGAGCGCGTCAAGCGGGGGAAGCGATTTATTGGCTTCCGTGAGCATACGTATGAACGTGATCGGCAAGGCGTCGATATAGGAAAACCGCATGGGTTCGCCGTCTCCTTATGAGAGGAGGCGGAGGAGTGGTGGTGAGAGGTGGGACTAAACGCGGGTGGGACAATCATCGACGAATTGGACCACGCACAATGTTTGGTCCACGTCGAGTTCCCCAAGCTGTTGGAAGAGGAGTTCCCTTTCCTTCGCTTGCGCGATGATGTGGTTTCCGTCAGGGCCCCAGGCGAAAAACCGGCCACGATACCGTTCAAATTCGTCAGGCCCCATGCGGGAGCACGCGCGGGACACATTCGCCACCGCGTTGATTTCAGGAAGCAACTCCGCCTCCTCTTGGCGGGTCATTTCCCTGGGCTGGACCTTCGCCCTTTCTTCGGAAGGCCCCATGAACGCATCACCAGCGTGAAGCGTGCTCAAAAGCGAGCCCCCCGGTGAAGGCACTTCGACGTTTTCAGATGAGGCCTGTTCGCGTGGCATGGCGACAGGTGGTCTTTCGGTGGCAGGGAAGGTCCAAGAGATCGAGCGCATTCTACCCCCTAAGCCTGAAGAGGAACAGTTCAGGGCTGGATGGAGCGGCTCACGATTGGGTTGGGCATGCGGCGGGGCGAATCGTCCGTGAGCGCTTTTCTCATCTTCTCAGTGTCCTCTGTGTCTCCGTGGTGAAATCCATCTCTCTTCCACGGCCCGCAACGCCCCCCAAGTCGGCAAGTCCGTCCTGGGAAAGTCGGGGAATTCGCCCGCCTTGGCCGCTTCGGCGCGGTATCTCCATGATGGACGATCGGCCCAATCGCGCGACGTCGCGCGACGGCCAAGATTCGCCCATCACTCAACGAAAGGGGCCCACGATGGCCGCCTCCGTCGCTTCGTTTCGTCAGAAGGCCAACAAGGCCAACGCCCAGAAGTCCACGGGCCCGCGCACGCCCGAGGGCAAAGAAACATCGCGCATGAATAACTATAGACACGGCATGTGCTGTGTCGAGGCAGTTCCCGAGGCCGATCGCGCCGAATACGAGGAGCGTTGCGCCCTTTGGGTCGAACAGCAAAATCCTCAGACCGACGCCGACATGCACGTCCTGCGTCGGGCCGTCCGCGCCGCCATGATCCTGGACCGCTGCGAACAACGCGAGGCGAGCGTCATCGACGCAAACCGCCACGCACTCTTCGACAAGCAGGCGATCGCCTTCAACGACCAGTTCCAGGCCGCGATCGCCCGTCTCCATGAATCGCCCGAGGTCTTGCGGGACATCCTCGATTCGCCGCGCGCCTGGCGATTCCTCGCGTGCATTTGGCTGGGTTTGGCCGAGAAGTTCCTCAGCGAGACCCCCGTCGACGAGCACGAATTCAACGTCGCCTCCGCCCTCCTCGAGCTCTGGCCGAAGCTGCATGAGAGTTGGGAACACCTGCGTCAGGATGTCGAGGCCGGCGCGCCGACCGAAGAGGCGGCCGTGTTCTGCCGCAACCTCGGCGACGCGATGCGACGCGAGGCCAACGAACTCGCCCAAGAGATCGACCCGGCCGGACACCAGGCCTCCTTGCTCGCGGCCATGTTCCGACCGAGCGACGAACTCGACCGCATCCGCAAGTACGAAGCGTCGGCCGAGCGGACCTTCCACCGCAACTACAACGCGCTGAAACAGGCGCGTCGCGAACGGGAGCACGCCGCGCAACTCGCGAGCAAGTCCGAACCCAGTTCGCCCTGTGACGAAAGCAGGGCTTGTAACGAGAAGCCGCCCGTCGAGACCGCGAGCAAGTCCAAACCCATTTCGCCCTGTGACGAAGATGCGGTCTTTGACGAGAAGCCGCCCGCCGAAACCGCGAGCAAGTCCAAACCCAGTTCGCCCTCTGACGAAGAAAGGACTTGTGACGAGAAGTCCCCCGTCGAGACCGCGAGCAAGTCCAAACCCATTTCGTCCTGTGACGAAGATGACAGCGGTAACGAACAAGTTCGCGTGAAGGGCCGAGCCTCACCGGCGGCGGCCTAGGGCGAAGGCCCTCGATCGCGACCTCGGGCGCGCGATCGGTTCTTTGGCAATCCGGTTGCGAGAGGCCTCAGGGCCCCGCCGCGTCCTCGACATTCCCAAGGACCTCGGTCCTCAGGAAGAAAGAGGCCGGAAGGAACGCCCCGAGTTCGCGGCGTTTCTCCGGCCTTTGGGTGAGGTGGTCCGGATTTCGTTGGGAAGTGCCCCCTCGCGCCGTTTTCAAGCCTTCTGCTTGTGGGAAGGCCCTTTGGGGACGGCGTGTTGCTTGACCACCGCGATCGGCTTGATGACGGGGCTGGCGAGGTTGGCTTCCCGATAATGTCCGTACTTGCCGCCGCGCTCCGCCAGGGCGATCTGGCCTTTGTGCTGTCGCGCCGGCGCGAGCGGCGGTTCGTTGACGTTGGGCGGAATCACCGGGCCCTTGGTGATGTCCAGATGACGCGCGAAGAATGCCTTGTTGGGCGCGATCGGGATCACGCCCGCGTTGTCGATCTTGCCCTCGCGCTTCGCGATGATCGTGCCGTTCTGGTAGAGGATCGTGTCGGCGTCTTCGACCGAGATCTCGCCGTCGGGGGTGAGGGGCACCGCCGAGGCCGCGAAGATCGAGTCGGTGATGTTGCCCGCGATGCCGACCGTGATCCGACCGCCGGCGCCGACCTGGAAGGTGGGGTTGGCGGCCGTCCCACCCACGAAATAACCCGAAAGGACGCGGGTGTTGACCACGTCGCCGCCGAAGTCGGCCAAGACGATGTGGCCATTGGTCACGACGGTCGAGCCGATCGCGCCTCGGTTGGCGACCAGGTGCTGGATCGACTGGGCCCGGATCGCCACCGAGTCCATGCCCTTGCCGAAGGCGATGTTCTTCATCCCGCCCGGCGAGACGATCGAGACCTTGTTGGTCTCGCCGCCGAAGTAGGTGTTGCTGATGAAGGAAAACTGGCTGGTAATGGGGGTGCCGGCCGGCGTGATGTCGCTGACGGCGGCCGTGAAGTTGGTGGCGTTGCCGTTGATCTGCAAGTAACCGACCTGACCCGTCGTGCTGTTGACGTCGGGCCCCACGTTCAAGGTCGTCCCGCCCGTGTTGGGCCCCTGATAACGCGAGGTCGGCTCGGTCTTGTCGCCGTCGATCTGGTTGGCCTGGAAGATGTTCAAACGACCCTGGACGTTGAACGTGACCGTGTCCAAAATCGGCGAGCCGCCCGTGGTCGACGCCGGTCGGTTGGCCGAGACGAGCTTGTCGGTGATGATGCTCGTGCCCAGATACTGGGGCAAGCCGAGGTTCACCTCAAGGGTCACGGCCCGTCCGGTCGGCCGTGTGAACGCGGTCGTGTCGACGCCGCCGAATCGGAGGGAGGTCGTCCCGTTGGGGATGTCGATCTGGCCGGTGGGGTCGCCGCTGGCGGGGGTGAACGTGCCGTTGCTGGTGTCGGCCAGGACGAACTTGGGCATGTCCACGGCCGCGAGGCCGCGGCCCCCCAGGTTCGTGCGGATGATCCCGTTGTCGTCCGGGACCGGCGGGTTGTTCAGGGCCTTCAAGTTCTGGAAGTACACCAGGCCATTGCCGCTGGGCCCTTTGCGGACCTTGCCTTCCAGCCGGGTATGGAGCGTCTCGCCGCCCGTGATCGTGATCTCCTTGATCAGACCCGGCTGGCCGACCTTCACGTTGTTTTGTTGCGTGACCCGGAAGTCGCCCGGGCCGATCAGCTTGAGTACCCAGTGGTCGCCGTCGGGCTCGACGCCGCGGATCGTCCGGGTCATCAGAAGGCGTTCCTCCAGGGCCTCGGCGACGAGACTCGCGGCGGGCTTTCGGCGACGGTTGATCGGCGTTCCCATGTCCCCGGCACTCCCTGGAAACGGGGTGTTCACCCCGCCAAACCCCCCGGCCCATCGACCGGCGACCCATCATCCAGCCGCCGGACGTTCGCTCAGGGGAGAATCCTCGTGTTCGTTATCGACCCTGCGACCCGACTTCTTGAAAAAAAACGCGGGACCCGCAAAATTCGCCGAACCGACAAAAGAGGCGCGAACCGAACCACTCAACTCGACACCGACTCAAACCGAAGGTAACATGACCGCGTGGATGCTCCTAGAGTCAGACGGTCCGAGGTGGACACGATGTCGAAGCGCGTAGGTGCGCGACGGCGGCCGGCGGCCCAGATCACGCTCGCCCGTGCGGCCCGCCTGCGCCGCATGGTCGTTTTTCTCGCCGAGGGGCCCCAATCACGCGATGCCATCTTGAAAGCGGTCGGTCTGGGACTTCGGACCTTCTACCGAGAATTGGGCTTGTTGCGACGCGCCGGGGTCCGGATTCGCCAACGTGACGGACGCTACTGGCTGGGGCAGTCGACCGCGGCGGCGGAGGCCGTCTTACCGGTCCCCGACCCTCAGCTCAGCCTGGCCGAGTTGATGGAATTGGCCCGCGGCGAGGGCCCCGCGGCGCGTCGGTTGGCGGGCCTCCTCACGGCGGTCACGGCGCCGCTCGAAATCGTCGGCAAGGCGCGTGCAAAAAAGAAGAAGGGGCCGTCCTGAGGCATCAAGTGGCTCGCCATTCCATCGCGGCGCTGATCGCGTCTTGCCCGACTTCCTGAAACCCTAGGCGTTCGTACAAGCGCCGGGCGGGGTTGCCGAAGCGCACTCTCAAACGCACCGGCTTACCGGCGTCTCGGGCCCGTCCCAGGGCCGCGAGCAAGACGCTTTCACCGATGCCTCGTCGTTGACAATCGCTTCGAACCAAGATATCCACAATCATAAATTCGTCAGGGCCTTCGTGGAGGAAGAGGGCACCGACGGGCCCGCTCTCGTCCTCGATCAGGTGGTAGTCCGAGCCGGGGTGCTCGGCCATGTAGGCCCGACGTTGGATGTCGGCCTGCGACTCGACGACGCGCGCGCCGAGCGGGTCTCCCGGCCCGCCGAGGAGAAGCTCCTCGGCCTTGCGTCGCGCCAGGAGCGCGCCGAGCGCGGGCAGGTCGTCGTCGGTGATGGGGCGGATCTGGACCACGCTCGCTCGGCCTCAACTGAATGTGGCCGCGTAGGCGGTCGGGCCGTCGTGGGGCCCTGAAGGCACGAGAAACAGGGAGACCGTCCCCATTTTGGGGTGCTGGACCTTGTACGTCTCTTGGGGCAGGACGACCATCTTGGCACTCTGAAAGACGAGCGTGAAGGGGCGACGCATCCCCTTGCCCACCCCGCCCCCCGCGAGGCCGCCCTGGGGGACGAACTCATGAAAAGACGCGAGTTTGACGTCGACGTATCGTTTGGCGTCGGCGTGGATTCGGAAGACATCGCCGAGGTGCGGGGCGAACCGGCCCGCCGTGACGCGGTCGATGGGGACGTCGCGGAAGGGGACGGGTTTGGCCTTGCCGCCGGCGAAGGCGACCTTGCCGCCGGTTAGACTTGCCGTCAAGCCCGCGCCGACCGCGGCCCCCAAGAACCGGCGACGCTTGACTCGGACCGTTTCGCTCATGGACATCTCCCCCCAGGCACGCCGACGTCTCGCTCCGGATTCGGCCCGACGATCATGCGGGGCCGGTCCCGACGATGTCAACTCGATGTCGTTTTGTTTCAACGACTCATTTGGATAAGGACGAGACCCATGAGTCAACCCAATGTCCAGGATAGGAGCCGGCAATCGGGACGGGCGTGATGTGTTCCGGCAACACACGATTGACTTCACCGGGCCGTCCTCGTCTACTCTCTCGGTCGCAGACGGTCCGGGAAGGCCTCATCACCTCAAGGTGCCGCCCATGGTCATCCTCACCCACGAGGACTTTTCGCCGCACCTCAACACGACCTTTCGGGTGGAGACGGAGGAGTTCGGGCCCCTGGACCTGGAGTTCGTGGAACTCCATCGCCCCACCGACGGGCCCTCCGCGTTCCTTCCGGGCGGGATGCGTGAACCGTTCGTCCTGGTCTTCCGCGGTCCGGCGGGGCCCCTCCTGCCCGAGGGCCTGCATACGCTCGGACACGCGGTGATGGGTGACCAAGAGATATACGTCGTCCCTCTGGGACCTTTGGGGCGGACGGACGCCCTCTTCTACCAGGCCATCTTCAACTGACGACGCGTGTCGCCTTGACCTTTCCCTGTCCTGGAGCGAGGACCGACCGATGGGATTCGAACCTTTTCTTGGCCAGATCTTCCTCATGTCCTTCAATTTCGTGCCCAAAGGCTACCTTCCATGTAACGGTCAGCTCTTACCCATCAACCAGAACCAGGCCCTGTTCTCGCTCTTGGGGACCACGTACGGCGGGAACGGGACCACCAATTTCGCCTTGCCCGATTTACGCGGGCGGGCCGCGATCGGGGCCGGGAATGGGGCGGGACTCACACCGCGGACCTTGGGGGAGGCCGGCGGGCAGGAGAGCGTGACGCTCGTGGTGGCCAATTTGCCCGCGCACACGCACACTCCGACTTGTTCCGCTTCGGTCGGCGGCCAGGCCGCGCCGGCCTCGAACGTTTGGGCCAAATCGACCAACGACAACCTGTATTCCTCCGGAACACCCGACACGGCCATGAACGCTGGGACCATCACAGCGACCGGCGGCGGACAGGGTCACGAGAACCGGCAGCCCTTCCTGACTCTGAATTACGTCATCGCGACGCAAGGCGTTTACCCCTCGCGCAGTTGAACGCGGCGCGGGTGTCGGTCGGCGGAGCCAATCTCATCCACACAACTTTGGAGCTTTTCTTATGTCGAGTCCGTTCATCGGTGAGATCGCTCTGGTCGGGTTCAACTTCGCCCCCGCCGGATGGGCGTTCTGCGATGGGTCGCTCCTACAGATCGCCGAGTACGACGCCCTCTTCGCCCTGATCGGGACGACCTACGGGGGCGATGGTCAGACAACGTTCGCCCTGCCCGACCTGCGCTCGCGGGTCCCGATCCACGTGGGGACTCGACCCGGCGGCGTCACTTACGTCCAAGGCCAAACCGGGGGGAATGAGAACATCGCCTTGTCAACAAGCCAAATGCCTGCCCATTCCCACACGGCGTCCGGGAAGGGGGCCTCCGGCGACACCACGAGCCCGGCAGGGGCCGTCTGGGCCGCGTCCAGCACGAACGACCAGGTCTATCAAACCGCGGCGCCCAACAGGACCATGGCGGGCGGGGCGTTGGCCAACACGGGGAGTTCGCAAGGTCACAACAACCGCCAACCCTATCTGGGCCTGAACTACATCATCTCGCTCTATGGGGTCTTTCCTACGCAGTAATGAAGCTGAACGGCCGGCACGACCCTGAACGACCCTTCGATCACGTCCCGAGACCATACGCGGAGATCTGCAATGGCATCGCCATTCATTGGACAAATTCTCACCGTCCCGTATAACTTCGCCCCATTCGGGTACGCCTTCTGCCAGGGGCAACTGCTGCCGATCAGCCAGAACACGGCCCTTTTCTCCCTGCTCGGGACGTATTACGGCGGTGACGGGCGCACGACTTTCGCCCTTCCCAACCTTCAGGGCCGCGTCGCGATCGGCCAAGGCCAGGGGCCCGGGTTGAGCCCGGTAGTCTTGGGGGAGCAATCCGGGACCGAGTCGGTCACATTGAACCAAACGCAGATGCCCGCCCACACGCACACGGTCCAGTCCTTCGCCCTGCGCGGCAATCAGACGACGCCCGCGGCCGCCGTATGGGCCCGCTCCGCCTCGGGCGACACCCCTTACAACGCGACCGCCGGCGCGTCCATGAGCGCCTCAGCGATCGGCTTGGCGGGCGGGTCCCAACCGCATAGCAACATGATGCCCTACCTCGTCCTGAATTACGCGATCGCCCTGCAAGGCATCTTTCCGTCCAGGAGTTAGTGGAGTCGAGCTCGAAACGCGAGGACCATCGGCCCGGCACCCGGAGCAATCATGTCCGCCACGACGACCGCGACGCCTTCGAGGGGCCCCGCCGGGTCCCTGAGTTGCGACGTCGTGGGCGACTTCCCCCAATGGCTCGCCCACGCCAAGGGTTCGGTGGCGATCACGACGTATCAAGCCGGCAAGGTCGTGATGGTCGGCTGGGACGGCCGCCAGGTGAACGTCCTCCCGCGCGATTTCGACCGGCCGATGGGCCTCGCGGTGGATGGCCGCCGGATGGCCCTGGCGACCCGACATCAAGTGCTCATGCTCGAGAACAGTCCCGAACTGGCCCCCGACTTCCCCGGCTTTCCGCGCGGCCGGTACGATGCCCTCTTCTTGCCGCGCCTCGCGTATTTCACGGGGGAACTGAACGTCCACGACATCGCCCTGGGCGACGACGGGCCCGTGCTCGTGAACACGACCTTCTCGTGTTTGGCCGCCCCTGACGCGAGCTCCAGCTTCCGGCCGATTTGGCGTCCGCCGTTCATCTCGGCCCTGGTCCCCGAAGACCGTTGTCATCTCAACGGCCTGGCGATGGACGATGGACGACCCAAGTACGTGACCGCTTTGGGCACGACCGACACCGAAGGGGCCTGGCGCGCGACCAAGCTCGACGGCGGTGTGGTCCTGGACGTCACCACGAATGAAGTTGTGCTCACGACCTTGTGCATGCCGCACTCGCCCCGCCTGCGAGCGGGCGCCTTGTGGCTGCTCAACTCGGGCAAGGGAGAGCTCCTCAAGAGCGACCCTCCGGGCTCGACTCCCGAGGTGGTTAGCGCGTTGCCTGGATACCTCCGCGGGCTCGATTTCGCGGGCGATTTCGCCTTGGTGGGCCTGAGCCAAGTGCGGGCGCGTCACATGTTCGCCGGACTTCCCGTACAGACGCGACATCCGCGCCTCCATTGCGGCGTCGCGATCGTGGACCTTCGCTCCGGGACGAGCGTCGGCATGTTGGAATTCACGGAAGGCTGCACGGAACTCTATGACGTTCGGTTCCTGCCGGGTCTTGCGCGGCCGATGATCGTGGGGCCCGAGAAAGAGGCCACGCGTCAGGCGATCGTCGCGCCGGAGAGCTCTTGCTGGATCAAAACGGAAGCGGCCGGGCCTTGAGGGGCGACCGGGCCGACTCATTTGGGGAGCACATTCGATGAAGCATCGTCGTGGTCGATCTCTCACCCAGGCGGGTCGTGTTCGAGACCGCCGAACGGTCTATCGCCCTCGTATGGAGGGTCTGGAAACGCGCGAACTTCTCTCGCTGACCACGGTCGGGAGTGAGTTTTCGATCAACACGACCACGACGTCCGCCCAGCAAAACCCGGCGATCGCGGCCGATACCGCGGGAGACTTCGTGGTCGCCTGGCAAAGCGGAGACTTCACCAACGGCTACGAAATCCGGGCCCGGCGCTACAACGCGGCGGGTGTCGCCCAGGGGAACGACTTCGTCGTCAACAGCTCGGCGAGCGATGCGAACGGGTATCGGTTCAACCCGTCGGTGGCGATGGACTCGGCCGGCGATTTCGTCGTGAGCTGGGAGTACTACGACGTCAACGGCACCAACACCACCGGCTACGACATATTCGCCCGGCGCTACAACGCCGCCGGGACCGCGCTAGCGAACGAGTTCCGGGTCAACACGACCACGACCGGCGACCAGGGGAATAGCTCGGTGGCGATGGATTCGACCGGCGATTTCGTGGTCGCCTGGCGCAACGGCTCGGGCGCCTCGGCGACCGTCCTGTTCCAGCGCTACAACGCCTCGGGTGTCGCCCAGGGTGCGAACACGAGCGTCGACGCCGCCCAGACGACGACGCAAACGCTCCCTTCGGCCGCGATGGACTCGAGCGGGAACTTCGCGATCGCATTCGCGGCCTTGACGGGCGGCCTCGGTGACAGCGACGGCGGTGTCTACTTCAATCGCTTCAACGCGAGCGGTGTCGCGCAGGGAAGCGTGACACGCGTCAACACGACGATCACGGGCCTTCAAACAAGTCCGTCGATCGCCATGGCCCCGGCCGGGAGCTTCACGGTGGCCTGGTCGGGCAATGGTACGCAAGCGGGACAGAGCGATACCTCGGGGGTCTTCTTCCAACGCTACGACAGCGTGGGGGCGGCCCAGGGGACCGAGACTCGGGCCAACACGACCACGGCCGGAGGCCAGATCGTCCCGAAGGTCGCCATCAGTCCCCAAGCGTCGACCCTCGGCAACTTCACCGTTACCTGGGGAGACGACACGTCGGAAGGGGGCGGCAACTTCGGCATTTACGCCCAGAACTTCACGGCCGCGGGTGCGGCCTCCGGGACCCAAATCCACGTCAATACGACCACGACCGGAAACCAGAACAACCCCGCGATCGCCACGGGTGGCAACGGCGGCGTGACGATCGTCTGGCAGGGCCCTCAGACCAGCACCGATATCTTCGGTCAGCGCTACTCCACGGACATTGCGCCGGTCGTGACCCAAAACCCGTCGAACCAGACGGTGAACCCAGGTCAGACGGCCACGTTCACGGCCGCCGCCACGGGCACGCCGACACCGGGCTTGCAATGGCAGGTGAGCACCGACAACGGCGCGAACTTCTCGAACATCGGCGGCGCGACCACCTCGCCCCTCAGCTTCACCGCTCAATTGACCGACAACGGCAAACAGTATCGAGCGGTCTTCACCAACGCGGCCGGAACTGCGACGACCACCGCGGCCACACTCACGGTCAGCGCGAACACCGCCCCGTCCGTGACCCAGAACCCGACGAACCAGACGGTCAACGCGGGCCAAACCGCCACGTTCACGGCCGCCGCGACTGGCAATCCCACACCCACCGTCCAGTGGCAAGTCAACACCGGGTCGGGCTTCAACAACATCGGCGGGGCCACCTCCACCACGCTCAACGTCGTCACCACCGCCGCCGACAACGGCAACCTCTATCGCGCCGTCTTCACCAACACGGTCGGCTCCGCCACGACCACCGCGGCGACACTCACGGTGCTCCCTGTCGCGGCGACCATCACCCAAACGACCGTTGGTTGGGGCACGCAAACCTCAACCGCCCTGGTAACTCAAGGCGACGGTCTTAGGCTCCTGCCGGCGGGCCGCACCACGAGTTTCCCCTGGCTGAACATCAACAAGCTCAACATCACCCTCAGCTCGGCCCAGGCGCTCTCGCCCAGTGACGTCAGCGTCATGGGTGTGGCCGGGGGCAACTACGGGCCGGTGACCATCAGCGGCGGCGGCACCAGCTACATGATCATGTTCGCCCTGCCGATTTCCATTCCGGACCGAGTCACCGTCATCATCGGGAACGTCAACATCACGAACTACGCGCGGCGGCTCGACGTCCTCCCCGGCGACGTCAACGACGACGGCGTGGTGAACGCGGCCGACATGTCCGCCGTGACCGCGCAGGTGAACACCCCGACGGCCCTCTACGTCTTCGCGGACATCGACGGCTCCGGCGTGGTGAATCAGACCGACTACACGGAGGTCCGTCGCAGGATCGGCCGGACCCTACCGACTTGAGCGTGATCGTTCCCCCTTGGTCCCCGGCGACGCGCCGGGGACCCAGGGGACGCTTCTTCGCGCGGCCCTTCCACTTTCCTACACTTCCGCCTGCAATTGCTGGAGTTCGACCATCTCCCGATAGCGTCCGCCGCGCTCCATGAGTTCCTCGTGACTGCCGATTTCCGCGACCATCCCTTGGTCGAGCACGAGGATGCGGTCGGCGTCTCGGATCGTGCTGAGTCGGTGGGCGATCACGAACGACGTGCGACCTCGCATCATCTCGCCGAGCGCCTGTTGGATCAGGCGCTCGCTCTCGGTGTCGAGGTTGCTGGTGGCCTCGTCGAGCACGAGGATGCGCGGGTCGGCCAGCACGGCCCGCGCGATCGCCAAACGTTGGCGTTGTCCGCCGCTCAGCTTCACCCCGCGCTCGCCGATGAGCGTGTCGTAGCCTTCGGGAAGGTCGTCGATGAACTCGGCCGCGTGGGCGATCCGTGCCGCTTCGGCGATCTCCGCCCGAGAAGCGCGTCGGGCCGCGTAGGCGATGTTCTCCGCGATCGTCCCGTCGAAGAGGAAAACGTCCTGCTCCACGATGCCCAGGAGTCGTCGATAGCTTTCAACCTCAATGTCCTTCAGGTCGATGCCGTCGAGGCGCACCGTCCCTGCGCTGGGGTCATAGAAGCGGGCGACGAGATTGCAGAGCGTGGTCTTCCCCGCGCCGCTGCGGCCCACGAGCGCGATCGTCTCTCCGGGCTCGACCTCTAAGTCGATCCCCTTCAGGACCTGTCGGTCGGTGCCTGGATAACCGAACGAGACGCCTTCCAACGTGATTCGACCGGCCACGCGCTCCTTGCGGACGGCGATGGTGCCTGGGTGCTCGGCCATTTCGCGCGGCTCGGCCAAGAGGTCGAGGACGCGATCGAAGCCCGAGAGATTGTTCTGCACCTGAGTCACGCTGGAAGCGAGCACGGCGATCGGCTCCAGGAGCATCGCCAGATAGACGACGAACATCATCAAGTCGCCCAGTGACAAACGCGCTTCCAGCACGCGCATGCCGCCGTAGAGCATCAAGGCCCCGGTCGCGACCGGAATCAGCAATTCCCAGGCGAGTTCGAGCAAGCGAGTCCACCACCAGGCGTTGAGTTCCTGGCGGGCGAGCATGTCGTTCTCGCGGACGAAGCGGCCCGTCTCGGTCCTCTGCCGGCCGAAGGCGCGGACCACCCTCATGCCGCCAAACGCCTCGGTCGCCTTGCCGTCGATCTCTTGTCGTTGCTTGCGGATGTCGCGGTAGAAGGGACGGAGCATCTTGTTCCATACCCGGTCGGAAACGATGATCGCCGGCGCGATCACGAGCGACCCAAGCAGCAACCGCCAATCGACCCAGGCCAAAACGATGAGGCCCCCGACGAGCTGCACGACCGCGCGCCAAGGGTTGTAAATCATGCTGAAGACCAGCTCGCCGATCCCGCCCGCGTCCTCGCGCAGGAGGCTCGAAGCGCCGCCGGACTTGAGTTGATAAACGCGATGGAGGGGCAGTCGAGCGGCGTGTTCGAAGGCCCGCCGGCGCACAGCGACCATCACGCGCTTGGTCACGCGCGTGGCCAACCATCGCCCCCGCAAGGCGATCAAGGCGTCGACCAGCGAAATGACCAGCACGAGACCAACCAGGGCGAAGAGTCGATCGCGCGGCGAGCCCGGCACGACGAGCCACTCGGGCAGGTTCGTCGGCAGCGGGTGGCCCAGAAGGACGTAGTCGATCGTGAGCTTCGTGGCGGCCGGCGGAATGAGCTTCAAGAGCGTGCCCAGCGTGAGCAGGCCCAAGGCCACGGCGAGCGTGCCGCGACTCCCTTCAAGGAGTCCGCCCAAGGCCCGATAAAGGACCCAGAGGGAACGCTGGCGTGTCTTGGGGGCCTTCTCGCCCGTTTTCTCGTCGGTGGACGGGGCCTTGCGGCGATCGCGGAGGTAGTCTCGAAACCGAAGTCGGCTGGAGTGGCGACGCGAAGACGACAAGGGAGGAAGGCCCCCAACAAGGACGCGAGCGGCACGGTCGATCGTCACGCTGACATCATAGGCGCGACGAGTCAACTCGGGGACAACGGCGAAATGCCGTCGAACCATGAGATGGGCCAACGGAGACATCCTCCGAGGGAACGGGCCCGGAACAACTACCCGGTTTGCTTTCGGGTAGCGAAACCCCATGTCAAGACCGATTCAAGGTCTCGGGCGGTCCGGCGGCCACATGCCGACTTGGGGTCGGATCGTCTCTGATGGGTTAGACGATTTCGTTTGGGCGGGAATCGGTGTCAGCCGTCACGCGGCCGGAATGGCGGCGAGACGGCGAACACCGGGCTTCCAAGCGTTTGTTCGGGCCAAAAGGACCTCCCATCGCCGAACGGCAC
This sequence comes from uncultured Isosphaeraceae bacterium, assembly GCA_937858365.1. Classification (GTDB taxonomy): domain Bacteria; phylum Planctomycetota; class Planctomycetia; order Isosphaerales; family Isosphaeraceae; genus CALLYK01. Next base: position 106 of record CALLYK010000264.1, on the reverse strand, counting down.
GTCGGAGAAATTTCCGTGAATTTGGATTTTACCCCCTTGACGGGCCCCTTCTCGACGTTATCAATGAGACTAGCCAGGACCAACGGCTCGACCGACCACGAAGATG
>CALLYK010000263.1 GCA_937858365.1 uncultured Isosphaeraceae bacterium | reverse complement strand
TTCACATACAAGCCCGGCGGCGGGTCGGGGATGCGCGCCAGTGGCTCGGGGTAAGACTCGGTCCCCAAGCCGATGATGGTCACGCCCGCTTTCAAACATGCGGCCCATTCCCCTTCGGCGTCTTGTTCCCGATGCGCGCCCGCGATCTTCTCGGCCAGTCTCTGCCCCACGCCGGGCACCTTCTTGAGTGAAGAGGTGGTCGCTTCGAGCACCTTTTCGACCGAGCCGAAATGCTCAATCAGTGCCTGAAAAGTCATGGAGCCGACACCCGGCACGAGCGTGAGACAGAGTAAGTCACGACGTTCGTCGTCGGTCATGCTACGCGCCCATACGCATGACGGCGCGGATGTCGTCATCGGTCGGCGCGTCGGTCAGTTCCACTTTACCGATCCCACGAGGCAAGACGAAGCGGACCTTGCCGCCGCGATTTTTCTTGTCGCGCGACATCGCCTCCAAGAGGGAATCCATGTCCAGTCCAGGGGCGCTCGTGGGCAGGCCGAAGCGATTAAGGAGCTTGACGACGCGGTCGATGGACTCGCCTCCGATCCAGCCGAGGCGTTCGGCCAGGCGGCACTCAGCCACAATGCCGACGGCGACCGCTTCGCCGTGATGGAAAGCCCCCCCATAGCCGGCGACGGCCTCGATCGCGTGGCCGATCGTATGGCCCAGGTTGAGGACGGCCCGAAAGCCGGTCTCTTCCCGTTCGTCCTGGGACACGACCACCGCCTTCAGTTGACAACTTCGCGCCACGACGCGCCGGATCGCTTCGGGCTCAAGCGCCAGGATGTCGTCGACATGTTCTTCCAGCCAGTCGAAGAACTTCCCGTCGAGGATCACCCCGTATTTCACCACTTCGGCCAATCCGCAGTGCAGCTCGCGGGCCGGAAGAGTGCGCAGGGTCGCCGAATCGACCCAGACACCAATCGGTTGATGGAAGGCCCCGATGATGTTCTTGGCCTGCGGGTGATTGACCGCGACCTTGCCGCCCACGGAGCTGTCCACCTGGGCGAGCAAGGTCGTGGGGACCATTAGCAAAGGCAGGCCGCGCGCGAACGTGGCCGCGACAAACCCGGCGAGGTCCCCCACGACGCCACCGCCGTGCGCGACCATCAAAAAATGCCGGTCGGCCTTGTTCTCGATGAGTTGGTCGTAAAGCAAGGAGGCTTGAACGAGCGTCTTTGACGACTCGCCGGCCGGCACGACCGCGACCGCGCAGGCGATGCCGACGGCGCCCAGGGCCGATTGATAGGGGGCCACCTGGTCTTTCAAGTTCGTGTCGGTGACGATGATCCCGCGCCGACACGACGCACCCGACCAAGACGCGGCGAGGGCGGCGCGCGCGAATGGACCGAAGGCGTCGGTGGCCCCGTTGACCACCTGGATTTCGTAAGAGCGTGGCCCCAACTCGACGCGCAAGGTCGAAGCGTCGGTCCCCGTGGCGGTCGTGGACAATGCGCGGTCCTCCCATCCCTTTGAAGACAAGGGCTTATCCTAGCGAACCCGTGACTTGGAAGGAACCCGAACGCGGGGCCCGCGCAGGTCCGAATCGGGCGGACGTGTGACGATCAGGCGGAGGTCACGGGTCCATCCGGGTCGCCCGCTTCCGCGGCGCCGCCGGCCCTGGCCTCGTCCCAGATTGGGCCGTAAGTCGCCTTGTCGAAGGGGGGGCAGCCTGTGGCGAATTGCCCAAGGTCATTGTGTTTGGCCCGCATCAAGGCCGTGCAGTAGCTAAAGGTCCGACACGTGCGTTTGGGGTCGAGGGGCCTTCCCTCCTTAAGGTTGCGCGCGAAATCGGGGTGAGAAAGCGACGCCCTGCCAACTCCCACGAACGCGCATCGGCCTTCAGTAACATTGGCGGCCCCCGCATGAAAAAGGAACGCCTGAAGCCAACTGTAGCCGGAACCAACCATCGGGACCTCGGGGACGGCCGCTTGTAGCTCGCCGCAGAGTTTGAAATGTCGGGCCACGCCATGCATGGGGTGTTCCGGGGCCTCATACATGTCGACGGGTGCGTATTCGAATGGACGAATCACATGGGCGACCGCATAGGGATTTCCCATGCTGACGTTCACGAGGGCGACGCCGAGACGTCGCAACTCGCGGACCAACTCGATCGGTTCGCTCAGGTCGGGGAGGAATGGGTCTCGGGGACTCCCTCCCCAAATCGTCTGGACTGGGACATGGAAAGGAACCGGCACTCCGTTCTTGTGCGGCCCGGGGACATGCGGCAAGCCGTCGTACACGTTCAAACGGGTGGCAAGCATGAGTCCTGGGATTTCGGAACGGACCTTCGCCACGACCTCGCGGACGAACCGCGTGCGGTTTTCCAGAGGGCCGCCGTACTTGCCCGGACGTTCCCGGGCCGAAAGGAGCTCGCACAAGAGATACTTGTGGCATTGCTTAATGTCCACGAAATCAAACCCCACACGCGCGGCGATTTTCGCGGCGGCGACGTAATGGTCTTGCAGGCGGTCGAGGTAATCGTCGTCGATCAGAGGGTCGTCGGGACCGGCGGTCCGCCCAGTCGCCTTGTCGAGGATGGTCCTCGGGTCCAGAAGAGGGTCGTGTTGGGCGAGCATGGGCCTGGGCGTGCTGTAGCGGCCCGAGTGCGTCAGTTGCAAGCCGATCATCAAGTCGCCATCGTCGCCCCAGGCCCGGCGATGGGCCTCGCGACACTCGGTCACGATCCGGGCCAGCCCCGATGCGTTCGCCTCGTTCACGAGCAACTGGCGCGGATTGGCGCGACCTTCGGGGACGACGGCCGCCGCCTCGCCCCAAATGAGCTTCGCGCCCCCGTCGCCGAACCGTCGGTAGCGGCGGAAGGTCAATTCATCGGCCGCGCCGCCAGGGGTGCCGTCACAGCCCTCCATCGGCTGGATACAGAGCCGATTCCCAACCCGACGCGTACCGACAACGAGGTCGCGCAAGAGCGGACTGAGGTCCTCCGAGAACTCCAGGTCGAGACCCAACCGCTCGGCGTCGCGTCGCAGGTCTTCCAGGACCTTGTACTTGAAAAACCGGGGCATCGTGGATTTCTCCGCGGTCAAGGAGCGTGCTTTCGGGACGAGTCGGCGCAATAGTCATTGGGCTTGGGACTTGTCATGGTTCCCTATTCTCGCGGATTTCGTCACCGGCCGCCCAGCCCTCACGTGTGTCCATGACGCATCGGCCGCCTTGATGATCGTGTTCGCCGTCGGTCGTCTCATTAACTTCGTTCACGATAATTACGTCCCCAACGATCGTCGGCACCTTCGTGGAATCGCTCAGGCCGTTCGATTATCATGTCATTGGTTCGTTGGGTCGTGAGCATGGGCCCCTGTCCGTGGCTTCCACCTCCCTCCGTCTGTTTACTTCCAAGGTGTCCTTTCATGCCTCGTGTCTTCATTAGTCACGCGACCGCGGACCGTGCCTTCGTGGAACGCGAGGTCGTCGCTGCGCTCTCCGCCTTTGGGGTCGAGACCTGGTATTGCAAGGACGACATCAAGACAGGGGAAGAATGGGAGCGGAGCATCCATCGCGGCTTGCACGGTTGCGACTGGTTCTTGATCGTCCTCTCGCGGCGTTCCCTCGACTCGCCGTGGGTGCGCCGCGAACTGCACTGGGCGATGGAAAAGCGTCAGCAACGTATCGTGCCCGTCCTCATCGAGGATTGTGACTTATACGAATTTCATCTTGGTCTTGGGCCGATTCAATGTGTCGATTTTCGCGCGCGACCTGACGAAGCGCGGCGCCGGCTGCTGCATGCTTGGGCAGGCGAAACGCCCGGTCCCAACGGGCCATGGGAGAACTCGGTGGGCATGCCGTTCGCGAGGATCAAGGCCGGGACCTTCATGATGGGTTCGGACGACGCGGCCGACGAGCGTCCCGCTCACCGTGTCACGATCACGCGCGGATACTCGCTTGGGGTCGTCCCGGTCACGCAACGGCACTATCAAGCTGTCACCGGGTTGACTCCCAGTCATTTCCGGGGTGATGAAGACCTCCCGGTCGAACAGGTCTCATGGTTCGACGCAGTCGCTTTTTGCAATGCGCTCAGCCTTCGGGAAGGTCGTTCACCCTTTTATGAACTTGGAGACAAGTCGGTGCGAGTACTCGCCGGCGACGGCTATCGCTTGCCCACCGAGGCGGAATGGGAGCGGGCCTGTCGGGCCGGGGACGATTCGCTCGGTGCCTCGGGCCCAGGAACGGACCTCGATGCGATCGCCTGGCACCGTGGCATCTCCCAGGGCCGGACCTGGCGCGTCGGCCTGAAGGCGGCGAACGCGTGGGGCCTGCACGACATGCTGGGAAACGTCTGGGAGTGGTGTCAAGACGGCCATGCCACGCACTACTACCTCTCCTCGCCTGAAGCCGACCCACCTGGACCACCACGATTCACGACACGCTGCTTACGCGGTGGCGGCTGGGGGAGTTCTCCGCAAGGTTGCCGGAGCTCGTGCCGAGGTCAGGCCCCACCCGAGGAGCGCGGTCCCCACATCGGATTTCGTGTGGCCGTGGGCGATTGAGCTTGCACATGCCATCCCAGGAAGATGACAGGCCCATGCAACGGGTGACCTGGTCCATCGTCGAGTTGCGGAAAACCGACCAGAACATCCGACTGGAAACGTCTGGCCCAGGATGAATGGGTACGATGTTCACGGCGGGTCGTCTTGGTTATGATAGATTGCTGCGTTGGCAACAAACAGGCCCGCTCCGGCGGGGCTCCCGCAACCGGGGGGCATGGTGATGACCGCCGCTCCAATTCTTATCCGGCGCTACCCCAATCGACGGTTCTACGACCGAAGCCGCCGTCGCTATGTGACCCTTGGCGATATCGAGCAACTCGTGCATGGGGGACAGACCATCGAGGTCCAAGACAGTCGGACAGGAGAAGACATCACCCGGCAAGTCCTGACACAAATCCTCCTCGAGCGCCACCCCGACAAGATGGACTTCTTCCCAACGGCCTTGCTGCACGGCCTCTTGCGGGCCAATGACCTGGCCACCGATTTCTGGCGTACCTATCTACGGCAGGCCCTCCAAACCCTTGAGGGCTTTCAACGGAACGTTACGCCGATGGCAACGCCGATGACCTGGATTTCCTCCCTTTTTCCCCAGGACCCTAGCGTGCCCGAGCCCGACCAGGACTCGCTCTTCGATCGCCTGGCCGCCCTGGAAGAACGGATCGCCAGGCTGGAACCCAGCGATCGCCCCAACGCTCGTGACCCCAATGCGCGGAATGAAGACCCCTAGGGGCCTTCATTCGCTTCGTCGTCCGCGCTTCGTGAGGACTTGCGTTTGGGACCAAGACCGAATGCTAGGTTGGCCAAATGATAAATACACATACGTGAATACTTGAATGGACATGGATCTTGGCGGCGAGGTCGCCCTGTCCTCTGGGGTCGAACGGACGTTGATCTGGTCTCGTCAAGTGAAGAAAACTCTGAACATTGTTCGATGCAAATGCCGGCGTGACCCTTCCCTGACCCGCATGAGCGCACGGACAGGCCCTCGCCCGTGTTTGCCTTCGCAAAAAACCGGACCTCTTTTTGGTCTGGTAGGTCTCTCGCGGGCCAATTGTTGTATGTGTAGCGCTATCCATGAGGAATAAGCGGATAGGAACGAGACTTAGACGGCGCCGACGCCTCGGTCGGCTCGACACCGCGTGTGGGAAATGCCATAGTGTTGCCCGCGGTTGAACGACATGACTGAAGGAGCTTCGTGACCGTGATCTCGCCCCGCGTCCTCTTCTTGGATGACGACCCCAACCGGGCCGAGGTCTTTCTGATCAACCGTCCCTCGGCCGTCTGGGTCGAGACGGCCGAGGAGTGCATCGCCCGCCTCGCCGAGCCTTGGGACGAGGTCCACCTCGACCACGACCTAGGCGGCGAGGCGTTTGTGGACCATGATCGGGAAGACTGCGGCATGGAGGTCGTCCGTTGGCTCTGCGACTCGTTCCGCGACCACCTCAAGGAATGCCAATTCGTGGTCCACACGCGGAACCCGAACGCGTCTTGCATGATGCTGATGCACTTGCAAGTGACCGGCTACAAGGTCGTGGAACGACCCTTCGGCGCACCCGCGTTTGAAGACGGGCCGCCGCGGTCCGCGCGCGGACCATGGGCACGCCTTCGCGATTGGCTTACGCGCGGGTGATGTCGTTTCGCGGGCCTTCCCGGCCCTATCGATGGCGGCGCGTCATCGCGCCAAGTCGTGTGCCTGGTCTCGACGTCGAGCCAGGCCGCGCTGCAAAGCGCTGACTTCAAGAAGGGCCACGAGCCCGATCAGGCAGGCCGTTTGGCCCAGGAGGACGATCGTGCCGAACGTGTCCAACCGGCTCAAGAGCAGCGAGCCGAGTCCCGCGCCCAAAGAGACGAGCAAGAGGAGCCAGACGGCCCGAGACGGGGACATTCCCAGTTCACCGAGACGGTACGAATCATGGCGAGGGTCGAACCCGTCCGGTTGCCGGCGCTCGCTCAGCCAGCGGAAGAGGACGACCACGGACTCGTAGAAAGGGACGGCCATCACCAAGACCGGGCTCAACACGCTGTTCGGGTTCTCGTGGGCGCCGTAACGGTAATAAGTGCCGGCGATCGTCGTCGCCCCCAGCAGGAAGCCGAGGAACCAGGTCCCTCCACGGCCGAGAAAGAAACGCGCCGGATATCGGCAGTAGCGCCAGGTGCCCAGCAGGGACCCCGCCACGATCAAGAGGAGGGCCGGCGCGAAGAGGCTGCCGACCTGGGCCTGCGTCGCGGCGAAGAGGACCGACGCGATGAGGCCCACGCCCGCGGCGAGACCGTCAAGGTTGTCGAGAAACGCGAACGCATTCACGAGGGTGACGACCCAAACGACCGAGACCAGGCCTCCCAGCCGCGGATCATTGATCGGCCCAAAGAGGCTGACGCGGACGCCACCGAGCGCCAAGAGCGCGGCCACGACGACCTGCACGGCCAACCAGTTTTTCCAGCCGCCACCGAAGAGGTCGGCCAAGGTCCCCGCGATGAGCAAGAGGGTTGCCAGGCCGAGGATGAGGAGAAGCTCCCCGGAACGATACCAAAGACCATCCACGTAGCGGCTGATGGCTTCGGGCAGGACGCTTCGCGTGAGGAAGAAGGTGACCGCCGAAAGGGCGAGCGAGCCCGCGACGCTCAGCCAAAGGACGAGGCCGCCCACCAGGGGAACGGCCACGCGATGCGCCAAGGACCCTCCGGGGAAGTCCACAAGGGTCGCGAAGGAGCGGCGTCGCAAGGCGAGGGGACCGATCGACACGCTCAGGCCCAGGCTAAGGAGGAACAGGGCACAAGCGGCCGCGAACAAGTGTGGCCGTTCCTGGGGCATGAACCGACCCTCGCGAACGACGCTCCGATCTTCAGGACTTACCGACCGACCCGGGGATGACTTCCGCCTTCACCTTCTGGTGGAAGCGGTCGAACTCCGCTCGGACGACTTCCTTTTCGGACTCGTCCAAAGGGCGGTCGGAATCGACGAAGAACTGGACCTGATAGGTTGGTTGGAACCTCTCGCGGAAGTGCTTGCGGGTCTCGGGGTCCCAAGGCTTGAAGCGCTCGAGCGTGGCGCTGACCGCCCCTTTGGCACCCGGTCGCGGCACGCAAGTGGCTTCGGGGTCCACGATCCGATAAAGAAGGAAGCCGTGTCGTCCCTCTCGGGTCATGGAGACCTCCTCGACGTACCCGTCGCGCTCTTTCCCATCGGGCAAGCCCACATGGACCCAGCCGGTCCCCTGGTAACAGGTGGCCAGGGTGTGGAACGACGTGAAAACGAAGTCCACGGAGGCCGTCAATTGGCTATCCCCCCCTTGAAACGTCCAGACTCGAGAGTGGTCGCCGAACGTCTCAACCTCATGCTCTCGTTTGATCTCCTCATAGCCCTTGCGAGTGTACGGTCCCAGTCGGTCGCCGAGCAAGTCGCCCGAGATCCCTAAAAGTCGTTCCCGGAAGGGACCGCGTGAGAAGACCGAACGCTGCAAGATGGGCAGAGACATGAAGGCCAAGGTGCAGCCGACGAGAACAAAAAGCCCGAGGATGGCGATGAGGTCCAGGCCGATATCGGGCTCGTTGCGGTTGCCGTAGCA
>CALLYK010000262.1 GCA_937858365.1 uncultured Isosphaeraceae bacterium | reverse complement strand
GATGCGCGAACCGTCATGACTGAAGGAGGAAGACCAGACGGCTCGAGTGCGTGGGCCTTTGAGGGTGAGGACCTCGGCGCCGCTCCGCGCGTCCCAGACTTTCGTCGTCGTGTCGTGACTACCGGTAACGACTCGTGATCCGTCCGGGTTGAATGACGCGGAAACGACGCGATCGGTGTGGCCTTTGAGTGTCAGTAAATCGGCACCACTCCTCGCGTCCCAAATCTTCGCGGTCTTGTCCTCACTCGCAGTCACGAGCCGTGACCCGTCCGAGTTGAATGAAGCCGAGAGGACATTGTCGGCGTGGCCTTGAAGTGTCAGTAGCTCGACACCGCTCCGCGCGTCCCAGACCCTCGCCCGAGAGTCGAGACTCGCGGTCACGATTCGTGACCCGTCCGAGTTGAACGACGCGGACATGACTGGGCCGTCGGGCCCTTTGAGTTTGAGGACTTCGATGCCGCTCCGCGCGTCCCAGGTCCTCGCCGTGCCGTCCCAACCTGAGGTGACGATCCGCGACCCGTCCGAGTTGAACGACGCCGAGGTAACAAAGTGATCATGCCCTTTCAGAGTGAACAGCTCAACGCCGCTCTTCGCGTCCCAGATTTTCGCGGTCTTGTCCCAACTCGCGGTCGCGATTCGAGATGCGCCGGGGCTGAAAGACGCCGAAGAGACAAGGCCGACGTGCCCTCGGAGTGTCAGTACCTCGACACCGCTCCGCGCGTCCCAGACCCTCGCTGTCTGGTCGTCACTTGCCGTCACCAACCTTGAACTGTCCGGACTCAACGACGCGGAATGAACTCCCTTGGCGTGTCCCTTGAGTGCGAAGACCTCGGCGCCGCTTCGCGCGTCCCAGACCTTCGCTCTCTTGTCATAACTTCCTGTCAAGACCTGCGAACCGTCAGGACTGAAGGAAACCGAACTGACGACCCAGGTATGCCCCGCGAACGTCAGGACCTCGACGCCACTTCGCGCGTCCCAGACCTTCGCTGTGTTGTCGAAACTCCCGGTGACGACCCGCGACCCGTCCGGGCTGAACGACGCCGAGATGACTGGACCGGTGTGTCCCGCGAACGTGAGGACTTGCGCGCCGCTCCGCGCGTCCCAGACCTTCGCCGTCTTGTCCCCATGACTGGTCAAGAGCAACGACCCGTCCGCGCTGAAAGACACCGAATTGACTCCCGAGTTCATCTCGCCGAGTGAAAGGACCTCGGCACCACTCCGGGCGTCCCAGACCTTCGCTGTTTTGTCGACGCTCGCGGTGGCGACCCGCGACTCGTCCGGGCTGAATGAAACCGAGGAAACGCGCTTCTTATGCCCTAAAAGCCTAACGATCTCGACACCTGTCTTCGCATCCCAAATTCTCGCGGTTGCGTCCGCGCTCCCGGTGACGACCCACGACCCATCCGAGCTGAACGACGCCGAATGCACCCCCGCGTTATGTCCTTTGATGGTGAGGAGTAGGGCACCGGTCTTCGCATCCCAGACTTTTGCCGTTTGGTCATGACTCCCGGTGACGATGCGCGAACCGTCCCGACTAAACGAGGTCGAATAAACGAATGTGCCGGGCGAATAGGCGTCCTCCCGCAATGTGAGGACCTCGGTCCCGTTCGTCGCGTCCCAGATCTTGGCCGTGCCGTCCAAACTCGCGGTCACGACCCGCGAACCGTCGGGGCTGAACGAGCCCGAAGTGACAGGTTGACCGTGCCCGATGAGAGTGAGCAACTCAGAATGACAGAGTCTTTGGAGGTATCGCCACTCCCACCCACGAAACCTGCTCGGGGTGCCGTCGATCAAGGCCAGTGTGACGCCGACATTGCCTTCCCGCCACTCCTGGTGGGCCAGTTCCATCGTTCGCCCGTATTCGACGGCCGCAAGGCGCTCGCGGGCGTTCTCGGCGGCATGTCGCTCTCTCGCCTCGCCATCACGGGCGATCACGGCTTGGGAGCGGGCGTTCTCGGCGGCCCGCCAGAGCCGGGCGATCGTCACTCCGAACCCCGCGAGCACCACCACGGCCGCCGTCAGTCCGTAGGCCGTCGCCAGGACCGGCTTGCGGCGCACGAATAGCGATACTCGCTCGATCGTCCCTGACGGTCGCGCGGCGATTGGTCGGCTTTCTTGCCAAGCCTGCAAGTCGTCGGCCAGGGCATGGGCGCCGGAGTAGCGGCGCCTTGGGTCCTTTTGCAGGCACTTCAGGGCGATCGTCTCCAGATCGCGCGGCACCGCCGGGTTGAGTCGACGCACGGGCACCGGCTCCTGCCCGATTACTTGCAAGAGCGTATCCATCGGCGTCGACGCCTGGAACGGCGGACGGCCCGTCAACAGGCAGTAGAGGATCGCACCCAGAGCATAGACATCGGCCGTCGGCCCGACATGCTTCCCTTCCGCTTGCTCGGGCGGCATGTAGGACGGCGTCCCCATCACCTGACCCGTCTGCGTCAGGCCGCTGTCTCCTTCCAGCTTCTTCGCCAACCCGAAATCAGTGACTTTCGGGCGCCCCTGCGCGTCGAGCAACACGTTCGCCGGTTTGAGGTCACGATGAAGCACTCCTTTCTCATGAGCATATTGAATCGCTTCGGCGACCTGGCGGACCAACTCCGCGGCCTCGCGCGGGGGGAGCGGGCCCGCGGCCACCTTCGCCGCCAGGCTTGTCCCTTCGACGAAACCCATGCTGAAAAAGTGCTGCCCCTGGTGCTCGCCGATCTCGTAGATAGGTACGATCCCGGGATGGTCCAGGTTGGCCGCCGCCTCGGCCTCAAGCTGAAAGCGACGGACTTCGGCCTCGCTCGCCAGTTGTCCCGTCAGGACCATCTTCAAGGCGACAGGTCGGTTCAGACTCCCCGATAGACCACCCCCATGCCACCGCGCGCGATCTCGCGAAGTAGCTCGTAATCACCAAAGTAGCGCACATTCCCGAGCGGTTCGGATGCCGACGCCGGCTCGGCGCGGGGGACGACAACGTGTGCGATCGTCGACTCGTCCGCGACCGGAACGAGGTCCACGGTCGCTTCGTCGTGGATTCCCGAAGCAAGGTCCGTCGAATTGTTGTCCGACCCGCGGGCCGGGTCGAGCACTTCGCCTGCGCGTTCGTGAGCGGCCAACAGTTCTTCGACGCGCTGTCGAAGCGCCGCGTTGTCGCGGCAGGCGGTATCCAGATAGGCCGTTCGCTCGGCCCCCGGTTCGCGCTCCAGGGCCGCGAGGAAGATCGCCTTCACGACGTTTCCGTTTTTGTCCACGGGGCACCCCTCGAAGGCACTTTGTTTCCGGTCCGCCAACCTATGCTCCGTTTTTGCCCAGAGTGCGCCGGCATCGCGGTTTTTTTTCGATCAAACGATCGGATTGGGTCCCTCATCGCTCAACGCATCGCATCGCCACGCGCGCGCATCGGCCCAATATCGGTCCGCCGGGCGACGACCGATGCCGAGCACTTCGGCCGCTTCGGCGAGCGTCAAGCCCGCGAAGACCCGCAAACTGACCAATCCGGCCCCTGCGGGGTCTTCGCGAGCTAACGCCTCCAAGGCGTCATCGAGCGCAATGAAGTCGTCGCCAGGCGGCTCGACCAGCACCGCCTCGAACTCGATTCGCATACGCTGACGACCACACCCACGCTTCTGACGGCGGCGATCACGGGCCCTATCGATCAGGACGCGTCGCATGGCCTTGGCCGCCGCCCCGAAGATGGGGCGGCGGCATTCCCATGGCTTGTCCGAGACATCGCCCATCAGCCGGAGATACCCCTTGTGGACGAGCGCGGTGGCGTCGAGCGTCTGACCCGGACTTTCCCGGGCCAGACGATGGGCCGCCAGCCGACGCAACTCGTCGTAAACCAGAGGCAACAATTCGGCCGACGCGTGCTGGTTTCCCCGGCCTACGGCCTCCAGGATGAGGGCCACTTTCACGTCGTCGGATTGACCCATTGCAAGAACCAGACGGCCACGCCGTCGGGGTCTCGGACGCGCAAGACGCGCGCTCCCCACGAGGTCGCCTCGGGGGCCGCTGTTTCGATCGGTAGCCGCTGATGGATCGCGTCCACGTCGGCCACTTCGACCACCACATAGACGCGGTCGTCGGGCGGTCCCAACTTCATCGGGTACGCCTCGCGCGTGGCGTCGAGCACCTCCAGGCGCAGGCCGTTCAAGTCGAAGACCTGACCGCGTCCGTTGGGGCGGTCCCACCCTCGGAGCGCGGGGAAGCCCAGCGTTTCGCCGTAAAAGCGGACGATGTCTTCGAACCGTTCGGTCGCCAGGGCCACATAGCTCATGAGAAGGTCCTTCGTGGGGAAACGGCAAGGGGCCTCATCGCCATTCTGAGGATAGCGTGAGGACCGCCATCGCGGACCTTCTTTTCCCGGCAAGCCGCGCGAAGGGGGCCTACCAGACCACAAATCCGGTAGGCCCCGTGCCTTCTTTTTCAGCCCTGTACGGGGCTGAGACACCTCAGCGCGAGGCCAGGGGCACGTGAGGCGCCCGGAGGGTCTTGAGGAAGGCGATCAGGGCCTCGCGGTCCGCTTGTGGGATTTCCTCGGCGAACTTGCGCTTGACCTCGCGGGCCTCGCCGCCGTGCGACTCGATCGCTTCCTCCAAGGTCTGGGCGCGACCGTCATGCAGGTAGGGGGACGAGTCCGCCACGCCCCAGAGCGGCGGCGTGCGCCATTCGCCGGGCGTCACGGGCGCTTCCGAGGCGGAGAAGCGGCCGTCGGCCACCGTCGGCGCGGGGATGATCGCGCCGTAATAGCCGGTGCTCGACTCCAACTCGGGCCCCATGTCGTGAAGGAGCAAATCCGAATAAATCCCCTCAGCCGGCCCGAGATTCGGGGCGTGACAGTCGGCACAGCCAATCGTGGCGAAGACGATCCTGCCGCGCTCCGCCTTGGCCCTCAGCACGGCGTCGTCGGGCGTTGTTTCGATCGGCTTGGGCAGGCTGATGAGAAAGTCGGTGATGAGGTCGCATTGGGCCTCGGTCAGGTCCTCGCCGGGCTGTTTGTAGTTGGCGCGGGCCAGGGGCAGCGGCGTGGCCTGGGGGCGGCCGGGGTTCGATAGCCCAAGCTCGTTGGCGCACGCGGCCTTCACGAACTCGCTCAGGGTCGAGAACTCGGCCTTCCAGCCAAAGCGGCCGAGGCGGCCGTCGGCCAATCGGGCGACGCGGCCCTTCACGTTCGGGTCCTTCGCCGAGTTCAGGCCCACAAGCGTGGCCGCGCTGGAATGCTCGCGCATGTTCTTGACGAGCATGTCTTCATTGATGACGTCAATGAGACCGTCGCCGAAGAGGGCGGGTGTGTTGCGCTGGGTGACGACCACACCGGCGGGGAGGGAACCGGACCGGCGACGATCGATGAGTTCGCGCAGGTCCATCGACGGCGTCCTCGGCAGGGCGAGATTGACCTGGCTGAGGTACTCCTGATGTTCCGGCTGAACGGAGCGGCGGTGGACGACGCCGACGCGCGGTAGGCCCTTGGTGTCGGGCGTCGCGATCCCGTAAACGGTGACGTTGTTTTCAATGGGTCCGCCGCCCCCAGGCGCGCCTTGGAAGTGGCATTCCAGGCAGGATCGCGCGTTGAAGACGGGGCCGAGACCGTCTCCCTTGGTGAGGGGGTCTCCGGGTCGCCAGTCGTGCCGGAAGAGGTCCAGTCCCGCGGCGGCCCGCTCGGCGGGGACCAATTTGGGGCCGCGCGGCCAAAACCAAGCAACGGCCTTCCACGCGGGGGCCAAGACCAAAATGGCCAAGACGACGTGAAGTGGCCTCAAGCGGCGACGTGGACTCATGGTTTCCGGACTCCCTTCGAAATGCTGGAGATGGACGAAGAACCGGACCTGAAGGCGGCCCCAGGCGCACGATTGTCGGACGATGTGGGGAGGCGAGTTCAGCGCGGCGGACGAGAGGTCTTGGTCTCGGCCGCCAGACCATCGAGGAGCGAGCGGACTTGCTTGGCCTGTTCGGGGTCGAGCGAATGCGTTTTCAGAAGGTGCATCACGAGGAGCCCCGGCTCGCCTTCGTAGAGCTTCTCAACCAGGTGGTTGACACGCTTCCGGCGGACCTCTTGGGCGTCGATCGTGGGCCTGTACAGGAAGGCCAGTTCGCTCCGATCGCTGGCGACCATGCCTTTGGCTTCAAGGCGGTCGAGCAAGGTGGCGACGGTGGCGTAACTCCAGGGCAGGCCCGCTTCCTTGGCCACTTGCAAGACTTCGCGGACCGTGCCCTGGCCACGGTCCCAGAGGATGCGAAGGACGTCGAGTTCGGATTCAGGGAGGCTGGGTTCGCTAGGGGTGCGCCTGGGCATGGGGGTGGTCCCGGTCGTTGAGGGTCGAAGCGTGGCCCTCGGCGGAAAAGACGGAAGGATGAAAATGAGTGGCGGGCCGACGCGCGATCGCGATACGATCCCCCGTGGCATCGACACCACCGTCGTTGTATCCTAAGACAAGTGTCGCACAACGTCAAGCGTGCTCCCGACAACTGTCGAGAAAAAGACGGAGTGGAGACAGTCCCAGAGGTGGGGGCGTGGTGGATGGGGCGACGACCGGGCCCGAACGAGTTCGAGCGCGCGGACGATGGCGCCCGTCTGGTGCTTCGTGGTCTGGCCCTCGACGGTTTGCGCTTGGCCTATCAGGCCGGCGTGTGGGCGGGTTCCGCGGGGACCTTCCTGCTGGGCGGGTTCGTGCCCGTGACGCGCGGCTGGCTACGCGACGAGGTCCGCGATTGGGGTGGTGTCGTCGAGGCCCTGGGGGGCGTGCGGTCGTCGGAATGGACCGACGAAGGGCAGGGGGACCTGGGGCTGCCGCTCGTCCGCGCCGACGCGCCGACCTTGCACGCGGTCGTTTCTCAGGTGGCCCGCAAGTTGGGCGCCCGACCGCCCGATCACGTCCGGCTGGCCTATGTTCCTTGCTGCGGCGTGATCAGTCGAGGCCGCTCACGAGTGCTGCTCATTGGAATGCCCCTCTTGCATGTGTTGACCCTGACCGAGTTTCGCGCGGTGGTCGCCCACGAACTGGCGCACATCGTCCAGGGGGACGCGGCGCGGACGACGCGCGCGACCCGCTTCGTGGACGCGCTCGGTCGCGGTCTGGACCGAAGGCGCGCCTGGGGACCGCTCGGGGCCTGGGCGAAAATCTGCCATCGAGGGGCCTCCGTGATGCTCGCCCCGATCGCCAAAGGGCAAGAGGCCCGCGCCGATCGCCTGGCCGCCCAGTTGGCCGGCGGGCCCACTACCGCCTCCGCCCTGGTGAAAGTCGCCCTCGTCCAGCCTTTGTTTGAAGAAGTGATTATCTATTATCAATCTGAAACATTCAACTTAAACTTATACGCTTTCTTTCGGGCCTTCTGGGGCCGTCTTCCCGAACCGTTCCTCGCGGACCTGAGGCATCGGACACTCGGTCAACGTCGGGCGGTGGACGACTCGGCGCACCCGCCCTTGCTGGACCGCCTCCAGCGCATCCAGGACCTGCCCGACCGTTCGCCGAGCGAACTGGACGTGCCGCTGCTCGACGCCGACAAGATACCGGCCGCGGCCACGCTCGGCGACGCCGAGGCGGTCGAGCAAGCATTGCACGACCGCCTCTTCCGATCGAGGACCGTGGAGAAGAGCGTCTTCCACCGAGCGGGGAGTTGAACGGCGTCGGGCTTGCCCTCGAGGTCCCTTGAACGACGGCGCGGGGAGCGGATTACAATGGGAGGGCAGGCGACGGAGGTCCTTCCGACCATGACGAACCCCTTTCCCGGCATCGACCCCTATCTGGAAGCCGAGGGCTACTGGCCCGACTTCCACAGCACATTCATCAATTCCTGTCGCGACGCCCTCTTTGAGCGTCTGCCCGACCATTACGAGGCGAGGATTGACGAGCGGTTCCGCATCGTCGATTCCGCCGCCGACTCGAACCGAGAGTACTTGCCCGACGTCGCCGTCTTACGGGCCGGGCCCGAGCCGTCCCAGCGCCCAACGCACGAGTACGCCACCGCGCTCTGCGGTGCGCATGTCCGCAACAGGGGCAGATGAAGCGCCAGTCCAGCATGTCCTCTCCGAACCTGCGCTTGCCCTCGGCCAGGTACTGGGCGGTGCAGTCGCGGCTGAACTGGTCGCGATCG
>CALLYK010000261.1 GCA_937858365.1 uncultured Isosphaeraceae bacterium | reverse complement strand
GAACCGTCGCCCGGCGAGCGGCCCGAGTGGCTGCTCGGGCTCGCCTTCGCCGAGGCCAACAAGGACCGCTATCTCACACTCGCCCGTCTGGCGCGGTTGCCAGGCATCGTCTGGTCGTTATGGGGCGCCTGGTTGATCGGCAAGTGGGCGCGGGAGCTGTTCGGTTCGGCCGCGGGCTGCCTGGCCACCGCCCTCTGGTGTTTCGACCCGACCGTGATCGCGTTCGCGCAGGCGGTCACCCCCGACGTCCCCGCGTCCGTCGCCGGCTTGACCGCCATGTACGTTTTTTGGCGATATCTCCGCGAACCGACCTGGCGCCTCGCTGCGTTCGCCGGACTGGTCCTGGGCATCGCCGAGCTGACGAAATTCACTCTGCTCGTGTTGTACGCGATCATCGCTTGGCCGTTGGCGGTCTCGCTCGTCCGAAAGGCGATGCGCCGGGAACGAAAAGCCGGGACGTCATCCACGTCGACCACGGGGGCACACTTCGCCCTCATGGTCGCGATCAGCCTGGTGGTCCTCCCTGCTGGGTATGGGTTTCAGGGGATGGGACGGCCGTTGGGCGAACTGGACTTGTTCAGCCGGGCCCTCTCCCAACCCCGGGAATTGCTACGTCGTTGGCCGGGGACCGGTCTCCTCACCGAAAACTTGCCGCTTCCCTTGCCGCGTGACTACGTCCAAGGGATCGACCTCCAATACCGAGACTTCGAGGCCGGTTTTCCCTCCTATTTATTCGGGGAATGGCGCCACCGCGGGTGGTGGTACTACTATCTCGTCGCCCTGGCCGTGAAGGTCCCGATCGGCACGCTCGCGCTCCTTCTCTGGGGAGTCGGCCGCTGGTTGCTTCGTCCCGAGACCGTGCCGGAAGAGGCCGGCCTCTGCCTGGTGCTGACACCCTTCCTCATCCTCTTTCTCGTGAGCGCCCAAACTGGCTTCAATCATCACATGCGCTACGTTCTGCCCGCCTTGCCGTTTCTCTTCGTCTTGGCGGGCGGCCCCTTGGCGTCTGTAGGTCGACTTCGGTCCTTGGTTCGCGTGCTCGTCGCGCTGCTCCTGGGCGCGACGGCCCTCTCCAGCGTCCGGGTCCATCCCCATCAACTCTCCTATTTCAACGAGGCCATCGGCGGTCCGGCCCATGGTGATCGCGTCCTGGTGGACAGCAACATCGATTGGGGCCAAGATTTATCGCATTTGAAGCAGTGGATTGACGAACGTCCCGAAGAAGGCCCCATAAGCTTGGCCTTCTATCATATCCTGGACCCCAAGACGTTCGGAATCGATTACGTCTTGCCCCCTGTCGGTCCGAGTGGGACGTTCCGGGACGATGTCGCGTATCAGAGCACGCTTGGACCTCGATCGGGGACGTTCGCGGTGAGTGTGAACCACCTGCGAGGGAGCGTGTTTCCTGCCCCTGACGGTCGCGGCGGATACCATTGGTCGGGACGCGGGCATTTCGAGTATTTCCAGAAGTTCCAACCGATCGCCCGCGCGGGGCACTCCATCAACATCTATCGGATCGATGCCGAGGAAGCCGAGGCCGTGCGCCGGTCCATGGGCTTGCCGCCGGCGCTCGATTCGCCTTGACCCTTCCCTGGAGAACCGGCAGAATCCCCTCGCGTCCCCTGTTTGGTCCAGGTGTGGGCCGGCCTTCGGCCCGCTTCGCCAGGATCGGCCCGGAGGAATCGGGACGGGGCGGGACCTTGCGAGACGCGGTCCTGCTCGCCGCGCGATTGTCCATCGGGCCGTCGGGCAAGGAAAGGAATCGCTGCCCATGCCTTCGTTCTCCCGTAAGACCTTCGTGGCCGCTTTGAGTTGCGCCGGTGTGCTTGGCGCGATCGTTCCTACCGTGCTCGGTCAGACGACCGATGACCCCGCGCGCCGTGCCCCGTCCGGCGGGCAGCCCGCGGCCAAGACGGCCGCCCAACCAGCTGCGCCCGCACCCGCCACCATCGCCGCCCTCGACATCGATCGCGTTTTCAAAGAATACGAGAAGGTCAAGGACCGCAGTGAGAGCTTCAAGTCGGAGGTCATGAAGCGCCAGACCGAGTTGACCAAGCTCGTCGAGCGGGGCAAGAACGCCGCGGAACAACTCGAGAAGATGAAGCGGGACTCCCCCGACTACCAACGCCTCGACAACGAGGTGACCAAGATCAAGGCCGAACTCGAAGCCAAGCGGGACCAGGCCCAACGCGAGTTCGCCAAGATGGAAAGCGACGCGATGGCGGCCCTCTATCAAGACGTGGCCCAAATGGCCGCGGCCGTCGCCAAGAAGCGCGGGATCACTTATGTCGTCAAGGTCACCAACGACCCGCCCCAGGGTGAAGATCCCCAATCGATCATGGCCGTGATGGCCAAGACCGTCATCTACAGTGATCCATCCATGGACATCACCACCGATGTCATTCAGTACTTGAACTATAACTACCAGAAGTCCAAGCCAGCCGCCGACGCCCAAACCAGGCCCGCCTCGACCACGGCGCCCGCCGCCAACGCGCCGGCCGCGGGAGTGGCCACGAAGGGGGCCGCCAACACCAAGCGCTGAGACGATCGAAAACGCAGGGCGAGTCTCGGGTCGTCCCCAACCTCCAATCGAAGCGAATGGGGCTTCCCATCGCAGGGATGCGTGGAGACTCGCCAAGCTGGAACCAACCACATTCCAAGTTCCGTCAAGGATGATGGGGCCCGCATGCTCACCGCAAGGCGTCCGCAACGCACGATCGCCCGCGAGACCGAGGTCCGCGGGGTCGGCTTCCTCACAGGGGCCGACGTCCAAGTTCGTTTCCGTCCGGCGGTTGCCGATTCCGGCGTCGTCTTCGTCCGCGCCGACCTGCCGGAACGTCCCGCCGTCCCAGCCCACATCCGCCACGTCGTCCCTCGCCAACGCCGGACCACCGTCCAAAAAGGCGAGGCCGTCGTCGAAATGGTCGAGCACGTCCTGGCGGCCCTCGCGGGCGAGCGCATCGACAATTGCATCGTCGAACTCGACGCGGCCGAAACGCCCGGGTGTGACGGTTCTTCCCTCGCCTTCTCCGAGGCCCTGCGCGAAGCCGGCGCGGTCGAGCAGGAGAAGCAGCGTCAGGCGCTTGTCATCGACCGGCCCGTGACCGTGCGCGAAGGAGAGTCTTCCCTCACGGCCTTCCCAGGCGCCGATCAGCATGGCCTGGTTGTGACGTACAACCTCGACTACGGCCGCGACAACGCGATCGGCCGCCAAAGCCTCTTTCTGGAAATCGAGCCTCAATCGTTTCACGAGGAACTCGCGCCCAGCCGGACCTTCCTGCTCGAGGCCGAGGCCCACATGCTCCGCCAGGCGGGGATCGGCCGGCGGACCACCGCGCGCGACCTGCTCGTCTTCGGCCCAGAAGGCCCCATCGAGAACCACTTGCGCTACCCCGACGAATGCGTGCGCCACAAGATGCTCGACGTGGTCGGCGACCTGGCCTTGCTCGGTCGCGACATCGCGGGGCACGTCGTCGCGCACCGCTCCGGCCACCAACTGAACGCCGAGCTGGTGCGCAAACTGCACGAGGCCGTGGAACGCGCCGAGCAAGAAGGGGACAACGACCAGCCCGTCCTCGTGAAGCGCCCGATTTCGACCGTGCCGGTGATGGACATCAACTCCATCATGTCGATCTTGCCGCATCGCTACCCGTTCTTGTTGATTGATCGTGTCGTGGAACTCGACCCCGGCAAGCATGTCGCCGCGATCAAGAACGTTTCGATCAACGAGCCGTTCTTCCAGGGCCATTGGCCCGACCGGCCGATCATGCCGGGCGTCCTGATCCTGGAGGCCCTCGCCCAGGCGGGCGGGATGCTCGTGGCCAATTGGTTCGACACGCAATTTTCTCGGGCCGTGATCGCCGGCATGGACGACGTGAAACTCCGCCGGCCCGTCGTCCCGGGCGACCAGATGCGCCTCGAGGTGTCCACTCAGCGGAACCGCTCCCGACTCGTCGACGTCCGAGCGCGGGCCCTGGTGGACGGCGAGGTGGCGGCCGAGGCCGAGATTCGCTTCATCCTCATCAGCAAGTGAACTCAAGAGCGGCCCAAACGGCTGGCCGGCGTTCGTGCCGGCCGATCCCAACATTCCCCCCGCGGATCGAGAGGACGCGCCATGGCCACCCTGATCGCCGACACCGCGTGTGTTGACCCCCGAAGTGAGATCGACGACGACGTCGAGATCGGGCCGTATTGTGTCGTCGGCCCCGACGCGCGCATCGGTCGAGGGACGCGACTCATCAGTCACGTCTGCATTCGCGGGGTCACGTCCCTAGGGGAGGGAAACGTCGTGCATCCATTCGCCGTGATCGGCGGCGAACCCCAAGACAACTCTTATCGCGGCACGCCCACGCGCGTCGAAATAGGCGACCACAACATCATTCGCGAGGGCGTGACCATCAATCGCGCCACCGAAAAAGAAGACGGCGTGACCCGCATGGGCAGTCATTGCCTGCTGATGGCCAACGCCCACATCGCCCACGACTGCAAAGTGGCCGACCGCGTGACCATCGCCAACAACAGCATGTTGGGCGGCCATGTACATGTCGAATCGTTCGCCAGCCTTTCGGGGGGCGTCGCGGTCCATCACTTCGTCTCGATCGGTGGCTACAGTTTCGTCGGCGGCATGACGCGCATCTATCACGACACGCCGCCGTTCATGCTCGTGGAAGGCAATCCGTCGAAGGTCCGCTGCATCAACATCGTCGGCCTGCGCCGGAACGGGGTCTCCCCCGAAGGGATCGACTCGCTCCACGAGGCCCATCGCCTGATCTATCGGGCCAAGCTCGGCCCCGAGCGCGCGGCCGAGGTCCTGGCCACGCACCACCACCTAACGCCGGAAGTCGAACGCTTGCTCACGTTCATCCGGGCCCAACACCAAGGAAAGCACGGTCGCGCGCGGGAGCGCGATCGCGGGAGGGCTTGATATGAAGGATTCTCTCTTGCGCGTCGCCGTCGTCGGCGTGGGCCATCTCGGCCGTCATCACGCGCGGGTCCTCGCGGGTATCGAAGGAGTGAAGCTCATCGGTGTCGCCGACTCGCGCCTTGAACAAGCCGAAGCGGTCGCCGCGCCGTTGGGTGCGAAGGCCCATGCCGACTATCGCGAACTCCTCGACCGGGTGGACGCCGTCTCGATCGCCGTACCGACCACTCACCACCACGCGATCGGTGGCGCCTTCCTCGATCGCGGAATCGCCACGTTGATCGAGAAGCCGCTGGCGCCTTCCGCGGCCGAGGCCGAAGACCTCGTTGCCCTCGCCCACGCTCGGGGAGCGCTCCTCCAAGTCGGTCACATCGAGCGTTACAACCCAGCCCTCTCCGCGATGGAGAAACTCGACCTGCGACCGCGCTATGTCGAGGCCGACCGCCTGGGCACGTACACGTTCCGGTCCACCGACATCGGCGTGGTCCACGACCTGATGATCCATGACCTCGACTTGCTCTTGAGCCTCGTGAAGGCCCCGGTGAAGTCGGTCGCGGCCGTCGGCGTGAGTGTTTTTGGCAAGCTCGAAGACGTCGCCAACGCTCGCATCGAATTCGAAGACGGCTGCGTGGCCAACCTGACCGCCAGCCGCGCTAGCTATCAGGCCGCACGCAAGATGCGCGTGTGGGGCTCGGAAGGCTATGTCGGTCTCGACTTCGCCACGCGCCAGGGGACGGTCGTCCGTCCTTCCGAGGCCCTGCGCCGTGGCGAGCTTGAACTCGACGGCATTGACCTCACCAAGATGGACGAGGTCCGCCGGCGCATCTTCGGCCAAATCCTCCACGTGGAGCAGATTCAGGCGGAAGGCCGCGAGCAACTGGCCCTGGAGCTGGAAGACTTCGTGCGTGCGGTCCGCGAAGGAACGCGCCCAAAAGTCACCGGCGACGACGCCTTGAAGTGCATGAGATTGGCCGATCAGGTGCTCCGGAGCATGTCGGGCCACACGTGGGAAGGCGTCCCCGACGGGACCGTCATCCCCGGCCGCGTCGATGCCCCCGCGCAACGAGGCGCCCTGGCCGGTCCGCACTTGTGGAGCGCCACTTCGTCCCGTAAGAAAGCGCAGGCGCGGGCCGATCAGTGGATGGACTGAGGACCGCGCACCGACTGTTTCGTTGGTCCGACGTGCGTCCCGTTGGCCCTCTACAACCGTTCGGCCACGCCGATCCCGAGTAGGCCCAGGCCAAACTTGAGCGTCCGCGCCGTGAGGTCACACAAGGCGAGCCGGCTATCGCGACGTTCGGTCGACTCCGCCTTGAGCACCGGGCATTCGTCGTAAAACGAACTGAAGCGGTTGGCGAGGTCGAAGAGGTAGTCGCAAAGGACGTTCGGCTTGCGCTCGTTCGCTGTGACTTCCAAGGTCTCGGGCAGACGCAGCAGTTGGAGTCCCAGCGAGCGCTCGGCCGGATTGCTCAGGGCAATGAAGGGGCGACGCTCGCGGATCGCTTCGGGCGTGACGTCCCCCTTGCGGAAAATACTACGGATTCGGGCATAGGCATATTGCAGGTAGGCCCCCGAGTTGCCGTCGGTGGTCATCATCTTGGCCCAATCGAAGACGTAGTCGCTGACGCGGTTCTGCGAAAGGTCCGCGTACTTGATCGCCCCGAGGCCGACGGTCTCCGAGACGCGACGCTGTTCCTCGTCGGTCAAGTCGGGCCCCTTCTCCTTGACCAGTTCCAGGGCCTTGGCGACCGCCTCGTCGAGCAGCGATTCCAGGCCGACGACGTCGCCGTCGCGTGTCTTGTAGGGGCGGCGGTCCCGGCCCAAGATCTTGCCGAAGGCGACGTGTTCCAAGACCATCTCGCCGAGGCCCGCTCGCCGGACGACCTCGAAGAGCTGTTTGAAATGGTCCCCCTGCCGGTCGTCGACCACGTAAAGGCAAACGTCGGGGTGCCATGTCTGACGGCGATACTGCACGGTCGCGATGTCACTCGTGGCGTAGTTGAAGGCGCCGTCGCGCTTCCGGACAATGAACGGCGTTTTGACCACGTCGGTGTGGACGACGAGGGCCCCTTCACTGACCACGGCCAGCCCCTTCTCCTCCAGGTCGGACACGACGTCGGCGAGCATTGGGTCGTAGAAACTCTCGCCCAGGTGAACATCGAAGGTCACGCCCAGGCGTTCGTACATGGCGTCGAGGGCCTTCATGCAGTGGGGCATGAAGCGCTCCCAGAGGGCCCGATTCTCCGGGTCGCCGGCGTGGAGCTTCGCCGTTTCGAGTCGGGCGGCGTCGGCGACGTTGCGCCCCTCCTCGATTTCCAGGACGATGCGCGCTTCGTCCTGGCCGGGAAAGAGCTTGGCAAAGAGGGCGTCGGCTTCGCCTTGTTTTTCTTGGCCGCGCAGCTCGGCCACTTTCTGGTACTTCTCCTTGTGGTCCTCAAATGACTTGATGAACGCCTGGGCCAGCCGATAAAGCCGGGCCAACTCACCGACGGGGTCGCTCGCGTACGCGGCGTCGTCGCGATGGTGCTTCCAGCCCCAAAGGATCATGCCGAACTGAAGGCCCCAATCTCCCAAATGGTTGTCTCGGACGACACGATGCCCGAGGGCCGTGAAGACCCGGGCGAGGGCGTCGCCGATCACGGTGGAGCGCACGTGGCCGACGTGCATCGGCTTGGCGACGTTGGGCGAAGAGTAGTCGATCACCACTGTCAAGGGCCGAGCTGGGGTGGGGATGCCCAGGCCCTCGTCCAGAAGCAACGAACCAAGCGATTCGGACAGCCAAGGGTCAGAAAGGCGGACGTTGACGAAGCCGGGCCCGGCGATTTCGAGGGGCCCGGCCATCGGTGTCAGGTCCATGACCTTGACGACTTCGGCCGCGACCTCGCGCGGGTTGCGCCCAACCGCCTTGGCGATCGCCATGCAACCGTTCGCCTGATAATCGCCGAACTTGGGGTCCGTGCTCGGGCGAACGGCCTCCGCGAACTTCGCCGCGTCTGCACCGATCGGCGTCGCTTTCGCGAAGGCGTCTCTCAGTTCCTTGAGAACGTTCATGCTTTCCTCAGACCCCCGGCATGGCCTTCTTCAGTGGTTTGAGCAAGACGAGCAAGACAACCGCCATCACCAGCGCTGAGAGGCTGCAAAGCAGCCAGAATTGCGAGTGATACCAGCGCGAGTAGAAGACACCGATGTAGGTGAGCTTGTTCCCAATGGCCGTGGCGACGAACCAGCCGCCCATCATGAGCCCGCGAATCCTCACCGGCGAGACCTTGGAAACCAGCGAGAGCCCCATGGGACTGAGCATCAACTCGCCCAGCGAGATCACCATGTAGGCCGAGATCAACCAGAGTGGCGAGACACGATGCTCCTCCACTCTGAACTCACCCTTCTCGTTCTTGAGGAACTCGCCGGCCTCGTTCGTCAAGAAGGTCTGGTCGCCGCCCGACTTGGCCGCGACGTAAAGGATGAGGAAGGCCAAACTCGTGAGAAGCATCCCGATGAACATCTTGGTGGGGGTCGATGGTTCCAGGCCCCTCGACCGGAGCATCTCCCAGAACTTCACCAATGGGATCGTGAGGGCGACGATCCAGAACGGGTTGATCGCGTTCGAAATGACCCCCGAGACCTTCCAATCGGTCACTTCATCGGCCCAGTAGGTCATCGTGCTGCCGTTCTGGTGGAAGACCATCCAGAAGACGATCACGATGAAGTAAACGACCAAAAGCGCGCCGATGCGCGTGGCTTCGGGGACCTTGTCGATCGGCGAGTGCCCCTCGACGGCCATGTCGAGGTCCTCGCTCAAGGCCACGGCGGCCACGTCCTTATTGGCAAGCTTCGCGTGAGGACGCTCGGCCGCGGCGAGTTTGCGATAGGCGGCGACCAGCAGCAGCATCCCCAGGCCCATGCCCGCGGCCGCCGCGAAGAAGGCCGTGAGGAAGCCCGAGCGAATCGCGCCCGCCTCCTCCGGCGTGAGGGGCACGCCCGTCTTGGCCTTCTCGATCAGGGCGGTACCGGCCAGCCATTGGAGCGACCCCTCGGCGACAAGCGGCGCGAGCAGGGCGCCAATGTTGATGCCCATGTAAAAGATGTTGTACGCCGAGTCTTTGAGTTTGCTCCCCGACGGATAAATGTTGCCTACCATTGTGGAGATGTTGGGCTTGAAGAACCCGTTCCCCATGAAGATCAGCGCCAGGGCCGCGTAGTAGAGCTCGAAGGACCCGAGTCCCAACATCGCGTAGCCGGCCACGAAAAAGGCGCCGCCGATGAGGACCGACCGCCGATATCCGAGGAACCAGTCGGCCAGCCAACCACCGATGAGAGGTGTCGCGTACACAAACAAGAGATAATTGGACCAAAGGCTGGTCGCGTGCTCCTTCGTCCAGCCGAAGCCGCCGCGTTGGAGATAGAGCGTCATGATGGCGGCGGCCGTGTAGAAGCCGAAACGCTCCCACATTTCGATCCCGAAAAGAAGGTACAAGGAGGGCGGATGACGCTCGACTTGGCCCTTCTCGGGGAGGTCCGAGTTCTCGGCGCTGGACATCGACGGGTCCCTCTTCGTTGGACATCGACGGCGGCCTCGCGGTTCGCTGCGAGGGCCGGACACGGAGCACAGATTACCCAAGTCGCGGCCTTTTTCCCAAGGGCCCGCCGACGCTCGGATTGCATTGCGCGCTCGGGTTGTTCCTCATGTTCAGGTCGTGTACAGTACCAACCACGTTGGCGGAGACCGCCAATCAGCAAGGGTTTCTGGGAGGACGAGGATGCCCGTGCGGTTCGCCGCCTTGTCCAGCGGCTCGATGGGAAACGCGGCCCTGATCGACACCGGCGGGCCGGCGCTCATGATCGACCTCGGCCTTGGTCTCAAGGAGCTCTCGGCGCGGCTCGAATCGGCCGGCGGAGCGTGGGAGCGACTCACGGCCGTCCTGCTCACGCACACTCACGGCGACCACGTCCGAGATGCGCCCTTGCGTTGGTTGTCGCGGCATCGGGTGCCGTTTTACTGTCACGAAGGGCATCGCGCGGTGATCGGCGGACTGCGCGGGTTCCAGGCGCTGGAGGCGGCGCGCCTTGTCCGCCACTACGACGACCGACCGTTCATCGGACCGGCGGGGGCCCGCGTCGAGCCCCTCGAACTGAGTCACGACGGCGGTCCCACGTTCGGCTTTCGGGTCGAATTGCGGCCCGATCGGAAAGGAAGGCCCGTCCACATCGGCTACGTCGCCGACACGGGTTGCTGGCGCGGAGAATTGGCCGACGCGCTCGCCGATGTCGAGTTGCTCGCCCTGGAATTCAATCATGATGTGGAGATGCAGAAGCGGTCGAACCGGCCCGGCCACTTGATCGCGAGGAACCTTGGCGATCGCGGCCACCTTTCCAACGACCAGGCCGCGGCGCTTTTGGTGGAGGTCGCCGCGCGGTCGCGCCCGGGCAAGGTCCGCGACGTGGTCTTGCTCCATATCAGCCGGGACTGCAACCGGCCCGAAATCGCCCTGAAGGCCGCGAAAGAAGCCTTGCGGACAAGCGGTCGGCGAGCGACTGTCCACGCCGCCCAGCAATTCGCAGCCTTCCCCTGCTTGACGCTGGCGGCCGCGCGCCGGGTCGCGGCGCGACCTTGATCGGCGGATTCGCACTCGCGCCTTGTTGCGGTGTCGCCCGAAGGTCGCGGGTCGGCGACCGGATTGAACCACCCTAGGCCGCGCGACCCTCCCAAGCGGCAAGATCGGCCTACTTTCCCCATTTTTGGCGGCACACCTCCCGAGTTCCCGTTCTGACAAACCGCTCATCCCGCGATGTTCTAGATAGAAGGACCGCGATTGCGTGGTCCGCCATTGGTCAAGCACCCGAGAGTTGCCACCACCATGCCCGACTGGCGTACCGACCAGGTCCGGCGCCTCAAGGCCGATGAGGCCAGGCGCCGGAACGCTCAGAAATCGACCGGCCCCAAGACCCCCGAAGGCAAGGCCAAGAGCCGCGAAAACTCGTCCGTTCATGGACTCTCGGGCAAAGGCGTCGTCCTGAGCCCCGAGGTCCGTCATGCCGTCGAGACCCGACGCTCCGAGATCGACGCCCGCATCGCCCGCGACGATTGCGTCAGCGCCCAAATCGAAGACCAAGCCGCGCTGGCTTCGGTTCGCTTCGAGTTGTCCCAAGACGTCCTCCGCCGCCGAGTCCGCGAACAGTGGGACGCCCTGCGTCGCAAGGAGGCCGCCAAGCTCGCCGAACAACTCGCCGATCACCCTTGGGTCGCCATCGAACTCGAACAGACCACCCAAGGTGTCGACTGGAAGATCGAGCGTTGGGAGTTCCTCTTGGAACGCCTGCGCAACGTCCATCAGTGGACCTCCGCCCAGCGCGATCTGGCCTTCGACTTGAACGGCGTCCCCAAAATGGAACGGCTGCCCGACCCCAGGTTCGCCTGGGAAGACCACGTGACGCTCGTCACCCTCGAAATCGAACGGCTGCGCAGGCTCAAGAGTGAAGGGCTCGACGAAATGGACGCCCGCGAGCGGTTCGAGGCGGAGGTCGGCATCCCCCACGACCAGTCCAAAGAGGCCCAACTCTACCGTCGCTATGAAAAGGAAAACTGGAGTAAGTACGAGAAGCTGGTGAAACAACTCCTCATCCAGCCGACCCCGGGCGGTCCACCGCCGGCCCCATCACCGATTCCCGACCCGCCCCAAGGGCCCGCCGACCCGGGACCCGAAGCCACACCGGTCGCCGAGTTGAAGGTACCTCCCGAAGCCGCTCCGCCACCCCCTGAGCGTACTCTCGGCGACTCGGGGATGCCTTACCGCTACTGGAAAGATTGGCCGCAAAGTCGGATCGATCGGTTCTTGAAGCAACAGGCCGAAAAGAAGGCCGGGCAACAGGCCGAGGCCGCCTCCCGAATCGAAGCTGGGGCCAACCTGGAGGGGTCGCATGGACGGCAAGGGTCAAATCGATTGAACGGGCCGACGCCCACAGGAGCACCACCGCCGAACGGTGGTTGAAGCATCTTCGTATGCAGAATATTCGCATCCAAATGGGCGAATTCCAGGGGCCCGGCGATCGGCGTCCGCCCTCGTGCCGGCAAGGTCGACGCCAACCGGACAAATCCCTGAGATCACGGGGCCTTTCAGGTCGATGCCAATCGTTACGAGACGAACCACGGGACATCTTGATGGGTCCGTCGAGGTAATCCGGACGTGCGAGGCTTGTCGATGAACCAGAGGCCGAGGGCGGAGTCGTTGGCCGAGACGACCCCCTTCAAGCGGGTCACGGACCCGGCGCTGGAAGGCGCTTGGAGACGTGTTCTCGAGGCCGGACGGCCCCGATCGGTCGGGTGCGGTCAAGGACGAACGGACTCGGAAAGGAAGGTCGGGGACCATGCGACGTTCGAACCTGTTCACGGCGCTTGCCGCGGCCGTGTTGGCGGGTGGCTTCGGGTGCGCCCATTGCAGCACCTGCGACGACTTCCCCTCGCCCTGCGTGGGCGGCGATTGTGGATACGGCACGACGACCAGCGGCGTGATGCCCTATGGTCCGGCACTCTCGCCGGCGATGCCTCCGGGCGGCCCGATCATGTCGCAACCGGGACCGGGAATGATGGCGCCCGGGTCCACGTCCGCGCCGCCGAGGCGCCTCCCGCCGAGGCGGCCGCGGGAACCCAGTGCGTTGCTCAGCATGGGTGACTCAACGGCTGTGTATCATGTTCATCTGGCCGAAGAAGTGCGCAACGGCTCTCTTCTGCTCAGATCGCTTGATAATTGGTATGTGATAGGCAGACCGTCCACCTCTCCTACCACATTGTACGTTCGTACTTCTCGTCAGTTTAGCAGGATTTGCCCGAAACAGAAGTGCCAACTAGTCACAGATTCATTAAGCCGTACCATCAAATAGTTGGGCCAGCGGCTAATTCAGCCAGCGCATGGTCCGTGCTGCTCCAGGGCTGAGGCCGGCCGCAACCGGCGCCTTGCGCGCCGGCTCGC
>CALLYK010000260.1 GCA_937858365.1 uncultured Isosphaeraceae bacterium | reverse complement strand
GGGGGCGCCGCTCATGCCGCCGGCCCGGCGGCGGCCTGGACCGCCTCGATGATCTTCACGTAGCCGGTGCAGCGGCACAGGTTGCCGGCCAGCGCCGCGCGAATCTGACCGGCGTCCGGATGCGGCACGCGCCGCAGCAGCCGCTGGGCTTCACTTGTCCTTCGCGCAGGATCTGCCCCAGGTTGCCGTGCTTGTCCAGCCGGAACAGCACGACGGCCGTTCCGCGCGGCCATTTCAGGGGGATCAGAAAGTGCGGTCGCCGATGTACAGGAGGCGGACCTCCTGGACGGGGATCGTATGCGTTCGGCCGGGCCCGGCCTCGATCGATGCGAAGCGTTCCTGCCTCTCGACCTGAAAACCCTGGCGCTCCCAGGTCCGGACCATGGCGTCGGCCAGACTTGGCGGGGGCTCGATGGGCATGGTCGGGGCCGCTTCCGGGGACATGTCCCCTTGGGCGAGAGGTCCCGACTCGGCCGGGTCCTTCGGGGCGACGACGATTTCGCGCGGCGAACTGACCGAGGGTGCATGATGCGCGAGCCAGCCGGCGCTAAAGGCCGCCAAGAGGCCCGCGGCGAAGGTGAGGCGACGAGGAAGGGGATGAGACCTACGCCTTTTCGCGATGATCGGGGCCGATGGGGCCGCGAGCATTTCGCCCATCGCCTCTCGCCAAGCTTGCGCTTCGAGGAAGGCCACTGCGCATCGCCTCCAGCCGTCGGGGTCCGCCTCCAGGCGCGCGATCAGGGCCCGACGCTCTTCGTGGGTAAGTTCACCATCCACCAAGCGGTCCAGCTCTTCGTCAACCCGTTCGATCATGGCTCGGACACCTCGATCAGGGAGGATTGGACCAAGACTTCGCGCAGTTTCTTGCGGGCCCTCTGCAACCGTGCCTCAACCGCGCTCTCGCTCAATCCCAAATGGGCCGCGAGATCGCGCTGGCCCCAGTTTTCCGTGTATTTCAGCAACAAGACCTCCGCTTCGCGGGGGGCGAGGCGTTGAAGGGCCTGGCGCACGAGGGACCTCCTTTCGTCGAGCAAGAGCCAGTCGAGTGGGTCCGGCTCACGGTCGCGCTGCCCCACCCGTTGGGCGTAGTCGCCAATCAGGCGCCTGCGACGCCCGTGCTTGCGGCGAAACAGGAGCGTCTGAAGCACGGCCAGCCGATGCAGCCAGGCGCCCACGCGCGAGGCATCGCGAGGTGGCGCCTTGCGGGTCACCGCCGCGAGGGCCACTTCCTGCATGACTTCATCCACGGCCTGAGGCTCGCCCAGGCGGGCGAGGACGGCGGTCCGAAGCCAGCGGTCGTGTCGGGCCAGGACTTCCGACCAGTCGATCGGTCGTCCGTTCGGCCCACCCGGACCTCGATGCGGTGACGATTCGCCCATGACGGATGGTATAGTTGCCGCCGAACCAGAATTCCTTCGCGACAACCAACAGATTCGAGGGCCTCACCCCGGGTTGGAGGCGCCTCTCTTCGTTAGTCGAGCAGCGGAAAAGGCGCGCCGCGGACGGCGACCAGGCCCTCGTCATCCGGGCCCATGACCAGGCCGAAGCGACGGGCGCGTGAGACCATCTCCACGCCTCTTCCCAACCGCGCCTCTGTGAAGAAGGTCGCCAGGATGACCTTCATTTCGTAAAGGGCGAACGGCATCCCGAGGCAGACCCGGTTCCCACCGCCGAACGGGAACCACTCGTGCGGGCCGTACGTTCGCTCCAGAAAGCGATCGGGGTGGAACCGTTCGGGTTTGAGATAGAGGTCCGGTCGGCGGTGGACGAGGTACGAACAGGGGCACAGGACGACCCCGGGCGGATACACGCGACCGCCCGCCTCGAAGGGCTTGATCGTCTTTCTCACCACGAAGGGGACCACCGGCCGGCTCCTCAAGCTCTCGCGAATTGTCGCGTCGAGGTACTCAAGTCTCGGCACATGATCGGCCTCGAACGGTGCGCCGCCGGTGACTTGCCTCAGTTCCCGCCGGATGCGATCCACGATGTCGATCCGGGGCACGATGTCCACCATGGCCCAGGAGAGGGCCAACGCGGTCGTGTCGTGGCCGGCCACGAGGACCGTGAAGATCGCGTCGCGCACCTCAGTCGCGTCGAGTTGTTGTCCGTCGTCATGCCGCGCGGCGAGAAGGTCGTCGAGCACGTTTTCATGGTCCGCCGGCTGGTCACCGCGCCTGCGGGCTTCGATGAGCGCGTAGAGGTCCTGGTCAAGGTCGCTGAGTTGGCGGAAGAGGGGCACCCAGCGCGAGCCTGTAAACCGCTCGATCGGCAAGATCGTCATCATGACGAGCGCGTAACGCTGGCGGCCCTGTGCTAAGACGGCCTCGATCTTCTGTTCGAAGCGGTCCATCTCGCTCCCCGGCGAGAGGCCCAAGGCGGTCCGCAGGATGACGCGCAGGGTGATCCGTCGCATGATCGGCAAGGAGGGGAGCTGCCTATTGACGGGCCAGGCACGAACGGCGTCGATCGCCTCCGAACGCATCGCCTCGAAGAAGGCCCTCATGCGTTCCCCCTTCAAGGGTGGGACCAGCACGCGACGCTGACGTGCGTGAGGGGCCTCATCCAGCACCAAGACCGAGTTTCGTCCGACGGTGGCGATGAGGAGGGAATTGGCTTCGCCGGAATGAAGTGATTCAGGTCCCCCGCGAAGGACCTCGCGCACGACCTCGGGGTCGGAGAGCATCACGAACCGGCCGTTTCCGGCGATGTTCAGGGTGAACGCGTCGCCGAATTGACGATGACACTGGTCGAGAAGTGTCAGCGGGTCCCCCGCGAAGCGCCAGAGTTGTTTCCAAGCTCCGATGCGTGGCCCCGGCGGGAGTTCCCTCGTGTCTATCCTGGCGGGCATCGGTCGAGTCGCGTGGGCCTTTTTTCGCGGACCGCCCCTTCCGACGGTGCGGCAACGGCACCAGCGTAGCGGCACATCTTCACCTGGAAAAGAGCGCGAAGAGCAAGGCCTCGGAATTACGATTCGCGCGACCCACTGGGTTTTCCTGTTTCGGCCGTGTCAAAATCCACGGAACTTCCTCGGGACCATCGGGCACTATTCGACGAACCAAAAAAGGACCGTCCTGATGTTGACCCGAGCCAGGCCCGTCATGGGACTTGAACACGATCTTGAGACCCTCTTTCACGTCGGCGCGACCGGCCCCTCCCCTTCAGGTGGCCGCGAGCCATCGAAACGGACACGCCAACGATCCCAGCGACCAGACCTGGCGACGATCCCAGAGGGCCGTCGCTCGGCAGGGAAAGGCATACGCTGGTTGGTCCCCTTTTGTCGACCAAAGCGCAAGTGCGCGAAGCCGCGGCCCTTGTGGAAAGGACCGCGGCCCCATGCGTTCCGCTCAGACGCAGACGGTCCCGGCGGGACAGCAGACCGGTCCTGAGCTCGTCGCGCAGATCACGACCCCGGCCGTTGGGCAGACGCAACGACCTTCGCGGCAGACCGTGCCTTCGGGACAGCAGACCACTCTGGTCGTTCCGGGCACCCGACAGACGTTTTTGTTCTTGCAGCAAGCCCCGTTGACGCAGATCGTCCCCTCGGGACAACAACGCCGGTTCGAGGCCGGCCCGCAGAGGGTCGAGCCCGTCGGACAGACGCAGACCCCGTCGCGACAGACGAACCCTTCAGGACAACAGAACACCTGGCCGCCACGACGGCAGACTCGTGGTCGCGGGCAACACTTGCCGCTGATGCAGACCGTCCCGGTGGGACAGCAGATCGCCGTAGCTCCGGGTACGGCGCAAGTGGTCGTACCGGGTGGGCAGACGCATTTGCCGTTCCGACAAACCATGCCGGGCGGGCAACAGAAACGGCCGTTCGGGCCGGTGCATACCTGGGAGCTCGGGCAGCAGCGGCCGTTGATGCAGACCGTCCCGGCCGGACAGCAGACAAACCCGCCGGTGGCCGATGTCGGGCATGTGGTCGTCCCCGTGGGACAGACGCACTTGCCATCGACGCAGACCGTCCCCTCGGGACAGCAGAAGGACCCATTGGCCGACACGCAGACCCGCGGACGCGGGCAGCATGCGCCGTTGATGCAAACGCTGCCCTCGGGACAGCAGACAAGCCCGCCGGTGAGCGGGTTCGTGCAAACGGTCGTACCCGGCGCGCAGACGCACTGTCCATTCACGCAAATGGTGTTTGCCGGGCAGCAGAAAGGCGCCGCCGTGGGGGAAACGCGGCAAATGCGATTGGTTGGACAGCAGAGGCGATTGCCTGTTTGGGCCTGGGCCTTTTTGGGCGCGCCCAGGCCCATGACCACGATCCCCGAGAGGAGACCGGCGACTTGTCGGAGCATTGTCCGTCGCGAGGTCGCCGTGGCAAGGATTTTCGAAAATTCGTCGAAGTGAGAACTCATGGAGGCCCTCCTGATGAGGCCGTTCCCAGATACAGGGACTGACGTTGAAGGACGCGCGCGCGCCCCTGGAGGGGAAAGACGACCTCGCACCATTCTCGACGGGTGGGAGAGGACCGCGAGTTGGGCGGCCCGGGCGAGACGACACGGACCCGGACTGCCGGGTCGGGACCCACTTAGGGCGCGGTGAGACAGACCCCTTCGGACGGGGCCTTGGCCGCTTCAGGCACGAGTTTCTCGATCGCTTCGCCGCCCACCGCCACCTCACGAGCGATGGTCCCGCGCTCATCGATCAGGTAGGCGATCGGCGTGGCGAACATGCCGTACTTCTGCGACACCTCCCATCGTTTTTGAAGGACCACTGGAAAGGTCAGTCCGAGCTCCGCCACCTTCTTGCGGTTCGCCTCCCGGTCCAGGCGGCTGATCATGAGGACCTGCACGTCCTTCACCGTCCGATGGACCCTTTCCAGGAACGGCGCGATCGCATCGCACGGGCCGCAATCCGGTGAGGAAAAGACAAGGAGCACCCGACGCCCGCGGTACTCGGCGAGCGACAGCTCAATGCCGTCGAGGCGCGGCAGGCGAAAGGACGGGGCGTAAACACCGGCCTTC
Source organism: uncultured Isosphaeraceae bacterium (assembly GCA_937858365.1). Taxonomy (GTDB): domain Bacteria; phylum Planctomycetota; class Planctomycetia; order Isosphaerales; family Isosphaeraceae; genus CALLYK01. The sequence continues at coordinate 5,430 of CALLYK010000260.1, read as the reverse complement.
AAACCATCGCGCACCAGCTTGCTCCGCGCCAGCGACTTGTCCCCCTTGATGGGCGGCGCCTTCTCCGGCGCATGACCATTCGCGCCGGCCGAGGGTCCCATCAAGGCGATCAAGGCACTTGCGCCTATCGCCAAAGGACTGGCGATCTTCCCTTCCTCGTCGATGAGATAGCCCATCGGCGTACCCAGGGCGTCGTACTTGGACGCGACCTCCAACTCCTTTTGCAGGAGGATGGGGACGCTGACTCCATGTTGGGCGAAGAGTTCGCGGTTCTCCTCAGCCGAGCCCGAACTCACGATCAGCGGCGTGGGCCGATCGTCCGCGACCTCCAGCGGCACCTTGGCCAACTCGGGCAGCAGGTCGTGACAATAGCCGCAACGCGGCCCGAAGAAGGCGAGAAGGACCTTGCGCCCGCGATACTCGACAAGTGAACGAGGTTGACCATCCAGGTCCTGTAGCGTGAATTCCGGAGCGACCGTGCCGAGCGCGAGCCCTTGCTCGCCCTCCGCCTCGATCGGCACGGGGGCCTGGTTCCCTAGACCCCCGACCTTCTTCTCAAGGTCTTCCAGTTTGACCAGGATGCGCCCGTTCTGGCGGACCAACTGGTAGACCAGCCAGCCTTCGACGAAGACCAGGAGCCAAGGCAAGACGCTGCCAAAGATGACCGAGGCCATCGCAATCCTCCGAACTCGTCAGGGGACGACGCACAGAGACCGCGAACCAAGGAACGTGGGCGAGTGCGAGAGCGACGGGAATTAAGACGGAGCAAGACGTTTCGTCAAGGCGCCGGCACTAGGACCATACGAACCGTTTTCACGATTGAGACGGCCCGACGATTGATCCGTGTGGTTTTTTCTCATCATGCAAACAAAGACGAAGCGACCGCAAGGGCCCACCAGTACTCACGAACGTGTTTTTCTAGGCGACTCGGGGCGTCGTCAAAGCCAGGCGGCAAGCACCGAGTCGGCGAGGAACAAACCTACTCGTGTCAGACGCACGACTCGACCGTCGTCCATGAGCCAACCTTGGGCCGTCTGCTTCTTCAATGCCGGCCCCACGAGTTCGTCGAGTTGGAAGCCGGTACGCGCGCGAAAATCAGCGCGATCGACACCCATTTTGAGACGTCGCATCATCAAGACGGCCGTCTCGCGGGCACGAGGCTCGGGCCCGAGTTCCTCGGTGGGGCCGGTCGCGGATTGGCCCGCTTCGATGCGTTTGAGGTAGGCCGACAGGTCGCGCGTGTTGATCGAGCGCATGCCATCGACGTAACGCGCCGCCCCCACACCGAAGCCGTAGTACGGCTCGTTCGCCCAGTAGACCAGATTGTGGCGGCACTCCTCGCCCGGCTTGGCGTAATTGGAGACCTCGTACTGTTCCAGACCGGCCGCTCGCAGACGGTCGATCGTGTGCTCGAACATCGCGAGTTCGACTTCCTCATCGACGGGTCGCACGCCCCCCCGCTGGCGTAGCTGATAAAGGGGCGTCCCTTTCTCATACGTGAGTCCATAGCAAGAGATGTGGGTCGGGCCCAAAGCCAGGGCCGTTTCCAGGTCGGTCCCCCATGTCGCCAGGTCCGAGCCGGGGACGCCGAAGATCAAGTCGAGCGACCAGCGCTTGAACCGCGGTCGCACGTGACCCAGGGCGAGCACGACCGCGTCGGGACCATGATCGCGCTCGAGCACCCGCAGCGAAGGGACATGGAAGCTCTGCGCCCCCAAACTCACACGATTCACACCACCTCCGAGAAGGGCATCGGCCTTCTCGGCGTCGAGCGTCTCGGGATTGGCCTCGACGGTCCACTCTCCGCCGTCGTGGAGGGGCAGCCAATGGCGGATTGCCCCGCACAATCGATCGAGTTGTTGGGCGGTGAGCCGAGTGGGGGTGCCACCGCCGATGAAGATCGTCTCCACCTCGCGAGGACGACCCAAAGTGGCGAGTTCAGCCCCCAGGGCTTCGAGATAGCGATCGGCCAAATGGTCCACGCCCGCGAGGGACGCGAAGTCACAATAGCCGCACTTGTGATAACAAAAAGGAATGTGGATGTAAGCGGCGCGGGGGGCCGCATGGGCGGAACTCACGGCACGGCTTCGAGGAAGCGGACCTCGGGCACAGCTCCTTTCACCGCCTTCTCGATGCCGATCGTGAACGTGTACATCGTCGATGGACAGCTCGCGCAGAGGCCCTTCATGCGGACCTGGACGATCCGGTCATCGTCGATACCCACAAGTTCAACATCGCCGCCGTCTTCTTGGAGTCCTGGTCGGACCTCGTCATCCAGGACGCACTGGATGCGTTCGATCATGGCCCGCCGTGTCGCGTCGGTCATGGTTGGGCTCGTTGCCTCGGCGAAATCATGAAAGGCCGCGACGCGCGAGTCGTCGGGCCTTTCGGTTTCATCCAGGTAGTGAGACAAAAAGGGGAAAGTCAGAAGTTGCCGTACCCGCGATCGCCTCGGTCACCCCGATCACCGCCGCGACCACCTCGGCCGCCGCCCCCTCCGCCACCGCCGCCGTAGCCTCCGCCCCCACCACCGTAGCCGCCACCACCGTAGCCTCCTCCGCCTCCACCCCCGCCGTAGCCTCGACCTCCTCCTCCGCCACCGCCTTCGGTGCGCGGCCTGGCTTCGTTCACGGCGAGACGACGCCCTTGATGGTCTTGCCCGTCGAGGCTGTCGATGGCGGCCTGGGCCTCACCGTCGTTGTCCATCTCGACGAACCCGAAGCCCCGACTACGTCCTGTTTCCCGGTCGGAGAGCACCTGCGCGGAACGCACGCGACCGTACTGCTCGAACAACTCTTGAAGGTCTTGCGAGCTGACCGAATAGGCCAGGTTTCCAACATAAATCCGCTTCATCGCACGCGCCTGGGACAGGCACCCCTTGACCGCGATCAGAAAGGACCCGACAGAACTCGACCGAACCGTCCCTAGGGACCAGGCCTTCGCTCCGCCCCCCGCCCGACAGCGGGGCAACCATTTAGCATAAGGAGAGGGAGGCCCGAATGTCAAGCCGCGAACCCAAGATTAACGGGTCGCGATTCACCAGTCCGACCGCTCGGTGAGGAGGTGATTCGTGGGGGCCGTTCCGGCATGTTCTCGTCAGGGGGAGTTGGGCCCTTCCGAGGCCGCCGCTCGGGCGCGGCGACGACGGCGATAAGCAACAAGGCCCACGAGGCCCACGATCGTGCCACCCAGGGCGAACGTGGATGGTTCCGGCACTGCGGCCCCGACCTGGATCGACCCATTCGTACTCGAAAACGGGATCGGGCCGCCCATCGAATCGGAGAGGCTCGTCCCGGCGGAGATGAAACTCACGGGGATGACGGCCCCTGGGGAGACCCCACCGCCCACGCTATAAGTCACTCGCCCTAGGAGGTACGAGGTGCCGTCATTCGGGATGGTCACGGCTGAGGGCGGCGGGGGAATGGTCACGGGGTCGGACGCTGTAAAGTTCGTGTTGGGAAACGTGTCGAACGAGAAGGGGTCGTTCGGCGGCGCGGGCGGGTTGTAGCTCCCGAAGATGTATCCCGACGAAGGTCGAACGACGGACGTGAACATGATGCCCGAGAGCGCGGGGACCTGAAGTTGGAACGAGAAATACTGCACCGTGTAGGCGCTCGCGCTGCCGATTGGGTTCGTGATCACGACGTCGAACTGGTTCCCGGTGCTGCCGGGTGCGGGCATGGCGGGTGAGTAATTGGCGATCGAGAGGACCACCTGGGCCTGGGCGGCCGGGGGCCAAGTCAGCGCGAGGGACCCGAAAAGGCCCAGCATCAGAAAGAGGTAACGTCTCGGTGCGCGGGACGGTTGGTTCATGATCGAAAAGGCCTCGTCCTTCCAGTGACGGAGTGATGCAGTGAAGATACGCCATGTGTGCCGGGTTTGGACAGTGGGTCGCCCTGGAAATCCCAGGGCGACGTCTTTTGGCAACATCGACCGACGTCAGGGGAGGGACCGGCCGATCCGCTTGCGGACTTCCCGATAATCATTAAGGTCGACGACGCCATTTCCCGTCACGTCGGCGAACAAGAAAAGGGAATTCGGGGTGGTCGTATTGGTGGCCACCACGGCCATGTCCAGCGAGTTCACCACGCCGTCGCCGTTCGCGTCGCCGTAGAGCACACGGAAGGACCGGTTGAAGTCGGACCCGTCCCCCAGGGGGTTTCCAGCGGCATCCTTGATCGCGTTGACTCCCGTTCCCAGGACCGAGGTGTTGTAGCTACCGTCCGCGAGGGCACCGAAGGTCCACGTCAGGATGCTCGTCGTCAGGCCCGAAAGGCCGGAGGCCGGGATGCCCGTGAGGCTCGCCTGGTTGCCCGTGGCGATGGCTTCGCTGAAGACGACGCGGACGCCAGTGACCTGCCAGGGCAGAATATCGCGGCCCATCGGGAGCGTGGCGAGGTCGAAGGTCAGGTTGTTGGTCCCGTACACAACCAGGTACTGGCTTACGATCGGGGCGATCGTGTCGATGACGATGGTCTTATTGGCGCCCAGGGAGTCGACCGCGCCCGGGCTCGGAAGAGACAAGTTCGCGGGGTTGCCGCCGCTGGTGATGGTCCCCGTGAGGGCGTTGACGGTAGCGTAGTCGAGGTCGGGACTGGTCTGCCCCGCGGCGACCGTGTAGATGAAGCTCAGGGTGTTCGTCCCGGTGCCCGTGGAATAGGTCGCGACCCCCGCCGGTCCGCCCGTGGTGTTCAGGGCCAGCGTGGGGGTCCCCGAGACCGCGACGACGCCGAGACCTCGGCCAGCGGCTGCGTCGGTGGCAGCGATCGCGACGACGCCGACTCTGGCTTGAGCGGCTGCGTCGGCTCCGCCCCCGGCCGTGACCGCGCCGACGAAGGCAGCGGTGAGCTATGGCTGGGGAGCTGGACCACCCCCTCGACCTGAACCACGACTTGCGGGATCGTCAGGTTGCGCGCGGGCCGCACCGACACCCGGATCCCCATGAGTGCCTACGGCCGGGGGGTGGACCTCTTCGCCCCCGGCGAGGCCATCGTCTCCACGGTCATGGGCGGGGGCTACCAGGCCTGGACCGGCACGAGCATGGCCGCCCCCGTCGCCGCCGGGGCCGCCTCGCTGCTCTGGTCCATCAACCCCGCCCTCTCGCCCGACCAGCTCCGCCTGTACACGCTGGTGTGGGAGCGGTTCCTGGCGTGCCAGATGGTGCCGGCGCAGTGGGATTCGACGGCGGTGACCATCGAGGGCGGGACGAGCCCCAAGGCCCCGTGCACGTTTCGGGCGACGGGCCGAAGGCTCGTGTTCGACGGGTTCTACCGGGCGTCGGGCGTGCCCCAGGGCGGCGACGAGCAGAACCTGCCGGCGCTCGAGGAAGGGAAGGGCGTGGCGGCGTTCGGGATGGACGCGGCGCAGAAGTTCACGAGCCCGCCCGCGCGGTACAGCGAGGCGAGCCTGATCAAGATGCTGGAGGCCGAG
>CALLYK010000259.1 GCA_937858365.1 uncultured Isosphaeraceae bacterium | reverse complement strand
TGCAGCCCACCCGCCGCCACGACCTGGTGCCGAACCTGGTGGAAGTCGCGAAAGGCTACCTGCAGCACGAGCGCAGCACGCTCGAGGCCGTCATCCAGGCGCGCAACCAGGCAGTCTCGGGGCTGAAGACGGCGGCCGCCAACCCGGCCAGCGCCGGGGCGATGGCGGTGCTCGCCGGGGCCGAGAACCAGCTGACCGGCGCGCTCGGGCGCCTGTTCGCCCTGGCCGAGGCCTACCCCGACCTCAAGGCCAACCAGACGATGATGCAGCTGACCGAGGAGCTGACCTCCACCGAGAACAAGGTCGCCTTCGCCCGCCAGGCCTACAACGACTCGGTGATGGGCTACAACAACCGGCGCGAGGTCTTCCCCAACTCGGTCGTGGCCAACATGTTCGCCTTCCAGCCGGCGCAACTGCTGGAAATCGAGTCGCCGCAGAAGCGCGAAGCCCCCAAGGTGTCCTTCAGCTAAGCGCCACGCGGGCCCCGGGCAGGGCGGGCGGCGATGAATTTCTTCGAACACCAGGACCAGGCCCGCGCGGCGTCGCGGCGCATGCTGGTGCTGTTCGTGCTCGCCGTGCTCGCCGTCGTGCTGGCCGTGGACGTGGTGCTGATCGTCGCCGCCGGCCTCACCGACAAGAAGGCCGGCGCCCTCGCCGTGCAGCCGGGAGTGCTCGCCGCGGCGAGCCTGATCACGCTCAGCGTGATCGGCGGTGCTTCGATGTTCAAGATCGCCCTGCTGCGCGGCGGCGGCGGCACGGTGGCGCGCCAGCTCGGCGCCACGCCCGTGCCGGCACAGACCACCAACTTCGCCTGGAAGCGCCTGCGCAACGTGGTGGAGGAGATCGCCATCGCCTCGGGCGTGCCGGTGCCCGAGATCTTCGTGCTGGAGCGCCGCCGGCTGGGATGGTTGGGCGAGGAAAAAGAGTTTTCGCCCCGGGCGACGGATCCATTTTGGAGCGGCAGTTATTTGCTGGAGGGATCCATCGATCGGGAGGGCTTTACACCGTCGACCGTCACAGTGCAGGCCCGGCTGGTGCCTCCCCGGGGTGCCCGTGCGGTGGAGTTCGTGGTGACGGGCCCGCGCAGTAATTTCCTGGCGGTGGCTGATCTGGCCGCGAAACGGGTTCTGGAAGCTCTGCGCCGGACGCCGTCGCGGTCCGAATCCAGGAAGCCGCCCGCGAGCGCTCGCGTATTGGCGTTGATCCCGACGAGCGTGCTCGAGAGCATCGTCTGCGCGTAGGTCACCGCGACGCCCGAGCTCGCAACCACCTGGCCGAGCGACGTGCCCGACTGCAGCTTACTGATCACCGTTCCAAGCGACTGACCCGTGACATGCGCGACCACCGCGGCCGACGCGACTTCCGCGACTCCCTCGGGCCGGCCAAGCAGTTCGCTCTCCGAGACCCGGCTGTGAACCGAGATGACGTGCGCCGCAAGCGGATCGCCCGCCTTGCGCACAAGCTTCGACGTCGCCTTGTCGAGCTTCTGACCCGACTTGGTGATCTTGCGGATCGCATTTCCCTTGCCGGCAACACCCTGAGCGTATGCCTTCGACCCGGACAGACCCTGGGCGCTGAACGTCCAGATCAGGAACGCTCCCACGGCTACTCCGTATGCCGCGACGCTGGCCGTCTTGGCCACCGGACCCAAATTATTCATCTTGTTGAAGTTACCCAGTGAAAACATCTTCCCTTGCCTCCTGAAATCGTTGCGTCGCGGGGGGCGAACTCCCTAACAGAGCGATTGCCTCTGCAAGTAATACATGATGCGAGGGAGAATTTTCGGAGTCTTGCGAGACTGTTGTGTTGGCAGCCGATCCAAGGTAAACAGGCCGTAGATATACGCAGAAAAACGCAGACCAGACGTCTTGTACTCTGATCCGCGTGTATCTGCGTAAATCTGCGGCTGCTTTTACTTCTCGTACCCGTACCGGCCGATCAGTTTCACGAAGATGCAGCCGCCAAGGTCTTCTTCCACAATGCCTTGCGCCGTCTTTGTAATCCGGACCAGCCGCTGCGTTCGGTCGGTACCGATCGGGGCCACCAGTCGGCCGCCGACCTTCAATTGTTGAACGAGCGGCTCGGGAACGGACGGCCCGCCGGCGGCCACCAGCACGGCGTCGTACGGCGCGTGCTCGCTCCACCCGATCGTGCCGTCAAAGCACTTGATGGTCGCGTTCGTGATCCGAAGCGCGTTCAGCCGGGCCATCGCGGACCGCGCCAACTCCGCAATTCGTTCAATTCCATACACGTACGCCGCCAGGCGCGACAACACGGCCGTCTGGTAGCCCGAACCGGCGCCGATCTCGAGCACGCGCGATTCGGGCGTCACCTCGAGCAGCGATGTCATGAGCGCCACCATGTAGGGCTGCGAAATCGTCTGCTCGGCTCCGATTGAAAGCGCGTGATCGCCGTAAGCCCTTGCGGTAAAAGGCTCTGGGACGAACTCGTGGCGAGGCAGCCTGCCCATCACCTCGAGCACACGCTGATCGCGGATGCCCCGCGACACCAGCACGTCTACCATACGCTCGCGCGCGCGGGTGTACGGATCGAGCGACGCCGCGGGTCCCGTGTCGCGGCCGCGCTCGCCGATCACCGCGCCGACCCCGCGGCGAAACCGCCCCAGCCGTTGCCCCGCATCTCGTCGAGCGCACGGTAGTCCGTCAGATCGTTGCGCAACGGCGTGATCGACACCAGCCCCTCGCTGACGGCCTCGTAGTCGGTCCCGTTCTCGTCGTGCCACGTGACCTTCTCTTCGCCGATCCAGTAGTAGCGGCGGCGCCGGGGATCGATGCCCTCGAGGACCGTCGGCTTGGCGATCTTCACGCCCTGGCGCGTGATCCGGGCGCCTTTCACGGGCCCCGGCGGCACGTTCACGCTCAGCAGCGTTCCGCGCGGAAGTCCATCCGCAAGAACACGTTCCGCAAGTCTGACCGAGAACTCGGCGGCGTACGAGAAGTCAAAATCTGTCCGCGTCACCAGGCTGACGGCAATGCCGGGCAGGCCGTGGATCGACGCCTCGAGCGCGCCGGCAACCGTGCCCGAATACGTGGTGTCGTCGCCGAGGTTCGGCCCGCGGTTGATGCCCGAGAGCACGATGTCCGGCGCGCGCTCCTTGAGGATGTGGCTCATCGCGAGCGTCACGCAGTCGGTGGGCGTTCCGTCGATCGAGTAGTGGTGCTCGTCGATGGCATCGATGCGCAACGGACGTGTCAGGGTGAGCGAGTGCGATGCCGCGCTCATCTCGTGCGCGGGCGCCACCACGAACACTTCGCCAATTGCTTCCAGCGCTCGCGCGAGGACGACGATGCCTTCCGAGTGAATGCCGTCGTCGTTGGTGACCAGAATGCGTGTCATAAATGCGAGAAGGACACAGTAGCAGAGTCGCTGTGTCCTTCGCACGAACCGGATATCGATTTCTGGTCGGGACGACTGGATTCGAACCAGCGACCTCTTGCACCCCAAGCAAGCGCGCTACCAGGCTGCGCCACGTCCCGTTGCCGCGTACCTAGCGGCGGTCGGTGGTTTTACCATCCGAACTCAGCAAAGTCAATAAAGCCTCCAGTTCCCGGCGGATCTGCTTGATCGAGCGTCGCGCCTGCGCGCTCACGTCCGCGCGCTGCGAGGCCTCGAGCCCTGGAAGCACGGCCTGGTCCGGTTCGGGGACCGGCGCGACGACCTTCAGCCGCGGCGCCGTGCCGCCGCGCATCTCCTCGGCTAGCTTCCGCTTGGCGCCCGCGATCGTGAACTTCTCGTCGTAGAGGAGCTCGCGGATGCGGAGCACGATCTCGAGGTCCTTGCGCCGATACACGCGCTGGCCGGCCCGGTTCTTCTGGGGCGCGAGCATCGGAAACTCGGATTCCCAGTACCGCAGCACGTGCGGCTGGACCCCGACGTGCTCGCAGACCTCGCCAATCTTGTAGAACAGCTTGTCGGGAATGCTCTTGGCGGGTTCCATTCAGGATCCAGTGTCAGGACTTTGCCGGGACGGAGCGCATTGCGCGTGAGGGCCGGAAGACGAGCGCGCGGTGGGGCTTGAGGTCGATTTCCTCGCCCGTGGACGGATTGCGTCCCCGCCGCGGCTTCCGATTGATGATCTCGAGCGTTCCAAATCCAACGATACGAACACTTTCGCCTGAGACCAACCGGTCGCGAACGATGTCGAAGATCGTATCAACCAGGCGGCGCGCCTCGGTAAGCGTAACGCCGCCGTGACGTTCGTAGATCGCGCGGGCCAGGGCCATGGTCGGGCTCTGCCAGGAACGGTTCGAGTCCGTCCGCGACTACACGTGCCTCTTTCAAAAGCGTGAATTGGTCAACGGCAAGCTGACGGGCCTCCATCAGATGAACCTGAAGGTCCGCAACGCCCCCTTCAGCGTTTACATCAAGTTCCAGCAGCCGCACGCGGGTCGAGAGGCGATCTATGTGACGGGCAAGAACAACGGCAAGGTCCTCGTGCATGACGTGGGAGTGGCCAAGGTGCTCACGGGCACGATGAAGCTCGACCCCCGCGGCAGCATGGCGATGGAGGACAATCGCCATCCCGTCACCGAGGCGGGGATCGGCCACCTCATCAACACGCTGGTGGACCGTTGGAGCATCGAATTGCAACCGGGTGAAAGCGAGGTCACGATCGACGAGAACGCACGGCTGCACGGCCGGCCGTGCGACCTGATCATCTCCACTCACCCCGAGCGCGGGCCCGAGTTCCTTTACCATCTCGTCAAGGTCTATATCGACCACGAGTTGGGCGTTCCCGTGCGCTTCGAGGCCTACGATTGGCCCAAGAAGCCAGGCGGCAAACCGGAACTGGTCGAGGAGTACGACTACTCGAACATTCGCCTCGACGCGGGTTTGAAGGACGACGACTTCGACGTGAGCAACAAGGCTTACTCCTACGGCCGTTTCTGAGTGCGAACCCGGCGGTCCCAACGCGACCGTCGCCCTTCGAATGATCCTCACGGTCGGCCTGGGCGCGAACCGATAAGACCGTGGGCGGGGAGTCGCGTGATGGGCCTTTGGCCCACGTCGTCGCGAGGCGAAGCGTCCGGCCAAGCGGGCTTGGCACACACGGTCCCCTTCGCTAGAATCCGCCGCGCTTCGAGGGTCGGGAGGTCGAAGGGTCGGGTCGATCGTGACCGACCTCCCGAGTGATCGATGGCGACGGCCCTCAAAGCGACACGCGGTGCCGTGCCCGGCACGGACGAACCTCAACACGGTCCCGCGAGTCCAGTCCATCACGACCATCGCGCGCCCTCCCGGCGCGCCCGGTCGTCGTCTTTATCCACGGAGGGAAGGAGGCTCGATGAGCACGTTACCGATCGCCAAGGCGCCGGTCCGTGTCCACATCCGGTGGATGATCCGCCGCGACATGCCCGAGGTCTTGGCCATCGAGCACGCCAGCGCCGACTTCCCTTGGTGCGAGGAGGAATTCCTCCGAGTGCTCCGCCAACGCAACTGCATCGGCATGGTCGCCGAACATGGCGAACGGGTCGTCGGGTTCATGATCTACGAGCTGCATAAGGCGAAGCTGCACGTCTTGAACTTCGCCGTGCATCCCGAGGTCCGCCGGCAAGGCGTGGGCCGACAGATGGTTGCAAAACTCGTGGGCAAGCTCTCGCACCAAAGGCGGACCCGCGTGGTCCTCACCGTGCGCGAGACCAACCTCTCGGCGCAGCTCTTCTACCGGGTCCAAGGCTTCCGGGCCACGGACGTGCTCCGCGAGCACTTCGAGGACACCGCCGAAGACGCCTTCGTGATGCAGTATTACTACGATAACGCCCTGGCCTCGGACCGCGAGTCGGTCCCCACAAACCGGATCGCCAAGCAGTTCGGCAACTCTTAGCGCTCCCACAAATCGACGTTGCAGGAAGCGGGCCGTGACTCCACAAACCAACGTGGTTTCACGGCCCACTTTGATTGTGGGACGAGTTGGTTATGATGAGTTTGGTCAACTTCCCATCACCACGGAACCATCCGCACCCATGAATCGACTTCTTCCGCCAACCACACCTCGTGCGGTTGTCGAGACTTGCCTCATTCTGGGGTTCCTGTTCGCCGGTTCGAGAATTGGCACGGTCGCGGGCTGGCCCTGGCTCGCGTCCTTAAGTCGCGGCAGTGCCATCGTCTTGGCCTTCGGCCTCGGGGGCTGGGTCCTACTTTGGATCGTGAGTCAGGCCGAGCGGCTCATCTCGGCCCTCGAACGCATCAGTGAGGCCCTCGGAAAACCCGCGGAGACGGACGGCCGCTCCGTCCCCCTGTTTGGGACCCAACCCGCCGGCCCAGTGACCGCGGCGCTCCCGATTCCGAGCCAGAGGCTCGATGAACTGAAGGCCGCCCTCGAAGCGGCCCGAGCGGCCAACGACCCCGAGCGAGTCCTCCAACTCCGTGAGGAACTCCTTCCCCTACTGGACCCCCAAACGCGCGGGGCCCTCGACCGCGACCTCGGCGGCTGGCTCATTCGCTTGATCCAGCGCCGGCTGGTCGCGGGCAACCTGACCGTCGAGATCGTCAGCCTCGCCGGGCGTGTGGCCGCGGCCCTGGGCAGCACGCAAGAAGGGGCCAGCCTACGCGCCTCGCTGCCCACGCTGCGTCGCGGCGCCGGACTCTGCCCCCGCTGCGGCGAGCCCTACCCAGGCATCGACGATGCCTGTCCGAAGTGCCTCGGCCCACAACCCGTATTCGCCGGCGTTTCCGACAACCACGATACCAGTTCTCCCGAACTTGGCTCGCACCACCAAACCAACGGCCCCCAAGTCCCCATGTCTTGACCTCGTTTTCGCCGTCATCGCTGGGTCCTCTCAAGTTCCGAGGGCCCCCAACTTGACGGGACGGCGAGCATCGGCTAGGGATGAGCGTGGTGAACTGGTCGAACAGCGAGCGTATCCCGCGTCCGGGATCGCGACTTCGAGAGGAACGGGCCATGCTACGCCGATTCGCCCTGGCCTGGGTGTTCGTGGGGTGTCTGGGGTGGTCCGTCACCGCCCCGGCCCAGTTGGTCGGAAGACCCTGTGTTTCTTGCGGTGGCACGAGTTGCGTGTCACCAGGCTCCTGCGTGGGGGCCCTGCCAGGCGGGGCCTCTTGGGGCCCGAACCGCTTCACGACCTCCTACGCCCCCGGGCCTTGCGACCAACCGCCCACCCGGACCGCCCTCGGGCGCCTCGGCATGGAGAAGGCCTGGCTGGGTTTCGTCCCTCTGGGCGCGACGGAGTCGTTGCTGACGTTGACCCTGGCGGAAGACCTGATCATCGCCCAAACCGATCGCGCCAACGTCATCGCCCTCGACGCCGAGTCAGGGCAATTGCTTTGGACGTCGAACCTGGGACGGCCCACATCACAGGCCAAGCCGGCGGCGGTCAACTCCGACTCCGTCTTCGCCACGAACGCCAACGTCCTCTTCCAACTCGATCGGGGCACGGGGCGTGAGGTCCGGTCCTTCCAGTTGGAGGACTTCGCCGCCAGTGCGCCCGCCGCCAACGAAGAGTATGTCGCCGTGGGCACCAACGGCGGCAAAGTGATGGGGTTCCGTGTGCGCGACCATCGCTTGGACAAACCGCCCGGCCAGCGGCCCGGTTTCGCCTTCGCCTGGAAGTCGCAGTCGACCGTGACCTCGCGTCCGATCGTGACGGACCGCGTCCTAGCCTTCGGTAGCCAAGACAGGCGCCTTTTCGTGGCCACCATGGACGAGCCCCAAGAAATCGTCTATCGCTACCTGACCGCGGGGCCCATCGTGGCCAACCTGGGGACTTATGGAAACCGCACGCTCCTGGTCCCTTCCACGGACAACACACTGTACGCCGTGGACGTGTTCAACCCCGAGGACCCCAAGCAGGTGCATTGGGAGTTCCCGACCGGCGCCCCCGTGGACCAAGAGCCCCTGATCGCCGGCGAAGACATCTACGTGATCAACAATCGCGGGACACTCTTCTCCATCGAGCCCAAGTCGGGCACCGTCGAATGGGTGCGCACGACGGGCGGCGGCAAACTCTTGGCCTTAAGCCCCAAGCGGGTCTACATCCTCTCTCCCGATGGCGACCTCTTCTTGATCGATCGCCTGACCGGAGACGTCCTCGCCTCGCCTCGCGCCACGCGCGAAGGCGCCGGCCTTTGCCTCCGCCGATACAACATGCACCTGACCAACCCACTCAACGATCGCCTCTATCTGGCAACGAAGACAGGGGAAATCGTCGCCCTCCGCGAGATCGGCGCCCTCAAGCCCACACTCCTGCGGGAAGGCCAAGAGAAGTTCGCGACCGTCAAAAAGGACGCGGAACTCGTGGCCCCGCCTGACGCCCAGCCGCCCGACGTCGGCGGCATGCAACCTGGTGGCGACAACCCCTGACCTCACGGCCCGCTACCGGCTACAATCGGCGCCGTTCCCCCTTCGGCGAGGCCTCGGCCTCGCCGATCGTCGTTGGGGGCCTCTCTCGGAGTTCGCCCATGACCGACATCGTGGTCCCGCGTAGGGCCCTCTTGAGCGTTTCCGACAAGACCGGCTTGATCGACCTGGCCGTGGATTTGTGTGGGCGTGGCGTCGAACTCATCGCTAGCGGCGGCACGCATCGGGCACTCGTCGAGGCCGGCCTGCCCGTGGTCGAGGTCGCGACCTACACGGGTCAACCAGAGGTCTTGGGCGGTCGAGTCAAGACGCTCCACCCCAAGCTTCACGCGGGCATCCTCGCGCGGCGCGACGTCCCCGACGACCTGGCGACCCTGGAACAGCAAGGGATCCACGCGATCGACCTCGTCATCGTCAACCTCTACCCGTTCGAAAAGACGGTCGCTCGGCCCGATGTGACCTTCGACGAGGCCATCGAGAACATCGATGTCGGTGGGCCGAGTCTACTGCGAGGGGCCGCCAAGAACCACTCATCAGTTGCGGCCATCGCCGACCCCGCCCAATACTCCGCCGTCCGCGCGGAACTCGCCCAACACGGAGGGACCACTCTCGACCTGCGCCGAAGACTCGCCTTGGAGGTCTTCGAACTGACTGGCCGCTACGACACCGCCATCGCCTCGTATCTCCGATCGACTCTCGGCCTGGACGAGCGCTTTCCCAGCAAGCTCCAACTCACGTTCGATAGGCTTGCGACCCTCCGCTATGGCGAGAACCCACACCAAGGTGCTGCCTTCTATCGCGAACCAGGGACCGTCGGCCCGAACCTGGCCACCGCGACGATCCGTCATGGCAAGGAACTCTCGTATAACAACTTGCTTGATCTTGACAACGCTTTGCGCCTGGTGCGCCGGTTCGCGGACCCGGCGGCTTGCGTCTTGAAGCACAACAACCCGTGCGGGGCGGCCACGGCACCCGACCTGGCCACCGCCTTCGAACGGGCCCATGAAGGGGACCCCTTGAGCGCCTTCGGCGGGATCGTGGGTCTGAATCGGTGCGTGGACCTGGCCACGGCCGAACGCTTGGGCGCACCCGGACGTTTCGTCGAATGCGTCGTCGCACCTGGATACGATGAGGACGCCTTCAAATTCCTCACCACCGTCCCGTCGTGGCGCCATAGCGTTCGCCTGATCGACCTCGGCGCACCGCTTGGCCTCGAATCCGCCGGCCCGATCGGCCAAGACCTTCGACGGGTCGAGGGGGGCTTGCTCGTCCAAGACTGGGACGAAGTGGAGGCCGACCCAGGCTCCGGCCAAGTGGCGACGCGTCGGCCACCCACCGACACGGAGCGGGCCGACCTCGCCTTCGCTTGGCTCGTCTGCGCGGCGGTCAAATCGAACGCGATCGTCCTGGTGAAAGCGGGACAGGTGGTGGGTGTGGGGGCCGGTCAGATGAGCCGCCTGGATTCGGTGCGGATCGCGGTCGAGAAGGCGGGTGAACGTGCCCGAGGCGCCGTCCTCGCGTCCGACGCCTTCTTCCCCTTCCGCGACGGTCCCGACACGGCCGCCCGGGCGGGTGTGACCGCGATCATCCAACCCGGCGGCTCGAAGCGTGACAACGAGACCCTGGCCGCCTGCGACGAACATGGGATGGCGATGGTCTTGACCGGCCGGCGTCACTTCCGACACTGACCATCCCGCCCAGGAATCAGGTGAAAAAGTACGCCTGATGGACCTCGCGACCGACTCGGTCGCACGTTTCGAGCAATTCGGCGAGGAACGTCGACAGGCCTCGCGCAAAGATCTCGCCCGCTTCCAGATATCGGAGCTCGCCGCTCAAACGGCCCAGCAGACGCTCCGATTCTGAGACGTATTCGTCGGTGTCGGCCCCACTGATCTCGCGGAGGGAAAGGGCACAACGCTCCACCGCGAACCGCACTGATCGTGGGAAATCGGCGTTCAAGACGAGGTACTGCACGATGCCTTCGGAATCGATCTGGTCTTGGTAAGTGCGCAGGTAGGCGTCGTGGGCCGAGCAGATGCGTAATAGGCTCGTGCCGTGGACGAGCTGCAAGGGCCTGTCTCCCGGCAGGGCCAGGGGCGTAAGCTGGTGGGCGCGGTCGGTCAGGATGCGCGCGATCTGGCCGGCCCGCTCCAAGTAGCGGCCGACTTGCAGGAAGTGATAGACCTCGTTGTGAGGCAACGTGCCGTCGATCAGGCCCGCGAAGAGGACGCAGGCCCGCTTCAACCCGTCGTAGAAGCGCGAAGGGCTTTCCTCAAACCGGCGCTGGGCCTTGCCGCCGTTCAGATACAGATAAAGGCGGTTGATTTGGCTCCAGACCTCGGAACTGACGGACTCCTGCGTTCCTCGCGCGTTCTCGCGCGCGGCGGCCACCATCGCCAGGACCGAGAGGCTGTTGGAGCGGTCGAACGTGAGGAAGCGCAAGACGGCGTCGCGATCGGCCGTGCCGGTGCCGTATCGCTTCTGAAACGCCTGCCGGCAGCCGAGGATGTTCAAGACCCCTTCCACCGGGGCGGGCTCGCGATCGGTGTCGAGGGTGGCGTCGTCAAGCTCCAGGTCGAAGCCGACGTCGAGCAAGCGCGCGACGTTCTCGGCCCGCTCGACGTAACGGCTCATCCAATAGAGGTTCTCGGCCACGCGACTGAGCATCTTCAAGCGGCCCCGTCGTTCGAGGGGGCCGCGCGCGGTGGTAACTCGCGGAGGACCCAGGTGTCTTTCGTGCCGCCGCCTTGCGAGCTGTTGACGACCAGGCAACCGCGGGGTAGGGCCACACGCGTCAGGCCGCCAGCCAGGACCTTGATCTCCTCGCCATAGAGCACGAACGGCCGCAAGTCGACGTGCCTACCCTCCAGGCGTCCATCGAAGAACGTCGGGTGCTGGCTGAGCGCGATCGTCGGCTGGGCGATGTAGCCACGCGGGTTGGCTTCGATCTTTCGTCGAAACTCGTCCCGCTCGGCCGCCGTGGAGGCCGGTCCAATCAGCATCCCGTAACCGCCCGACGCGTCCACCGCCTTCACCACCAGTTTGTCGAGATTGGCGAGGATGTGCTGACGGTGCGAATCGACGGGCGCCCGGAAGGTCTCCACGTTGGGCAGGATCGGGTCTTCGTCCAGATAATACTTAATGATGGCGGGGACGAACGGGTAAATCCCCTTATCGTCGGCGACCCCCGTGCCGATCGCGTTGACCAGCCCTAATCGGCCCGCGCGATAGGCCCCCACCAGGCCCGCGACGCCAAGCTGAGTGTCGCGGCGGAAGGTGAGAGGGTCCAGGAAGTCGTCGTCGATCCGGCGATAGACCACGTCCACGCGCTGGGCGCCTCGGGTCGTACGCATGTAAATCGCGCCGTTGTCGAGGAAGAGGTCTCTCCCTTCGACAAGTTCCACGCCCATCTGCCGGGCGAGGAAGCTGTGCTCGAAGTACGCGGAGTTGTGGACGCCCGGAGTGAGGACGACGACCGTTGGGTCCTCGACGCCGGCGGGCGCCACGTGGCGGAGAACGGCCCGCAGGTTGGCCGCGTAATCGTCCACGGGGCGAACGTCGTGGTCTTCGAACAGGACCGGAAAGACCTGCTTCATCACCTGCCGGTTCTTGAGGACGTAACTCACGCCCGAAGGGGTCCGGCAGTTGTCTTCCAAGACGAGGTAACGCCCATCCACATCGCGGATCAGGTCGATCCCCGAGATGTGCATGTAGATGTCGCGGGGCACGCGCACGCCGACGAACTCGCGGCGATACCCCGAGGCGCCCAGGACCAACTCCGGGGGGACGATCCCGTCCTTCAAGACGAGTCGGGAGTGATACACGTCGTGGATGAACAGGTTGAGGGCGCGGACGCGCTGCTGAAGGCCCCGTTCGATCTGGTCCCACTCATCGGGCGGGACGAGGCGCGGGATCGGGTCAAACGGGATGATCCGCTCGTCCCCCTGGTCGCGTCCATAAACGGTGAACGTGATCCCCTGATGGCGCATGGAGAGGTCGGCCACGCGATTCCGACGCGCGAGCTCGGCGGGGCCAAGGTCGTTGAGTTGACCCAGGAGCCTCTCGTAGTGGGGACGCGCCAATCCCGGGGCCGCGAACATTTCGTCGAAGCCGTGGATTTGGTAGTTGGCGATCAAGACCTGCTCGGCGGACGCCGCGGCCGACCCGAACATGCGCTGGGACCTCGATTTGTCGGGCTGGGGCGCCAAGATGAAGACAGCCAACGCAAACGATGCGCCGGGGCCCCAACATCATGGGGGTCGGACGAGTCGATGTCCAGTCTCTATGACGTCTTGGGGCAGGGGCCCGTCCCTCTTGGTCCAATCATTTGCTCAAGAAATAAGCAGTGTGGCGTCGCCGACGCTCCAATCTTGCGCAAATTTGGGGGGGCTTGCGTCCCGGCTCGTCCGTCGCCGATCGCGGCACCGTGTGGACCTCCGTCAAGAGTCGGCCTCGGTATCGAGGCCGAGCACGCGGGCGGCCTCTTGGCGAAATTGGGTCAGTTCCAGGGCCTTGTCGGGGTCGGGCGGGGCCCATTCGAGGGCCTTCACGTAATAGGCTTGGGCCTCCTCTTTGCGGCCGAGCTTTTGGGCCACCATCGCCATGAAGAGCCAGTCGAACGCGTCTCCGCCGTCAGTCAGGCGCATCGACTCACGAAGCGCTTCGAGGGCCTTCTCCCACTGCCCACAGCGATAATGCGCGACCCCCAAGGTGTTCCAATAGGCGCTTCGAGAGGGGTCGAGGGCCACCGCCTTTTCCGCGAGGTCAACCGCCCTAGCGGCCTCCTCGGCGTTGGGGACCTTCGGGGAGCCAACGATCAACCAGGCCCTGTTATTCAGGGGAAGGGCCTCGCAGGGAAGGCGCTCCGTGAGTTCGGCGAGGTCCAGGTCGAGTTGCGCCCTGGCAACCGCCGCTTCCTCTGTCTCCTCGGCCTTCTCCAGCAAGCGGACGAAGGCGAACTCCTCATAGACCAGGAAGCGCAGGGCGTCCGTGTTCTCCACGTCTTTACGCATCTCCTTGAGTCGCCGTCGGCAACAATCGAGGGCCGCGGGGACCTCGTCCTTCGTCTGATAGTAGTAGGCCATGTCGCGGAGTAAGAAGATCAGGCTCGAATGAAGGTCCTGGTCGTTGGGCCGTCGCGCGATCAAGGACTCAAGGAGGCCAAGAGACCGTTGGAAAGACGCCTCGCTTCCCGGTTCGCGCAGGACCATGCGCAAGAAGCCGATCCGATGTTCGACGGCCGCCGCCATGTCGATCATGTCGGGCTCGTGGTGAAACCGGTTGGCGATGCCGACGTAATAGTGAAGGGCGGCCCGGCAGAAGCCGGCGTCTTCGCCTTCCACGGGTCCCGGCCGCAGGAGATTGCGCAGGCCGATGTTGGCGAGTTGGTCGGACGCCTTGAACGTGAAACGTAGGGCCTCGCGTTCGCGGATGCGCGCCAGTTGGGCCTTGAAGAGTGCCTCGTTGGTCTTGGCCCGCTCGGCCCAGAGGAGGCCGGCCGACCCAGCCGAGGCCAGACTGACCAGAAGAAGCAGGACCAAGACGGGCCCGACCCATTGTTTGTGCCGGCGCGCCAGGCGGCGGGCTTGTTCAAAAAGGCTGGGCGGGCGGGCCCGGATCGGCTCGTCGCGGAGGAAGCGGCCCAGATCGTCGGCCATCGCCCGCGCGGACGGATAACGGTCCTCGGGCCACTTCGCCATGGCGCGCAAGACGATCGTCTCAAGGTCGCGCGGGACCTCCCTGGGGCGGCGACGAAGCGGGGCTGGCTCCTCGAGCGCGATTTGGCGAAGGAGGTCCCGCCGGTCGGCCGCGTCAAAGGCGGGTCGGCCCACGATGAGTTCGTAAAGGGTGGCTCCCAAGCCGTAGATGTCGGCTCGCGGGTCGAGGGTCCGTGCCCCCGCCGCCTGTTCGGGACTCATGTACCGCAAAGTGCCTAGAAGGTCGCCAGTCAGCGTGATGTTGCCGGCACCCGAAACGCGCGCCAGGCCGAAATCCGTGACCCACAAGTGGCCTTGGCCGTCGACGAGGAAGTTCCCTGGTTTGACGTCGCGATGGAGGACGCCTTGCTCGTGGGCGTAATCAAGGGCCTCGGCGGCTTGGCGGGCAAGCTCGGCCGCGTCGCGCGCGGGCAGGCCTCGTCCCGACCGGGCCGGCTCGCGCAAGAGCTCGGCGAGGGACCGGCCTTCGATCAACTGCATCGCGTAATAGTGGGTCCCCTGGTCGCACCCGCTGGCGAAGACGGGGACAATATGGGGATGGCGCAGCATCGCGGCGGCCTGGGCCTCGACCCGAAAGCGGGCCACCGTCTTCGTGGCGTCGCCCGCGAAGGGGAGCACTTTGAGGGCCACGCGCCGACCGAGCGAGACCTGCTCGGCCTCGTAAACGACCCCCATCCCGCCGCGACCCAGCTCTCGGATCAGGCGGAAGTCGCCCAAGAGGCCCGTTCCGCTGGGACCGTTGGGGGAGGAGTCGCCCGTTGGGGCCAGACCATGCATCATCCGCAGGGCGGGAAGGAGGTCTGGCAGGACCTCCGCGAGTTCCGGGAAGCGGGTAGCAAATTCGACCGAATTGGCGCCTAAGCCGCGGGCGAGGACATCGCGATACTCATCGGCGACCAGGGCCAACAAGGTGTCGAGGCCAGGCCCTTCGCCGCCAACTGGTCCGGTCGGGTCCATGCCGGTTTACTCCGTCACACCATTGGCCACGAGGGCCGCCCGGAGTCGTAAGAGGGCCCGACCGTATCGTTTGCGGGCCGTCGCAGGTTCGATGGCCAATCGGACGGCGATCTCCTCGTAAGGGAGACCATCGAGGGCCCGAAGTGTGAGGATGTCGCGGTCGGCTTCGGGTAGGTGCCCCAGCACTTCCTGAAGCCGCCTGTCCAGGTCCCGGGCGGCCACCTCCTGGCTGGGCGTGGGTTTCGCCAGGGCCAGGGGGCCTTGAGGCGTTGAAATCGACCCGCTGTCGGCCAAGGGCCGTTCCCGAGTCACGTCCCGCCGCGCCGCCTTGGCTTGCCGTCGGAGCTTTAAGAGGCGCTCCGCCGCTGTTCGGAAGAGCCAGAGCCGGAAGGGCATCGGCTTGCGGCCCAGGAACTCCGGCAAACGCCGGAACGCCTCGATCTGCGTCTCTTGGACGACGTCGGAGGGGTCGAAGCGCGCCCCCATCCCCGTCCCCAGACGCCTCGCCACGGCACGTCGGAGGGCCTCGCGGTGCTTGGCGAAGAGCAGGCCGAGGGCCTCGCCATCACCGCAACCCGCGCGGGCCAGCAGGTCCCGTGACTCATCCGTCTCGATCGCGTTCGGCAGATCGCCCATGCGTTCGCGCTCCACCCAGGGGAAGACCTCCCAATTGCTTAGGAGTTGTGACGATCTTCCGGGATTTCGCGTGGTGATCTCAAGTCCAAAAACCGTCTCGCCGATTCTGCTGGGAAAGACGGTCTTACCGATCGGGATGTTCGGTGCCGCCGCGAAAAAACCCAAACAGGGATGATGGCATGTCGCACGGCAGGAAAGGCGGCCGGGCCTCTCGAGGAGAGTTTGGGGCCACGCTTGGGCTTTTGGCCCTGGCCCTGGCGCTGCCGCTGGGGCTCATGATCTTCAACCCCACTCTCATGTTCGAGCGCGGTTGGGAACAATTCCTGGGGACCGGCCTTTATTTCTTCGCCACGTTCACTCTGGCCTACGTCCTTTGGGGCCTGCGCCGCGAAGAACGGGCCTTCCTCGAAGCCCCCGCCTGGCTCGATCAGTCACAGACCATCAACCCTGCGGACGACCGGACCCTGGCCGCTAGACTTCGCCAAATTTCGCAGACCTCCGATCCCGCCCAGCGTGCGTCGTTGAGTCAGTTGATGGAAGTCAACGCGGAAGCCTCGTCCCTCGATCAGGAACAATCGGAAGGCCGCTTCGTCCTGACTCGCTACGTCCTCTATCTTCTCCCGGTCATCGGTTTTATCGGGACCGTGGAAGGGATCAGCAAGGCCCTGATGGAGATCAGCCGTGTCTTACCGATGGTGAAAGAACTCGACGGTTTCCTCAACAACCTGACGAGTGTGACGGCCGCCCTTCAGAAGGCGTTTGACAGCACGCTCTTGGCCCTCTTTCTGAGCGCGTCGTTGATGCTCATCCAGACGATGGTCCATCGTCGAGCCGAGAAGTTCTTGGCCTTGGTGGACCGTTGGGTCGTCGAAAACTGGCTGCCCCGCTTGGCCGGTTCGGCGTCCGGCCCGGTGGACATCGCCGAATTCGCGGTCCAAACCACGGCCGCGTTGGAAGCCTTGGCCGCGCGCATGGGGGACGGCTTGGGCCCGCATGTGGACCGATTCGCCCAGGCGGTGGCGGCCATCGACCGAGGCGCCAACACGATCGCGAGGGCGGGAGAAGACCTGGCCGGACTCGCCACGCTGGTCGACGAATTGGACGACATGGCCCGTCGGGGACTCTCGGCCCTGGCGCGGATCGAGACGGCCCTCACCGCACCTGCCGAGCCCGACCCCCAACTCGAATTGATCCGCCGCGCGATCGAGCGATCGTGCGCCGCCACCGAAGCGTTGGGCACCCACTGGACGGCCACCTACGAGAAGTCGAGTCGGGCCTCGCAGGAACAACTGGCGCGGACCCTGGGCAGCTTGAAGGAGGCCCTCGAGCTACTTCAGGTCAGCATCGAGCAGGGCAACGCGCTTTACCGGAACATCGTGAAGAAAATGCTGCCGGCCACGGCTTACCCCGTGGTCGCGCCGACCGACGAGCAAGCCGCCTGACCAGGGAGGTCTCAAGGACCGATGCGACGATCTCGACGCGGTCGAAGCGGCGGCCAGGAGTTCGGCGGTTCCGGCGAGGACTCGTTCGTCGCCGTGGTCGTCACCAAACTCACCGGCGCCTTGCTGTTCATCCTGATGCTGACGATGGTCATCATGGCACTCGTCCCCAAGGCGATTGACCTTCCAGGCAAGTCGGAGCGGGCGAGGACGGACCCGGAAGCGGCCACCGAACTCGCGATCGCCACTCCCAGCGAATGGCCCGAGGCGATCGCGGGGCGCCCGTATCAACTCGCGCTGGCGGCGCGCGGCGCGTCTTCGGGGCCCCGCTGGTCGCTGACCGGCCCGCTACCGGAAGGACTCACCTTTGACGCGGAAACCGGAATCGTGTCGGGCGTCCCCAAGGCGGGTCAAAGCGCGGCCTTGGCCCTGGAGATGGGGGCCCACGATGGAGACCGGCACGTCCAGAAGACGGCCCATCTGGTCGTCTATCAGTCCGACGCGCCTCTCGCCATGGCCTCGAAGTGGCGGCCCGTCCTCGCCGCCGTGCCCTGGCGTTCCTGGTTGGACCACGGGTTCGGCTACTTGCTTCTGGTCCTCATGGCGATTGTGGCGCAGAATGCTCTGAGGGGCATGGAAGGCTGGTCGCTGTCGCGGACGGAAGACCCGACACACGTGAAGGCCCGCTATCGCGTCTATCGTTGGACGCTGAGGGTCGCCGCTTTGACCATGTTGGCGGGACTGACCGTTTGGTTGACCCACGCCTGAATGCGTGAACGAAGCTTCGTTTCCGCTCGGGTAGGCCAGCCCCAGACGCGGCATTCCGTGGGAACAGAACGCAAGTCGCGGACCCGATCGCCGACATCGACACCTCGTTTCTTTCTTTTTCGCGACCGAGCCTTTTCCGGCCTTACTCATCTTGTTAGAATTCTTCCCAATCTTCGGGACATCGAAGAGCGTTCCGCCGCTATTCCTTGACAGTGCGACTCATACCACGGCCTTTCTCCGGCTCGTCGTCTGGGTCATGGGTGCGCCCACGTCTCAACACAACTGC
Source organism: uncultured Isosphaeraceae bacterium (assembly GCA_937858365.1). Classification (GTDB taxonomy): domain Bacteria; phylum Planctomycetota; class Planctomycetia; order Isosphaerales; family Isosphaeraceae; genus CALLYK01. The sequence goes on along the minus strand of CALLYK010000259.1, from coordinate 2,572 downwards.
GAATCGCCCACTCAGCCGGCCTAACGAGGAGCTCAGCAATGATGCTTCGGTCCCGCGTGACCCCGATCGCGCTGGGGTGTGCTTTGGTTTGCGCAACGGCCATGAACGCATGGTCGCAGACCCGACCCTCGGCCAACGCCCCCAAGCCCCCGACACGCCCCTCCGCTGCGGCCAAATCGGGCGAGGCGACCGACAACGAAGCGGCGCCGAGCGCCACTCCTCGCCCCACGGCGAGCGCGCCCGCCGACCCCAACCGGCAAGGCCCCGACGACGCGTCGCGCCTTCGGATGCTCCGCTCCATGCTCGATCGCGGCGGCAACAATCGCGGTGGCGGCCGCGGCGGTCCTGGCGGCGGCCCAGGCGGCGGCGGCAGAATGGGCGGGATGGTTGGGATTTACACGCTCCTTCTGACATCGGAAGACCTTCAAAAGGAGATCGGCCTCACGGCGAAGCAGAAGGACCAGCTTCAGCAGATCATGGAAAATAGCCGGGGCCGGATGGGTCAGATGTTCGGCGGTGGCCGAGGTGGACCGGGCGGCGGTGGTGCCGGCGGGGCTGGTGGACCCGGCGGGGGCCGTGGCGGCAACGGCGGTGGTGGTGGCGGTGGAGGAGGTGGTGGCGGTGGAGGCGGCGGTGGTGGGCGAGGTGGCCCCGGTGGTGGAGGTTTCGGTGGCCCCGGTGGTGGAGGTTTCGGTGGCCCCGGTGGTGGAGGTTTCGGTGGGCCCGGTGGTGGAGGTTTCGGTGGGCCCGGTGGTGGCTTTGGCGGACGTGGTGGCCGTGGTGGTCCCGATGGCGGCTCCTTCCTCTCGGTGGGTCTGGAGCCCCCAACCCAGGATCCGGCCCAGGGTCAAGGTGGTCGTGGCGGTCGGGGCAATCGTGGCGGTGGCCAGGGCGGTCCAGGCGGTGGAGGCCAAGGCGGTCCAGGCGGTATGAATTGGCAGAATCTCCAGAACATGACCCCCGAACAGCGAACAGCCTTCTTCGAACAAATGGCCCAGCAATTCCGTGAAATGGCCAACCAGACCGAGCAAGAGATCAAGCAGGTCCTCACGCCCGCTCAGATCAAGAGGCTCAAGCAGATCGAGCTCCAGGTGCTCGGGCTCCCCGCCGTGCTCCACGATGAGGAAGTCCAGCAGTACCTGATGGTCAACCCCTTCCAATACGAGCAGCTTCAGGGCATCGACCAGTGGGTCGGCCAAGAGGAACAGAAGCTGAACGATGCGCGTCGCGCCATGTTCACGCGGGGCGGACCGGGCGGCGGTGGACCGGGCGGCCCGCCGAATGCCGTCGCTGGTCCCCAGACAAAGGGCGCGCAAACCGGCGCGGCGCAAACGAAGGACGCCGCCGCAGACCAGGCCGCTCAAGACCCAGGTGCCGCCGACCGAGCCGCACGTGAAGCGCGGACCGCGCAGTTCCGGGACATGATGACCAAGGCCGGCGCCGACCAGGACAAGTTGCGCGAGGAGACCATCAAGCGCATCAAGAAGGTGATCAATAAGAACCAGCAGACCAATTTCACCAAGGCCCAGGGCAAGCCGTTTGACATCATGAAGCTAGCCCAGAACATGGGGAACGGCTTCGGTCGCGGTGGCCCCGGTGGTGGTGGATCCAGCTACGGCCCGGCCGGCTTTTCGACTAGTTCCGGCTTGAGGGAAGGCGACGGGACTGCCACGGTCACCTTTGAGGTAACCGATACCCGCAACCTGTTCGCCCAGGGCCGCGCCGGTTTCGTCATGGCCTCGCCCCAAGCAGATATCGTGCCGACACTGCGCCCCGCCTCAGTCTCGCAGTCCGCGGCTCTCGCGCAGGCCGTACCGCTGCACGAGCCGCACGAGCTCCTTGCCCCCCGCGCGCACCCCCGCGACCTCGGCGTTGATGTCGCCGAGCACGAACTTCGGCAGCCGCGAGTTGGCGATCGCCATCTTCTGGATGTCGCGCACGAGCTCGCCGCGGCTGTAGAGCTTGACGCCGGGGAAGATCACGCCCTCCTGGAAGACGTCGGTCGTGTCGGTGCAGTAGATCTCCTTGGCGCCGATGTCGAGCCAGTGCGCCTTGATCGCCGTGTAGCCGATCAGCGTCGTCCCGTCGGGCATGAACACGGGCATGACGACGGCCGCGTCCTGCGGGTGCGAGCCGGTCTTGTACGGGTCGTTCATCAGGATGATGTCGCCCGGGAAGAGCTCGGACTCGCCGCCGACGGCCTCGACGGCGGACTCGATGCAGAAGCTCATCGTCCCCATGAAGAACGGGAGCGACGGCGCCTGCGCGAGCAGGCGGAACTTGCGGTCGTAGACGACCGCGGCGAAGTCGAGGACCTCGTAGATGATCGGGCTGAACGACGTGCGGACGAGCGCCCGCTTGATCTGGTTCGCCGCCGAGTTGAGGCCATGGCGGATCACCTCGGTCGTGATCGGGTCGGCGTCGGCGCCGCCGGACGAGCGGCCCTTGCCGGCCGTCGTGAGGACGATCTCTCCCAGCGCGGCCATCGTCAGCTCGTGAACGCGTGCGGGTAGTGCCTGCGCGCCTCGGCCTCCGAGACGTACCCCTCGCGGACGTCCGCGAGGACCGCCTC